>CAZVUH010000011.1:17776-19362 GCA_964629565.1 uncultured Candidatus Saccharibacteria bacterium | reverse complement strand
CAACCTCTGGTACGAACGGGACAGGGGCGCCCAATACGACTCCGTCGACCGCCAACGATGACACGGCGGTACTTGGTACGAAAGACGATTCCGGAAAAGCACCGGCCGACACGACGGCTTCGGTCGTGAAGCCGAGTGAGCAGGGCTGGAAAGTGCTTGGACTTGCCTGGTACTGGTGGCTGCTTATCCTAGCGGCTTTAGCAGCAGCTTGGTGGTGGTTTGCCGCCGCCCGCCGACGTGCCGAGGAAACTGCTTAAAACAAGCTTCTTTAAGCAAGAGAGGAGCGAGAGGTTTTACGCCTCTCGCTTTTTATTTGATAATTGCCTATACTATAAGCTATAGCAACATAGCTTTACGCCTATGAAAAAGAAACAAGCGAAAAAGACCACAGCCAGGATAAGCAAACACGTCAGTCGGCACGTGAAACTTGCGCTGGTGCCACATCGCCACAACCAGTACCGCCCGCACTTGGTGCGCCGCTATGGCCTCCTGGCTGTCATCGTACTGGCGCTTGGGCTGGTAGCGGGACATAATCTGTCCATGAGCGGATCGGTCCTTGGTGTCCGTCAGCCCATTTCCACGCAGGATCTTCTGGCTGATACTAATACCCAGCGCAGAGAACAGGGGCTGGCACCGTTGCATGGGAACGATGAGTTGGCGAAAGCAGCTTTTTTGAAAGCGAATGACATGTTCAAGCAACAATATTGGGCGCACACCGCCCCAGATGGCACCACGCCATGGCATTGGTTCGGCCAAGTCGATTACAGCTATGCGTATGCCGGTGAGAATCTGGCAAAGAATTTCGCCTCCGCTGACGCGACAACCGCTGCTTGGATGGCATCGTCCGAGCACCGCTCCAATATGCTCGACCCGCATTACACCGAAGCGGGTTTTGCGGTCATGAGCGGAAAGCTGAACGGCAAACAGACGTCGATCGTAGTCGCGTTATACGCCGCACCGGCCAGTCCGGGTGTTCTGGCGGCTCAACAAACACCGGTCGAAGAAGTGTCGGCAACCAACCAGCCGCTCAATTTCGTGGCACGTTTTGGTGTGGCGTTGCAATCTTTGACACCTGAAATGCTCGGCTCTTTCGCTCTGTTGCTGGTCGCCGCTGTCACGGCCGTTGCCGCGCACGTGTATCGCAAGAAATTACCAAAACCACTACGTCAAAGCTGGTATCGCCACCATGGGCTGTACAAGGCTGTCGGCATGACTTCATTGCTCGTCGTCCTCGTCGCGTTGTATAGTGGCGGGCAAATCTAGTAGACTAGGTATATGATTACGAAAGCCATTATTCCGGTAGCGGGCTGGGGCACGCGCCGCCTACCGATTACCAAAACGATAGAAAAATGCATGCTACCGATAGGCAACCGGCCATTGGTGGATTATGTCGTGCAGGATTGTCTGAAAGCCGGTATAACCGAGATTGTTTTTATTGTCGGTGAACAAAGCACGCAGATCCGCGACTTTTACCGCAGCAACATTCCGCTGAATGACTATCTGAAGCGGCAAGGCAAAGAAGACAAGCTGCCGCTTGTCGCACCGCTGAAAGATGTCCAGCTTCATTTTGTGATCCAACCGGGCAC
>CAZVUH010000011.1:0-17676 GCA_964629565.1 uncultured Candidatus Saccharibacteria bacterium | reverse complement strand
AGGCCCCGAGCAATCTTATCAATATCAGTAAGTACGTTCTCACGAAAGAGGTCATTGACGCATGTAAGGATCTGCCGGCTTCGCCCCGCGGTGAGTATGAGTTGCCGGATGCGGTGAATAACTTCGTTGCTCAAGGAGGCGTCGTCAAAGTCGTGCCTGCAGAGGGTGAATATCTGGATGGTGGTAGCGTCGAAGGCTGGTTGCATGCCAATAATGTCGTTGTAGCGGGTGCTTGAAAATCACCTCTTCATCTGTTACAATAGGCAAGATTGATTAATAAATATAAGGAATCATATGACAAAAGCAGTCGTTAAGATCGGCGGAAAACAATTTATTGTTGCCGAAAAAGAGACCCTCCTGGTGGACCTCCTCCCGGAAGGAACGAAAGAGCTCACGCTTGATGCACTGTTGGTTATGGATGGTGATAAAACCACTGTCGGCACACCAACGGTAAAAGGTGTGACCGTAAAAGCCAAGGTCGTCGAAGACCTGGTGAAGGGTGAAAAGATCCGTGTTATCCGCTACAAAGCGAAGAAGCGCGTTCACAAGGAAAATGGCCACCGCCAGAAGTACTCAAAGATTGAAATCAGCTCAATCAAGTAACCAGATAAAATCCCCGCCGAGAAGCGGGGATTTTTAATGTCAGGACATGATGCTCGTGCTACAATAGGGTAAAGGAATAGGGAAAGACCAACAGTGGCGACAGTTATTGCAGTGACAAATCAAAAAGGTGGTGTGGGCAAGACGACCAGTGCGGTTAATATCGCGTATTTTCTCGCAAAAGCGGGCAAGACAACACTGATCATTGATTTTGATCCGCAAGGAAACGCCACGAGTGGCCTCGGCATCGACAAACAATCACTCGAAGCGACCATGACTGAAGTCATGCTCGAGAAGGTGCCGCTAGCCGATGTCATCATTCCCACGAAGCACAAGCATCTCTCGATCGCTCCATCGACACCGCATCTTGCGAATACCGAAGTCGAATTGGCACAGGCCGAGCGCCGTTTCTCACGCTTGAAGCAGGCGATCCAGGCACTTGAAGATTACGACTATATCATCATCGACAGTCCGCCCAGTCTGAGCCTTTTGACGGTCAATGGCCTTATCGCCGCACAACACGTGCTCCTGCCGGTACAGGCGGAGTTCTATGCGTTGGAGGGTCTTGGCCAGCTACTTGAGACGATGAAGCTCGTGCGTAAGAACATGAACCCCAGCCTCGATCTTTTGGGTGTTCTGCCCACGATGATGGATAGCCGTACGACACTTTCCAATCAGGTACTCGAAGAGATTAAGAAGCATTTTCCCGGCAAAGTATTCAAGACCCCGATTCCACGCAATATCCGCCTGGCCGAAGCACCAAGCCATGGGCTACCGGTCGGTGCCTATGATCGTTTTTCAAAGGGTTCACGTGCCTATAAAGCCGTAGCTAAGGAGGTCATGGAACGTGCCTAGTCAGAAGAAAGGTCTCGGACGCGGGTTTGACTCGCTCATCCCGACTGATTTATTTGATGAAACGTTCGACCCGACCGCCAAGCAGGACGAAAAGGTCAGCGAGCTACTCGAAGTCAGCTTGTCGCGAGTCTCTGCGGATCCTGATCAGCCGCGCCGTCATTTTGACGAAGGTGCGTTACAGGAGCTGGCGAAATCACTCAAAGTCCATGGTATTTTGCAGCCGATCGTCGTCACGCCAAAGAATGATGGTTACCAGATCGTAGCCGGTGAGCGGCGTTTTCGGGCAGCAAAACTGGCTGGTCTCAGTAAAGTCCCGGTGCTTGTCCGGACGCTGAGCGCCCAGCATAAACTCGAACTCTCATTGATAGAGAACATTCAACGCCGAGATCTGAACCCGATTGAAACGGCTACGGCATACCTCAAGCTTCGGGATCAGTTCAATATGACACTCGAACAGATCGGGGAGCGAGTAGGCGGCAAGTCGGTCAGTGCGGTGAGCAATACGCTGCGTTTGCTTCGGCTGCCGGACACCGTGAAGACCGCCTTGCTTGAAGGTAAGATGACCGAAGGCCAGGCCCGTCCGCTCGTCGCGCTGGATGCGGCTCTCATTGAGAAGCTCGCACCACGGATTATCAGCGAGGAGTGGAGCGCACGTCGCATTGAACAGTATATTACCGCGCTGCGTAACGGAACGAGTGAAGAATCAACGACGTTACCGTCAAAGGATGCGAGCCGCTACGAGACCGTCGCGAACCGTTTGGCGAAACGTTTCTCAACTGATATTCACATCAAAACGGGTGCCAAGGGCTCTGGAAAAATTACGATTTCTTTCAAGGACGAAAAAGAACTCGAGCGCATACAAAAACTCCTAGAAAAATAAACCGCTTCTAGAAGTGACGTATTTTGTTGAACGGAAAAATACGCAGTGAAACGGGGCCTATGATGTCGTAATAAGGAATCGTCCCAAGTCCGTTTCGCGAGTCGTATGAATAGTTATCTTGACGATGGTCACCGGAGACGAAGATAGTCCCATCCGGCACGATCTCATCGACGACACCACTGGTCGGTGAGCCTGGCTCGCCATGGTTGGCATCATCCGGATTAAAACCTTTCGGGTGCTGATCGTTATAGATAGTGTATGAGCCGCTTTTGAGCACGACGCGCTCGCCCGCGAACGCGATAACACGCTTGACGATATACTCTTCGCCCATGCCGGCGTTGTATTTCGGATTCTTGAAGACGATGACCTGGCCGCGTTCGGGGATGTACGGCTTGTTGTGAAGCTGTGCCCAGGTGACAGGAAGGCGGTTGACGATCAATCGGTCGCCGGTGTAAAGCGTTTTCTCCATACTAGGTCCTTCGACATTGAAACTACGGAAGACAAACGTATTGATGAGCAGCGTACCGATGGCCACGCAAACGACGAACACGATGATGCCGATGGCGTCCTTAAGAAGTGGATGGCGTTGTGAAAACGAGGCTTGCATATTCACTAACTATAGCACCAATCAGCCGTCTTGCGAACTGGCAATCCACTCGCCAAACGGTGTGCAAACTGCTATACTATCTAGAGAATGGAGTTCTTAAAGATAGCAAAACGTCGTTCGTTTTGGAGCGAAGTTGCCTACGTTCTATTGAACGTATTATTGGTTGTTATCGTGCTTGTAGCGGTACGCCAGATTGGATCACCGCTTCCCGCGTTTGGTTTGGTACTTCTGAGCAAGTGGCGGGTGCTCGCGGTCCGGCCGCGCTACTGGTTTGCCCATATCCAGTCGAACCTAGTTGACTTGATCGTCAGCCTTAGCCTCGTAGTCTTCATGTATCTTGCCAGTGGCTCGGACGTTGCACAGATCATCATCGCGGTATTGTATCTGGCTTGGCTTTTACTCCTCAAGCCGCAATCGAAACAGCATTTTGTCGTCGCGCAAGCGGGCGTGGCGTTATTCGTCGGTACCGCCGCAACGATCATGGTTTCATACGACTGGTATGCCTCGGTGGTCGTCCTCTTCATGTGGGTCATCGGCTATAGTACTGCTCGGCATGTCCTGACCGCCTACCGCCACGGGGCCCATATCTCATTCTTGAGTCTGCTTTGGGGTTTTATGATGGCCGAAATGGGCTGGCTGACATATCACTGGGCGATGGCGTATCAACTACCTGGCGTCGGTACCATCCAATTGCCACAAGCCAGTATCATCATGATCGCCTTCGGTTTTGTGGCCGAGCGTATGTATGCCAGCTATATTCATCACGAGAAAGTACGTTCACAGGACGTGATTTTACCAGTACTCCTTTCGCTCAGTATCGTGGTCATACTATTGGTGGCATTTAACGCGGTCCGTACCAGCTTGCTTTAAGCTATTGGCGGCATAGTGGGGGATTATGGAACATCATAAAGACACAGAGTACAACAATCAGCAAACAGAACGAGCCGTCCAGAAGCCGCGCAGACACAGCGGACTACTCCTTGTCATCGGGATAGTCTTCTTATCACTTCTCGCCGGTGGCGTCGGCAGTTTTCTCTATGCCACGTTCGGCAAGCAAGAGGTAACTGTTCTACCGCAGGGTTACGACGGCAATAACGTCGTGACGAAGCAGGAGCAGAACATCGCTGATGTGGCTGCCAAAGTATCTCCAAGTGTCGTATCTATTTTGACAAAAACTCAGTCTGGCGGCGTCTCTCCCTACACTGCGAACGAAGAGGACGGTGCCGGTACGGGCATTATTATCAGTAAGGACGGTTATATCCTCACGAATAACCATGTGATTGACGGCGCGTCGACGGTAACTGTGGTGGATGCGAATGGTACTACCTACGACAACGTAAAAGTGCTCGGACGTGATCCCTTGAACGATGTCGCGTTCCTAAAGATAAACGGTGTCAATAATCTTAAACCTGCCGAACTTGGTGATTCGAAGACTATCAGAATCGGCCAGAGTGTGGTTGCGATCGGCAACGCGCTTGGTCAATACCAGAATACGGTGACGAGCGGTATCATCTCCGGTACCGGTCGCTCGATTACTGCCAGCCTCGACGGTTCGGACAGCAACAGCGAAGACTTGTCAGATCTGATCCAAACCGATGCCGCCATCAATCCCGGCAACTCCGGCGGTCCACTCGTTAACATGGCCGGCCAGGTCATTGGAATCAATACTGCCATCGCGTCAGATGCGAGCAATGTCGGCTTCGTGATTCCTATCAGTTCTGAAAAGGGCGTCATTGATGGCGTGTTGAAGACGGGCAAAATATCCCATGCCTACATCGGCGTTCGCTATCTTCCTATTACGCCCGAGGTAGCCAAGGAATACCACCTGAGCGTCAAAGAGGGAGCATACATCTACGGAAGTGACGGACATGCCGCGATTGTCGCAGGCGGGCCAGCGGATAAAGCCGGTCTGAAGGAAAAAGATATCATCACGAAAGTGAACGGTGTACCCGCAGGTAGCCAGGGGAACGTCTCGACCCTGATCGGTGAGTACAAACCGGGTGATACCGTGGAACTTACGGTCCTACGAGACGGCAAGACGTTGCAGCTCAAAATCACGCTTGATTCTTACAATCAGCGGTAGTCCTAAACCTTACGCAGAGCGACGCAATAGTCGCGCGTTGTGATGAGCTGAAATTCCGCCTCGGTAGCGTGTTGAATAATGTGCTCGTGCTGGACGGGATCGGCTTCCAGTAAGACCAAGCCACCTGAGCGCATTGTTGCGCCGGCTTGTTTCACAAGGCGGTCGATAAGACGCAATCCTTTGTCGGGAGCGAATAGCGCCTCGGCCGGTTCGTGGTCGGTCTCCGGGGAACGTTCCCAGGTGGTGTCCACGTAGGGCAGATTGGCCATAATAATATCAGGGGAGAGAGGGTAAGCGCTTAATAGGTCGCTTTGGAGCGTCGTCACATCCGCCGAGTAAATGGCGGCGTTTTTGACGGCGATTTTCAATGCGTACTTACTGCTGTCTGATAGTGTGACATCCAAGTCTGGAAGCTCGAGCTTGGCCGTGATGCCTAAACAGCCGCTGCCAGTACCGACATCGATAAGCCGGGCGGCTTGGCCAGCGGGGTGAAGCTCTTTCAGAAGATCGATCAACGTTTCGGATTCCGGCCGGGGAATGAGCGTCGCAGGCGTGACCGTAAAGCGTCTTCCATAAAACTCCTTGTGACCGATAATGTAGGCAAGCGGCACACGCTCGAGGCGAAGCTGAAGGCGCGCATCGGCGATTTCCCGCCGCCGCTCCGCAAGAGGCTCATCGCGATACATATGGATCCAGGTGCGGGGTTTCTTGAGCGTATGCGAAAGGATGAGTTCGGCATCGAGTTTCGCCGTGCCGATTCCGGCGCCGACTAGTTCGCTAGTCGCTTGCTTGATCCATTCGTGTAACAGCATACCATCATTATCCCACCTCTGTTAATATTTTGCAAATCAGGACATAGAATTGACAAAAAGCCATAAGTATGATAAATTAAGAATATGAAAAGTCATGAAAACAAACAATCAACACCCGAACTGAGCCGAAAACAGAAATTAGCCCGGCGTTTTTTGCCAGTCCTTGCGTTATCACTCGCTGCGGGTGGCTATGCCGGTAATAAACTGCATGAGAAGACCGAATATCACGAGATTGATCATGAGCAGACCTCGATTGGCCAGGGTGAGACGCCAATCGGCGCGGTCACAGATGCCGTAAAAGACTTAGCCGAAGAGAATGGCTTTAACCTGAATGATGTCTCCGGCATTGTCACGGAGGGCCAGGAAGTCGGTCACAAGATCACGGTTCATACGGATAGCGACAAAATACAGCCCGGTACACCGATTGAAGTGACGGTTCTCAAGAACGGATTTGGCCGCTATAAAGTTGAAGCTGATCCAGTCGAACAAGAGCAAGAGTAGAAAAGAACTCTTTAAGTTATGATGAAGCGCCTTGGGCTTTGAGCTCGCGTTCGTACGCCTGAAGATGCTCAATGATATCATCGATATCGCCGTTCATCGCCTGGGGTATACCGCTTCTCGAGTAACCGATACGATGGTCGGTGATTCGATCCTGTGGGAAGTTATAGGTGCGGATCTTTTCAGAACGGTCACCGGTACCGACGAGACTACGGCGTTCGGCGGTGATCTTGGCGTTTTCTTCGTCGATTTTTGCCTGGAGCAGGCGTGAACGGAGGACGCTCATCGCTTTCTCTTTGTTTTTTATCTGTGACTTCTCATCCTGATTGGTCACCACCATGCCGGTAGGGATGTGGGTAATGCGCACTGCCGAGTCGGTCGTGTTCACACTTTGGCCGCCATGACCGCCGGAGCGGTAGACGTCGATACGCAGATCGTTCGCGCTTATTTCAACATCGGCTTCTTCAGCTTCGGGCAGGATAGCTACCGTAACGGTGCTGGTGTGAATACGGCCTTGGCTCTCGGTAGCCGGAACGCGTTGCACGCGGTGCACGCCACCCTCGAATTTCAGTTGGGCATAAGGTGCGTCGCCGCTGACTTTGAAAATAACTTCTTTGTAGCCACCCGCATCGTTATCGCTTTCGCTGATGATTTCCGTTTTCATCCCGTGGGCTTCGCACCAACGCAGGTACATACGGTACAGTTCGCTGGCAAAAAGTGACGCTTCGTCACCGCCCGCACCGGCCCGGATTTCGACGATGACATTCTTCTCATCGTTCGGGTCCTTGGGCGCCAACATGATAAACAGATCGTCATCGAGCTTTTCGAGGCGGGTTTCCGTTTCGGCGACTTCGAGCTTGGCGAGCTCCGCCAGTTCGTCGCTACCAGATGCCAGATCCTTAGCTTCCAGTAGCTGTTTCTCGAGCGTTTGGCGCAACATCGCTTTCTCAATGATAGTTTCGAGTTCGGTAAAGCGTTTGTTTTTGCTACTGAACTGCGGATCGGCAAAGGCGTTCGGTGACGCCAGAAAATCAGCCAGAGACTGTTTCTCGGCTTTAAGTTCATCGATGTTCAGGCTGATCTTCGGCATATGTTCTTCCTATTATCGCATATAAAAAGAGACTGCAAAGAGCAGTCTCTTTTTAGGACGAAGTTATTTTTCGTCAGCGGTTTTCTTTTCGGCTTTCGCTTTGGCCTTTTTCGCCTTGTTGGCAAGGGCGCTCTTTCGCTCTTCAGCGGCTGCGGCGCGGGCCTTAAAGCGGTCGACACGACCTTCGGTGTCGATGATCTTTTCTTCACCGGTGAAGAAAGGGTGTGAAGCACTTGAAATGTGCACTTTCACGAGTGGGTATTCGTTGCCATCCTCCCATTTGACCGTCTCATCTGAGGCAGCGGTGCTCTGGGTGAGGAAAGCGAACCCAGCGGCCTCGTCGCTAAATACGACAGGGCGATATGTAGTTGGGTGTATACTGCTTTTCATAACCTGACAATTGTAGCGTACTTCAGGGGTGTTGTCAAAGGGGTCGATTTGCGTTATACTAAACGGGTAACAATTTTAACGACACAACCGCTTGCATAACTCCTGAACCTTCAGGGTAAGCGGTGAGGAACAAGGAGTTCAAACATCATGGCAGTATCTGTCGATATTAAAGCTCTGCTCGAAGCTGGTGTTCATTTCGGACACAAAACGAGCCGTTGGCATCCGAAAATGGCGCCATACATCCATAGCAAACGTCAGGATTCACATATTATCGATCTCGTGAAAACGGTCGAGGGTCTGGACGCGGCGCTTCCATTTATTACCAAGACAGTCGCAAGCGGCAAGAAGGTGCTCTTCGTCGGTACAAAAAAGCAGGCCAAGGACATCGTCAAGGCTGCAGCCGAGAAGGTCAATCAGCCGTACGTAACCGAGCGTTGGGTCGGTGGCATGCTGACGAACGTCGCGACGATGAATCAGCAGATGAAGAAGCTGCGCGACCTTGAGAAGCGAATGGACAGCGGTGACCTTGAGAAGCGTTACAGCAAACTCGAAGTTCAACGTTTCCAGGAAGAAATCGATGAACTGAACCATAAATATGGTGGTATCAAAGATCTGAATGGCAAACCAGGTGCGGTAATCGTCCTCGATGTCATCAGTGATGCCAATGCCGTCAAAGAAGCAAAAACACTCGGTGTGCCTGTGGTGGCTGTCGTTGACACGAACGCCGATCCAAGCGTAGCCGACTACGTCATCCCGGCCAACGACGACGCGATTAAAGGCCTCAGTCTGTTACTCGACTATTTCACGGCGGCAGTCGCTGAGGGTGGAGCAACCAAGGATAAAGAGGAGAAATAGATGAACGTATCAGTTGAAGACATTAAGAAGCTGAAAGAACTGACCGGCATCGGCCTGACTGATGCCAAAAAGGCTCTCGTGGAAGCCGAAGGTGATTTTGATAAGGCACTTGAAGAACTTCGCAAGAAGGGTCTGACGAAAGCCGAGAAGAAAGGCGACCGCGAAACCCGTGAAGGCGTCATCGATGCTTACGTTCACTCCGGCCGTATCGGCGTCGTGGTTGAAGTCAACTGCGAGACCGACTTTGTGGCACGGCTTGATGAGTTCAAGGAATTTGCCCACCAGATGGCTATGCAAGTTGCGGCCATGTCTCCAAAGTATGCGACGGTCGAGGACATCCCGGCTGAAGAATACGAAGCAAAGAAAAAAGAGCTGCTCGAAAGCGATACCCTGAAGGGCAAGCCGGCTGAAATGGCGGAGAAAATCGTCGAAGGCCAGCTCAAGAAGCACTTTGCTGAGCAGGTTCTTGCAGAGCAACCATTCGTACTCGACGACAGCATGACTGTCGGTGAGCGCATCAAGCAACAGATTGCTAAGAGCGGTGAGAACATCCGCGTCTCACAGTTCAAGCGTATCGAGCTGGGTGTCAACGAGTAGAACAAAACGCGAGCCTCATATTAATGGACCGGTCATGAGAGCCGGTCCATTTTGTATGCTTATCCTATGATCCAACGGTGAGGCTTAGGACGATAGGTTTATGATCGGAACCGTTCCATCCATCGCGGCTACTGCCGCCGTGTGCGATCTTCATTGACTGATAGGTAATATAGCTAAGTTTCCAAGAAAACACGTAATCGATGATGCGACTGCTTCCAGCTGTTCCTGTCGTGCTACTGATACCACTGAGCTTCAGGTATTCCCAGCCACTTTTTACATTCAGGTTGCGACTGAGCGCCCGGCAAGGGAACGCGGACACGGTGCAGTTATCACGTCGATAGTCTGCATTGAAGTCTCCGGTCAGAAAGATTGGAAGGTTTTGTTTCTGGAACGTTTTTACTGCTGTGACGAGATTCGCCATATGGGTGACGTAGGCTTTTCCACCGGCGGTGTTTTTTAATTTACCATCTTCTTCAGCGTCAAAAGGGAAGTGGGTATTAACCATATAAAAGGCTCTTCCAGATGCGTTCTGTTTGAACTTTATCCATACGAAGTATTTTTTTACCCCATCTTGTGTTGAACCGTAAATGCTGCCTTGAGCAATCGGAGTGAGCACGTTCTTATTCCAGAGAATCGCGATTTTCTTCGGTGCACCTGAGGTTGGGTACATGCCATACTTGCATGAAGAGCAGGCCAATTTGCTCAGGCTGTCGGTGTGGAAGCTAGCCTCTTGGATGCCAACTGCACTCATATCATTATCAAGTAAAGACTTCACGCCAGCGGCTACCGTTTGCTGGTTATTGTACTTGTACGTATTCCAACTACCGATCGCAAGCTTAAAAGAGGCAGGTTTAGGGGTTGGTGCAGGTGGCGGTGTGACAGGTGTCGACGGCTTTGTATTCGGTTTTTGGGGTGCTGGTGAAGGCGCGGCTGGCTTCGGTGTTACTTCCTTTGCCGGATCGTTCGGCTTGGGCGGCGTGGTCGTTCTTCCTTTGTTCTGCTCATTACTCTCGTGACCATACTCTGGTATTGTCAGATTGCCGATTCCTTTCAGGATATCACCGTCCGATTTGTCTGGACTAGTATCGTTCTTAGCTATCTTTTCGGAAGTTGGCGTGTTGTGTTGTGTCGTACGATTATAGGCAAAGATGATGCCAATTGGAATAAGGATTAGTGCCGCAAGGCTGACGAGGACAGCGGAGCGATGATGGCTACGAAAAATGGCGGTAAGCCGAAGACGAGAGGGTGATTCCGCATTCGGATTGTAAAAAGAATAGATATGAGCATTCTCTTCGGCGATTTTTTTATCGACGGAAGATTGATTCTCGAATTGGGACGGCTGACTATTCATGTTTGTTTTTATTGGCTATAGTTAATACTATCATAATAGCATAATTACATTAGTAAGTCAAGAAGAGGGTGATGTTGGTGGCGCTGGACTCGGCATATAAAACGAGGTTCGTTTTTGGTATACTTAAAGCAGAAGAATAAGGCGAGGATTATGTTTGATACAGATGAATATGAACTGAAGATGACAGGTGCCCTGGAGCACTTTAGTGAAGAGCTGAAGAAAGTCAGAACCGGCCGTGCCCACCCAGGCATGCTTGATGGTGTGCAGGTTGAGGTGTATGGTACGAAGCTGCCGTTGAACCAAGCAGCGAATATAACCGCACCCGAAGCCCAGATGTTGCTCGTGACGCCATTCGATCCAGGTAATATCGCGGCCATTTCGGCAGCTATCCGTGATAATCAGACGCTCGGTTTCAACCCGAGTGACGATGGACGCCTCGTTCGCGTACCAGTCCCACCTCTTACAGAAGAGCGTCGTCGCCAGCTCGTGAAGCAGACCGGTGAAAAAGTCGAAGACGCCCGGATCGCACTTCGGAATATCCGTCAGGATGCCCTCAAAGATGCAAAACGCATGAAAGATGATAAGCAGCTTTCTGAAGATGACGTGAAGCGGGTCGAGAAAGAAATCGATCGCCTGGTGGCTGACTACAACCATCGCATCGAGGCGGCATTCAAAGAAAAAGAGAAAGATATCCTGACTATCTAATGTCTGATCTTATCATCCCACAACATGTCGGCTATGTCGTCGACGGTAACAGGCGTTGGGCGAAGACACACGGTATCCCGACGTATGAGGGCCACTTGGCAGGCTACAACACGCTACAGGAAGTCGTCCGGGCGACATTTGATGCCGGTGCCCAGTTCGTGTCGACCTATATCTTTAGCACCGAGAATTGGAAGCGCAGTGAAGAGGAAGTCGGCAAGCTGATGGGCCTGGTCTTGAAATTGTTGACGTCCGATCTGCACCTGTTCGCCGAGCGTAATGTGCGCCTGCGGATCATTGGATCGAGAGAGAACGTCAGCGACCGGATCTTGAAAGCGATTGATGACGCCGAAGCGACGACGAAAGACAATACGGGCGGCACCTTGATCGTATGCTTTAATTATGGCGGCCAACTGGAAATCGCTGATGCGGTTAAAAAAATTGTTCAAGAGGGGGTCGCCGCAGACGATGTAACGCCGGAGCTTATCGCACAGAACCTGTATGCTCCCGAGGTGCCAGCGATCGATATGCTGGTGCGGACCAGTGGTGAACAGCGGATATCGAACTTCATGCTCTGGCGGGCAGCCTACAGTGAATTGATGTTTATCGATAAGCTTTGGCCTGACATGACAAAAGATGATGTCGCGGCTATAATAGAAGAATATTCAAAACGACATAGACGATTCGGAGGGTAGATGGATCTTTTGCTAGGTATTATTGTGGGGTTAATTATCCTGGTTTTCCTGGTGGTAGTTCACGAACTGGGGCATGGCATCATTGCGCGCCGTAACGGCGTCGTAGTTGAGGAGTTCGGTATCGGTTTCCCGCCGAAAGCTTGGGCTAAGAAAATCAAAAAGAGCATCCTGGGTAAAAACGTCTTATTTACCTTGAACTGGCTACCACTCGGCGGTTTCGTCAAGCTGCAAGGTGAGAATGACGCAGCAAGCAGGAAAGGTGACTACGGTGCGGCCTCATTCTGGGTAAAGACGAAGATCTTACTCGCCGGCGTCTTTATCAACTGGTTGGTCGCGGCGCTACTCTTAACGGTCCTGGCCGTAACGGGATTGCCAAAGATCGTTCCGAATCAGTTCCATCTACAACAAGACAGCGAGATCGTCACCGAACCGGTCCGGCTGATGAGCTTCGTCGATGGATATCCGGCCAAACAGGCTGGCTTTAAGACCTACGACGAGATTCTGCGTTTTGATGGCAAGAACGTAACTTCGGTCGAACAGCTACAGCAGCTGACGAGTCAGTACAGAGGTAAAACCGTCAATATCGTGTATAGTCGCGACAATGTTGAGGCGGAAAAAGCGGTCACCCTCCGTGACAACGACAAAGCGAATTTCGGTGCTAGCTTATCGCAAGAAGAGCGCATCAAGGCGACTTGGTCAGCACCGATCGTGGGAGTAGTGACAACCGGACAGTTTACATGGGTCACACTTGAAGGTCTCGGCGGTTTGCTAGGCAATCTTGTGCATGGCATTGTCACACAGCTGAGTTTTGACGCTGGTACGCGCCAGGCGGGTAGCGAAGAGCTGAAAGCGGCCAGTGCCAATGTTGCCGGTCCGGTGGGCATTCTGGGTGTGATTTTCCCTTCGGCCCGAGAAGCGGGGTTGACCGAACTGGTATTCCTGACGGCAATCATCTCGTTGACTCTGGCGGTCATGAACGTCCTGCCGATTCCGGCGCTCGACGGTGGCCGCTGGTTCCTGATGGCGCTCTACCGGGTCCGCAAAAAAGAGCTGACCAAAGAGAAAGAAGAGAAAATCGTCGGCATCAGCTTCATGATATTAATGGGACTCGTAATCTTGGTGACGATCGGTGATGTCAGTAGATTCCTCTAAGCCCCAGTCCCATGTGGCCGGTGGACCTCCGCATAAGGGAGGTCAGTCTCGGCTAAGAGCAATCGTTGGTCTGCCAGTTTGGGTGGCGATAAGTTTCATCGCCGCACAAGTCCTTATCATCGGTGCAATCTGGGTATCACAACGTCTGTCTGTCGTGCCGCCACTTGACGCCCAAAGTGCTATCGTCAATGCAGTATTTGCCGCGCTTGTCTATCTTGCCGCGCTTGCCATCGTGATGGGCGTGCCATATGCCATATATCGCTGGCCGACGACCCGCAAGCAACTTGGGCTCAGCCGGCTGCCGACGTGGCTGGATATCTTGCTGACCATCGCCGGCGCGGCCGTCTATATCTTTCTTACGGGCATCTTGCTTACGATAGCAATCAAACTGGTGCCAGGCATCAACCCGGAGCAGGCGCAAGATGTCGGTTTTCACAAGATAGCCAATTCGACAGAATATCTCCTTGCGTTTGCCACCCTTATTATCATCGCGCCTCTTGCTGAAGAGACACTGTTTCGCGGTTATCTGTATGGAAAGTTGCGCCGCTACGCACCGGTGTGGATTTCGATTCTGATCACAAGCGTGCTGTTCGGCGCCGCTCATATGCAGTGGAACGTAGGCATCGACACGTTCGCGCTTAGTATCGTTTTGTGTAGCCTGCGTGAGATAACGGGAAGTATCTGGGCCGGCATTCTGCTTCATATGCTCAAGAATGGCATCGCATTCTATCTGGTTTTCATAATGCCATCAGGGCTGATACACTAGAAGGGATAGTATGAGAGTTTCACAGATTTTTACCCGTACCAGCAAAACCGCGCCGGCGGACGAAGTGGCGAAGAACGCTCAGCTTTTGATTCGGGCGGGTTTTATCCATAAGGAAATGGCGGGTGTGTATGCGTATTTGCCGCTGGGCTTGCGTGTCCTGGAGAACATCAAAAAGATTGTGCGCGAAGAGATGAACGCGATCGGTGGGCAAGAGGTTGCCATGACGACCTTGCAGCCGCGTGATATCTGGGAAAAGACCGACCGCTGGGATGATAAGAAAGTCGACAACTGGTTTAAGACGAAATTGGCAAACGGTACCGAGCTTGGAGTCGGACTCACTCACGAGGAGCCGATAGTCGATGCGATAAGCGGGTACCTACATTCGTACAAAGATATGCCGTTTTACGTCTATCAGATACAAAATAAATTTCGCAACGAACTGCGAGCCAAGAGCGGACTGCTACGCGGCCGTGAATTTCTGATGAAAGATATGTATTCGTTCGCGCCAACCCAAGAGGTGCACGAAGCGGCGTATGAGCAAGTCGTCGCGGCATACCTAAAAGTATACGATCGACTCGGTCTCGGTGACATCACATACCGCACTTATGCGGACGGCGGAATATTCACGAAGCGCTTGAGTGATGAATTTCAGACGCTCAGTCCGGTCGGCGAAGACAAGATCTTTGTTGATGAGACCAAAAAGTTGGCAATCAACGAAGAGGTGATGACCGATGCCAATTTGGAGATGCTTGGCCTCAAGAGGGCAGATCTCGTCGAGAAAAAAGGCGTGGAAGTGGGTAACACCTTCCACCTGGAAAGCAAGTACACCGATGCACTGGGCGTCTACTACACCGACGAACATGGTCAGCAACAATCGGTCATCATGGGCTGCTATGGTATTGGCGTGAGTCGTCTCATGGGTGTGATCGCCGAGCATTTCAGTGATGACAAAGGTCTCGTCTGGCCGGAGAACGTCGCGCCATTCAGGGTGTATTTGGTGCGGATTGGTGGTGATGAGGCTATAGCACATGCCGATGAGCTCTACGAGGAACTGACGGCCAAGGGGATCGAAGTGCTCTATGATGACCGGGACGAGCGCCCGGGAGCGAAGTTTGCCGATGCCGAGCTAATGGGTATCCCACACCGGGTAACCGTGAGTGATCGGCTTGTAGCTGAAAACCGGTACGAATATTGTCGGCGGTCTGACGGCAAAACAGATATGTTGACACGTGACGAGCTGCTTGCTACACTGGTGTGACCGTAGATAAAACACTTACATCTACACTACATGTGGTGGTCTTATTACAGAGTATGACACTAAACTACTCAAAGCGAGGAAAAGAGTATGAATAAGCTATATCAGATTACAAATGAAGGTAAACAAGAGCTGGAAGCTGAGCTCGAGCAACTTAAGGGCCGCCGCGGCGCAATCGCAGAAAAGATCGCCGAAGCACGCGACTACGGCGATCTGTCGGAAAATGCCGAATATGACGCCGCGCGCGAAGAACAGGGCCTGGTGGAAAGTCGTATCGCCGAGATTGAAGATATCTTGTTGAATGCCGACATCATTAAGGCTGGCAAAAGTTCAGAAGTCGGACTAGGTAGCAAGGTTGAATTGAAATCAGGTAAGAAAACGATTACATATACCGTCGTCGGTCCGGTTGAGGCCGATCCACTTCAGGGCAAGATCAGCAATGAATCACCGATCGGCGTAGCGTTGTTTGGTAAAAAAGTCGGCGACACTATTACGGTCGAGACACCAAAAGGTGCGTTGACGTATACGATCGCTTCGCTCGCTTAGCGGGCGACCAGCTTGGCGCCTTCGATGACTTCGTCGACGGTCGGAATGTTTGTTGCCGGTGCGATTTCTGCACGCGGAGCGACCATTTGATCGGCCTGGCGTAGATTGAAATCATTATATTTCGCGAAACGATTCAGACATGCTTGGTGAAAAGTGAGCGTCTCATCCTTGTAAGCGGTGTAAAAACTGTCTGCCAGTTCATTGGCTGCCGTCGAGCCCAGCGTCTCAACCGTTCGGACGAAGAACTCGGCGATCAACGGGTTGCGATCCGTATTGTCCCACGAGCGTCCGAACAGCATAAGATCACGTAACTCCGGCGGGTGTTCGGAACCGGCGTCATCAAAATGATGCGGCTCAAGCTGCAGCCCAGCCAAACGTTCTGCGTGAAGCCGGCTGACAGCCAGGTTGGTCGCGTCATCAATAATCCTTCGCTTGGCTTCGACGAGTCCGACGATATCTGACGGATCAGTCGCTTCAAAGATATCGTTAGCGGTACTGAGGTGCCATATATAATCCTGGCGTGACATGGCGTCGTGGGCGCGGATCGCGGTCGTAAGGTCGCCTTCGGCTGTGGCGCGAAGAGCGGTAGGCCATAAATCTTCCGATGCTGTCTGGTTTGCCGCCGGCGGTTTTTGCACCTCCACCTTACGAAAGCGGTGAAATGGTGATAATTTACGCTGTGGCATGTCGACACTCTTTTTTATGTTTATGGTTATTATCTATCCTGATTAAATCATAAGTGATATACGAAAACAACAGCTTTTTTACAGATGAGGCTGTGCTATACTGGAACGGATATGGCAACACTTCAGGACTATAGAAACGAGCGACTCCGTAAACTAGAGGAATTGCATCAGCTTGGTATCAACACATATCCGGCCGATAGCCACCGCACACATACCGCACATGATATTACGAGCCGCTTTGATGAGCTCGAGGGCCAGACGGCGACGCTAACCGGACGCATTATGAGCATTCGAAAATTCGGTAAGTTGGCATTCATCGTTCTGAAAGATTTCTCGGGTCAAGTACAGTTGTTCCTGCATGCGCCAGATGTGGCTGAACTTGATGCCGCGCAAGGCATCCTTGGCATGAAAGAGTTGTCACTACTGGATACCGGCGACTTCATCGAAGCTTCTGGCGAAGTCATCAAAACCAAGACGGGTGAGATATCGCTCGGCGTACGTACGCTCCGCTTGCTCACGAAAGCTCTGCGCCCGCTGCCGACCGAGCTGACGAACAAAGAAGAACGTCTCCGTCGCCGCTATGTCGACATGAACGTCAATCAGGACGTCCGCGACCGTTTTGTCCGCCGGAGTAAGTTCTGGCAAGCGACCCGCCGTTTCCTGGAAGACGAAGGTTTCGTTGAAGTGAACAATGCCGTTCTTGAAGCCACGGCGGGTGGTGCCGACGCCAATCCGTTCGTAACCCACATGGATGCGCTCGATCAGGAGTTCTATCTTCGGATTTCCCACGAACTGCCGCTAAAACGGCTACTCGTCGCCGGCTTCGAGAAAGTCTTCGATATCGGTGCGCGCTTCCGCAACGAGAACTACACCGAAGAACACCTGCCGGAGCATAACGCCATGGAATGGTACTGGGCGTATGCTGATTGGGAAAAGGGCATGGAGCTGACCGAACGTATGATCCGCTACGTCTGCGATCAGACCTGGGGCACGCGACAGTTTACGCTGGCGAATGGACAAGCGGTTGATTTCGGAGCCGATAATGAGCACTTTCCACGGATCAGTTTTGTCGGCATTCTGAAGGAACAATACGATATTGACGTCTTCGAGTCGCCGATGGAAGCAATCCAGGCGAAACTGAAAGAGCACGGTCTCGAAGTGGAGGAAGTCGACAACCGGATACGTAGTCTCGATAAACTCTGGAAGAAATATCGCAAGACATTAGCCGGCCCGGTTTTTCTGGTTGATATGCCGGT
>CAZVUH010000010.1:16958-19813 GCA_964629565.1 uncultured Candidatus Saccharibacteria bacterium | reverse complement strand
GACCCGACATCCACCAACGTATCCTTATCGGATAACGGATAGAGCTCCTCAAAAGCACGCTTCGTCTCGGTGTGGTGACTGGGTACGTATGGTGCCCCGAAAAACACCACGAATCCGAAGATAAGAAAAATAACTGAGAAAATAACCAGCAAAATCATGCTTGATCAAACTTCTTTTTGACGACTTCGATGTCGTTCTTCAGATGCGTCAGATCTTCTTCGATTTCCTGTGCCAATGCTTCCGCCTCGGCAAATTTTTCCAGGGCTGTCTCAAGCTGAAACTCGTCGCTGTCGAACCATGCCACCAATTCACCGAGCTTGGCCATTTTGTCGCTGATCGTCATGTCATTTTTCTTCATACGCTTCTACCTTTGCTTTCATTATAGCCTGTTTCGTTTCTATCTCGACCGTTTCACCTACCGCGGCGCGGCCGCGCAGAAGCGCATACCCGCGCTCCAGCACCCTGGCCGGATTTAATTGCGCAAGTACTTGCACTTGCGCCTCAAATGACCGTTGCGTGCGGAGATGCTGATCTTCGAGCCGCGTCATAATTACCTCAAGTGACTGACGGACGTCCAGCTTCGCATCGTGAAGTGCATCCCCTAAACGCGACACGATCCGCTGCATATGATACCGCTGCGTTCGTATCATCTCATGCCGGTCGGGTACGATGATCTGCGCCGCGTTACTGGGGGTTGCGGCACGCACGTCTGCGGCCAGGTCGACCAGACTTTCGTCGGTTTCATGACCGACACCCACGAGCGTCGGAATACGGCTTCCGGCGATCTCCCGTACCAGCAGCTCATCGTTGAACGCGCTCAGGTCATCGGCACTACCGCCGCCACGGATAACAACGATGACTTCCGGTAAGATCTCCTGCTCATTGAAATATCTGAGCGCCCGGATTATCTGATCCGGTGCATCGACGCCCTGGACCTGCACATGGGCGACGTCCACCTTCAAACCGCCGTAGCGGTCATTCAATATCTTGATAAAGTCAGCATAGCCCGCCGCTTGTGTACTGGTAATGACGCCGATGTGGCGCGGTAACGGTGGAAGCGGCCGTTTTCGCTCCGGCGCAAACAGACCTTCTTTGTCCAGTTTGGCTTTTAACAACTCGAAGCTTTTTTTCAAACTTCCCTCGCCACTTGGCCGGAGTGCGCGCACGGTCAGGCTGAACTTTCCCCATTGGGTCAACTTGGGCGTGGCTGTGACGATGATTTTCATACCGTCCTCGATCGGCTGACGTAATTGCCATACGGTCATGAAACAGCCGATACTACCTTGTTCATCTTTCAGATCGAAGAAGACATACTTACCTTGATTGACCTTGAAGCTTGCCACCTCACCCTCGATTTCAACGCTTGGATAGGCATATTCGAGCGTCTGGTTCGTCAGTGCGATAAAATCGCTGACACTAAAGCGCGGGTGGATGCTTGTCATGTTTTCCATAATGCAAAATCGCATGTTGGTAGAAGAAATAGCCAAGGATGATCGTTCCAAGCAGCAAGATGACCCGTGCCAGTAGAATGCCGGCGATGGCGGTATCGGACGTGACTCCGGCGACCGACAAGAATGCCACCATGACAGCTTCGTACGCGCCCGCACCTCCCGGCGTAATCACAAAAAAGCCGGCCAGACTCGCCAGACCATACGCGATCAAAATCACCGCCGGGTTGACAAAGGTTCCAAGCGCCAAGAATGCGATCATGAACAGGACGGCGTCACCCGCTGCATAGACGATTCCCCACAAATACGGCTTGATCAGCATGCGCCGATCCCGCGTGAGCGACTGATAATCCTGATGAAGTTCATCGAAATAGGTATCGACTTTCGCGCCATTCAATACGTATGTCTTACGGCCGAACGTCAGCCGCTTGACAAGATTATTCGTCGTTGCCGTCAGCCACTTTGAGAATTTATTGATCCTGGCCGTACTACTCAGCAAGAACATACCGAGCGCGGTAACCGACACCATAGCACCTACAAGCAACGAACTGAATAACAGAATCCAGCGGTTGATGTGGCCATCGATCGTGATAATAAAGACCGCCAGAAGAAGCAGCGTAATAAATGATGCGAAGCTGGTGGCATATCGTACGACCTGTGCCATCGTCGCTCTGCCTGGCGTAACACCATAGTGCCCGAAACGCCAGGTCATGTAGGACATGCCACTGACACCGGCGCTTGGTAAGGCGTGGTTCACGAAATTCATTTCAAGCGCCATACGCGCAAGTTCCGGACCGCTGACATGGCCGATCGACTTCTTTGAACGGAGATACGTGAATGACATCTCACCGCCGGCATAATAGACCAGAATCTGACCAGGTATAAGCAGTAGCAGTATCCAGATGTTTACGTGCTCCAAAAGCAACCAGGCTTTATAGATTTCATGACGTGAAAAAAATACGATAAGTGCCAGGACAGCCACCGTAAACACACTCAACCAAACTCGAAAAGACATGATTCTATTATACATGGTGGACAGAACACCGTATACTAAAGTTATGTACATCGCCATCTTGGGGCGCCAGCCCGATATCAGTATCGCCGAACTCGAAGGCGTGTTCGGCTCATCCGAGGTCTCATTCTTCTCATCAGAGGTCGCCGTCATCCAAACCGAAACGCTCGAGGTCACTAAACTTGGCGGCACGTTAAAAGCAGGACTCGCCGTAGCCGAGCTATCCGGCGACTGGAGCCGAATCAGCAAAAAGATTATCAGCTATTACAATGACCGTTTCAAAAATTATACGGGTAAGATTACGCTTGGCATCAGTGCCTACGGTTTTCCTGTCAGCAGCCGTGAGATCCAGAAGACCGGCATCGTCCTCAAGCAAAAACTCAAGCAACAAGGTA
>CAZVUH010000010.1:0-16858 GCA_964629565.1 uncultured Candidatus Saccharibacteria bacterium | reverse complement strand
CAGCCCTTCAGCGCACCACCGTCACCGGCGAAACTGACCGAAGTACGTGGCAATTGTAATCACATCATCACGGCATTCTTGAAGAATCTGGCCCCGCAACTTGCAAGTGGTACGCCCCTGTGTTTGGCCGTACCCGCCTGGCGCGACGCCAGCGGCCGGATCACTCGCCTTCCGCTCATCAATCAGCTCGAGGAACTCGGTTACGAGCAGCGACTTTTTGCCAATGCATCGGATCTGACCTATTACCGGGAAGATCAGGTGGTGGCCAGGCAACTGCTTGTCCTGACTAAGAAATAACGCCCTACCCCTTGACGAGAGCCGCCCGGTTTAGTACAATTATACGGATTGATTTTATAAACCTAAGGAGTTTACCCCATGTCACACGTTAAAGCTGGTGGTTCAAGTAAGAACATCCACAACAACGCCGGTCGCCGACTTGGCGTGAAGCGCTATGGCGGTCAAAAAGTGTCCGCTGGTGAGGTCATCGTCCGCCAGACCGGCGCGACAAAAGTAGCCGGTCCTGGCACCTACATCAGCAAGAATTTCACGATTCATGCTGAAAAAGAAGGTATCGTCAGCTTCAAGAAGGTCCGCAAGACTCACTTCACCGGTAAAACCGTTCCTCGCACGCAAGTCGTCGTTGAATAGTCAACTCCAGTAACATGAAAAAACGCACAAACCGATTTGTGCGTTTTGTTTTTGCTTCCGTTAATTTGCTGCGGACTCAATACGGGCAAACGCTTGAGCCAAACTATTAAGCGCTAGGGGCAGCTGTTGCGCGAATAAGCTGCGGACTTCTAGTTGGGCACCCTGATCGTATGCCAATTCGTCCATCTTCGCTGCAAGTATATGTTCTATCCGACGGGCATTTTCAACTTGGGTATGTGCGTTGACCATTTCCATTTGAATTTGTTCGACAACACGTTGATTCTGTGCCTTGATTTGATCGTTGACTGTCGCAATGCGACGTAGTACCTTGTCGATGTCTTCCGCCACTTCTCTCAGTAGTGCACCGTGGTGATCGAGCTGCTCCTTCACCTCTTGGGTTTCAAAGAAATGCGGTAATCCTTGGTGATACTGATCGCTCAAGTGATATCCGTTGATTCTTGCACGTTGGAACATCTCATCATCATTCAGTTGCCGAAGAGCTCTTTTTATATCATCGAGCGCTTCATCGTCATGCTCCGTAGTATCTTCTTGCTGCTCTTGGCTAGCCTTCTGCTTGACAAAGGTATCCAGAACCATACGTGCGGTCTGACGATGCTGTCCGTTGCGCGGGTCATCGGCCGGCAGATCGGCATAATCCACTTTTCGTGGATCACCATCGAAACTGCCGTCGAGCATTGCCAGCGCCACCTTGGAGGCATAATCCCGAGGAGAATACTTATCTTTTTCATAACCGAAACGATCACTCGGAATATTCTTGAGATCTTGGGGGCTGTTGCGCTGGACACGTTCCGGCAACTTCTGTTCATACCCCAATTCGTCAATACGTTTGCGGAGTATGGCTTCGACTTGTTTCCGTAGCTCAGCATCTCCGCTGTTCGGGTCGATTGCCGAGCGACGTTCAGCCACATCGTGCAGCGAAGTTGGAAAAATATCAGCAAGCTCACCGCCAAATACACGTTCAAGTTCTGCCGTTGAACGTTCGATATTCTCGGGCTTCAATTTGATTTCAGCCTTCTGCCCAGCTTTAACTTCTTTTTTCCCTGGTTGATTTAGCGTTTCTGCAACCGTCTGCTCAAGTGCCGCATCTGCCAAGCCTTTCTCTACTTTGCCGCTTCGCTCCCACGCTTCAGGACTCCGGCTGACGCTCTCTGCCAGCTCTTGCGCCAGAAGCGCTTGGCCTTCATCGGTTAATTCTTCCGCGCGCATGCTGCGATGATAGTTATCACCCTTTTCATCTTTTTGGTTCAACACGACATCATAATAATGTCCGCGCGCATCCTTGATGCCAGTATAAGCCGCCGTTTCAATCTGACCGCTCGTACGACGCACTAAGACGGTCGGCGACTTGCCCGCATCTCGCTGTTCGGTAATTTGGTTATACGTGAATTTCTCAGTCATATTTATTTTTCGTGGTTTCTATATAGATTTAAGCATAAGTTTGCTTAAAAGTCAATAAGTCACTCAAATGAGCGACTTATTCGTCCTTATCCAGATTCTGCTACTGAGGCGTATTGCCAGCTGTTGGCTGATCCATACCAAGATGATGCTTCACGCGGTCAACCACATCACCGATCACAACCTGTGATTTTACCAGATAATCGTCCACGCCTAAGTTCTCAGCACGCTCCTTATCTTTTGGCTGCGACAATGCCGTTAGCATGATTACGCGCATATTCGACGTTTCAGGCGTGTTGCGCAGGATATCGAGCACATCGAAACCGCTGATTTTCGGCATCATGGCATCGAGCAGAACGAGATCCGGTTTAAATTCTATTGCGGCGGACAAGGCCTCTTCACCGTTATTGACTTCGCGGATGTCGAAGCCTTCGAGCTCAAGACGAGAACGGTAGACCGCGGCCAGTGACGTGTCGTCTTCTACGAGCAGGATTTTCTTTTTTACGTCCATAGTACCTCTATATTACCTATTATCTGGAAAAAGTACAATAACCTTAACCGAAAAGCTTCTTTGCCGCTTCGAGCTGTGGGTCTTTGTCGGCATTGACGTCGCTCGGCGTAATTTTCACGCTGACATCCGGAGTAATGCCGGCTTTGGTGATGTTCTTGCCGCTCGGCGTATACCAGCGGGCGACGGTCACTTTCAGAATCGTACCACCCTCAAGATCGATGACTTTTTGCACCGTTCCCTTGCCGAACGTCTTTTGTCCCACCAATGTGGCCGCGTGATAGTCTTGCAGTGCTCCGGAGACAATCTCACTGGCGCTGGCCGTATTATCATCCACTAGTACAGCCGTCTTGATACCGGCAAGCGGCGCATCTGAACCTGACCTCAATTCATCCGTTACCTTACCGTCTGTCCGCTCCGATACGACCACTTTGTTTTTCAGCCACAAACCAGCCACATCCTGAGCGGCCGTCAAATAGCCACCACCATTACCGCGAAGATCAAGAATGACGCCACGCACGTGCTTGTCCGTAAACTGTTTTGCCACTTGTTTGGCCTCTTCACCTGTCTTGTCGTCGAAACGGGTGATCGTCATGATACCAATCCCATTGACGACCTGCCCTGTCGTACTCGGATTGTTGACTGTCTGACGCGTCATCGTAAACGTCTTTTCTTCCGTACCGCGTAGAACTGTCAGCTTCAGGGTCGTACCAGCCTCGCCACGTATTTTATCGGCGACCTTGCCTGTATCCCAGTCCTTAGCTGATTCGTGATTCACCGCTGTAATGACGTCTCCTTGTCTGACGCCAGCCTGCTTGGCAGGATTATCATCAAGGACACGGGTGACCGTCGGCTTGTCATGTCTCATGCCCAACTGAATCCCAATACCGCCCCCGATGTCACCGGAAATGTCATTATTGAATGTCTCGGCTTCCTTGGCATCCATATAGACGGTGTATTTATCCCCTGCGGCCGCAACGAGCCCGCGGTTCGCGCCGTCGATGAGTTTTTGGTTGTCGAGAGATCCGTCGAAATTACCCTTCAGTTGTCGGTAAGTCGTTTGGACGGATGATAGGTCCAGTGATCCGCTGGCCGTCTTGATGCCGAATACCGGTCCTACGACGCTCGCTATGACATCAGATCGCGTACCGCCGACAAAGCCGACTACCAGGGCTAACGCGACGCTCAGAAACAAAATATTTTTCGATACGCCGCTCGGACGTGATTTGGCCGTAGGCGTAGCCATAGACGAACTGTGTGAAGACACTGACCCTCCTGTTGGTACAAGTTTATATATCTCTTATGATTATACCGCAGCGGTCAGCAATTTTCTGTATATTGCTCACCCTTATGGGAAGTGGATGAAATTGAGGCCTGCCGGGCTGATTCCCGAGACGTAGCTATAGGTGCCGCTGAAATCGACATTGTACTGCGAAATATTGATCGTACCGTTGCCGTTGACTGACTCGACATACATCACGTGGCCGTACGGACCTGCGTCCGTTTGTGCAATCGCGCCTGCAGCCGGCGTGGAGTTCACTGGTATGCCGGCATTTCGGGCGTTATCGTCCCATTGATAGGCGTTGCCTATACCACCCCAGTATGGCATATCTCGTGAGTTCCTTCCGGCAAGATAGTCAGCATGTACTTTCCAAGCCGTGTAACTGACACATTCCCGGTTGAACATGCCCCAGTCGTCCGTCACGACGTCCATCGGGATGTTACACCATTTTCCAGGGTAACTACCGCCACACGCAGGTCCGCTACCAGCCGCATAGCCACCGCCACCTGTAAACCTAGCGTTGTACGCTGCTTGCTCTTGGCGTAATTTGCTTATCTGGCTGTTATTCTTAGCCATCAGGGAGTGATAGGCAGACTCTTGGCCACGAGTCTGAGCGATTAGATTACGACGCTCTGCCTCTTTCGCAAGGAGCTGCTTACGTTGCGTCTTTTGATCGGCAAGTACCTGCTCGACAGCGACCTTTTGTTTTTCGAGTTTTTCTTTCAGATCTTTGATTTCCTGAATTTTTCCGACGAGCTGATCTCGCACCGAGTCGTGATATTCAAGATTGTTCAAGGTTTCACTGATATTGTCGCTACCGGCAATCATGACAATCGGCGAAACATCGCCCTCAACGTAAATATCCGTCAGCGTGTCACCAAGCGCCTCTTTGTTCGTCGCGATATCAGCTTCAGTTTTCTTAATCTGAGACTTAAGTTTCTTATACTTCACTTCGGACTCATTAATGCGCACCTGTAGCGCATTTCGTTGAACCGTCAGTTTATTCAAAGCGTTCTGAAGGGTGTCGGCTTTTTTGTTCAGTTTATTCGCTTCATCCTGATAGCCGCTGATCTGGCGCTTTAACGCCGCGATCTGGTCGTCATACGTGTCGGCATACACCATGTTGAACATCTGAAGAGATCCGGCGGTTGCCACCAATAGCGCAGCTACTACGATGCTTACTCGCGTAGTAAACCGTTTAGAAACTGGTGTGGTGGACCGTTGTTTCATTACACTCATGCTACCATAAGCGTGTTTGCCTGTCAACGAAAATATCTTATTCAATTCGCAGATATTTCCGGGTTGCGAGCAAGGATGACACGATACCGATCAACGCGCCGGCCAGTATCATACCGGCCACGACGAAACCGATATACAGGATAATCCAGTTGATCGTCGGAGTGACGGCTATTTCATACGAAGAAAGTTTGTCCTGTGACGCCATAAGCATGCCTATTCCTAATCCGGTTGCCAGTATGGCGGCGATGAAGCCGTACACGACCGCCTCGACGATGAACGGCCCGCGGATGAAAGCTTTGTCGGCACCGATAAGTTTCATCATCTGAATCTCCTCTTTGCGGCTGAAGATGGCCATGCGGATGGTATTGAAGACGATCAGTGAAGAGATGATGACGAAGATGATGCTGACGATGATGCCCACTTTCTCGGCGAAGCTCAGTGCCCGGCCGATATTCTGGATTGATTGGCGGCGCTTACCGGCGAATGACGGTTCATGAGACGGATCTTTGTTATCAAGATAGGTCTGGTTCGTTTTGACGAACTTGTCGAGCTGCGACGTGTTATTGATATCATCAACCTTGACATTGAAGACACCCGGTAGGTTCAACGTGGCTTCATTTATAGCGTTCAGGACGTCGACATCGGCGCTGTTCTGCTGAGCGAGATTCTTGCGGCCTTCATCGGGGCTGACATAATCGACGCTTTTGACACCCGGTAGTTTCGCAAGATCTGATTCCAGACTCGTCACTGCCTCTCCGCCAATGTCATGCTTCACGTAGATGGACATGTCGACTTTCGACTGGAGCGTCGTGATCGTATCGGCCAGGACGTTGCGGGCGGCGATCGTAGTAAAGATAATCAGCAGCGTGATGGTCATCACGGCAGTAGCAGCAATAGTCAACCATGCATTTCGCGAGAAATTGTTGATACCATATCGAACCATCCGCATGAATGTGAGCATACGGCGGCGGTTGCGCTTTTGAGCGGCGAACGCTTTGGCATCCATCTTTTTCTTGCTCATTGCCGGTAGCTCCCTTCGGCCTGGTCACTGGTGATCTTACCGTGTTCAATTGTGACAACGCGGCGTTTCAGTTTATTGACGATCTCGACGTTATGCGTCGTCAGCAGGACCGTCGTGCCGTACTTGTTGATTTTCTCAAGCAGTCGCACGATGTCCCAGCTGTGGCGCGGGTCAAGGTTACCGGTCGGCTCGTCAGCGATCAGGATTTTCGGTTGTCGGACTACTGCCCTGGCAATCGCGACACGTTGGCGTTCACCACCTGAGAGCTGATGCGGAAATTGTTTCTCTTTACCGGTCAGACCGACTAGTTCGATGACTTTCGGGACCGTATTACGGATTTCACGGTTGGTCATGCCGGCGATTTCAAGCGCGAACGCGACATTCTCATAAACAGTGCGTTGAGGCAACAGTTTGAAGTCCTGAAAGACAACGCCTATCTTGCGCCGGAGCAACGGGATGTGTTTATCTTTGAGCGTATCGTAATCGATTCCACCCACCACGATCTTGCCACTTGTCGGTTTCTCTTCCCTTGTGAGCAGCTTCAGAAGCGTCGACTTACCAGCACCGCTGGTACCGACCAAAATCACGAATTCACGTGGTTCGATGTGAAGACTTACCCGATTGATAGCGGGCTTTGACGTGTTCTTACCATAAATCTTTGTTACTCGGTCGAGAAGGATCATTGCTTTATATATTATAGCATAAGCACTCAGCCATGCTACCCTGTTACCTATTTGATTTTAAACGATGACATGATCTTACCTGCCGCGTTGTTGAAGCTGGTGTCGCCGACATGTGCTGCCACGATGACATAATAGAAATTCTTTTCACCGTATACGACCATCATGTGGATCGTGCCGACTTTTTTGCCGTCTTTCATGCCGGTCGCCGTAATCTCACGCGCATCCTGTCCGTCGACTTTGGTCTTTGTCAATTTATAGTTCGTAAAGGTGTCAGTATCCTCTTTATCGAGGCTTTCTTTGACCTTATCTTCAGACAAACTCTTATCGATCTCAGCGATAGTCTTGTCGCGATCATCACCAAATAAGCTCGCGTCAAGGACACTGATCGATTCACTCGAGCGCGTCTCTGCTTCAGCACCCGGCTCATCGAACGTCACTTCGCCACCGAAACTCGCTTCTTTTTTGTAGTCTTTCGGCACCAAGATACTGTAGCCCTCACCGTCATATGACTTCAGCGGAATGACATTTAGGAAGGTATTGTAAACGAACCAGCCGATACCAGCTAGCAATGCTACACCCAGAACCGATCCGCCGATGATCGCGATTAATTTGACGGGCAGCTTGTTCCCTGCCGACGCCGGAGCGGGGTATGCACCGAATGGCTGCGGTGCAGGCGGAACCTGGTTTGGTTGCGGCAAAGGTCCGGCCGGAACAGGATTATTATCTGGTTGTGGCGGAAGCGGTGCTGCTGGCGACGCCATAGATGGATCCGGCCCGCTGCCGATCGGACCGATCGGCTGAACAGGCTCTACGGATTCGAGTGGTTGTACCGGCGGTTGCGGCGTGAACGGAGCCGGTTGCGGAACAGAAGAAGCTGCCGGCATCGGTTGGGCTTGAGGTTCACCAACTGGCGCCACGGGTGGCTGGAACGCAGGCGGTGTCGGTGGTGATGCCGGGGCCGGTTGCGAAGGCGTGAAAGGTTGGTTCTGATTGTCTTGATTTGGGTCCATATTTGTTCTACCGTTTATGCTTACTTAATGCCCCACTATAAGGCATTGGCAGGTATATGGCTAGGCTTTCAGATCGGATTCAAGATAGGCAGTCATAAAGCCATCGATCTTACCGTCAAGGACGCTTTTGGCGTCTTTTTCTTCGTACTTGGTACGCGTGTCTTTGACGAGCGTGTACGGATGAAGAACATAGTTACGGATCTGCGAGCCCCAGTTGGCCGACTCCCCTGCCTGCAGGTCGGTGATCGAAGCCGCATGCTGTTCAAGCTGCAACTGCGCGAGTTTCGAGCGAAGAATCTTCAGAGCGGTCTCTTTGTTCTGCAGCTGGGAACGCTCGTTCTGGATTGCCACGACGATATTCGTCGGCAAATGAGTCACGCGGACAGCGCTATCGGTCGTGTTCACGCTCTGGCCACCGTGTCCGCCTGCGCGGTAGACATCGATTTTGAGATCCTTGTCGTCAATAACCACTTCGTCGGGCGCATCGATCTGAGGCAGAATTTCCACCAGAGCAAAGCTCGTCTGGCGTAGATTGTCACTATTAAACGGACTGAGACGAACCAGCCGGTGAACACCATGTTCGCTCCGCAATCTCCCATACGCATACGGTCCGACGAGCTCAATGACACTGGTCTTGATCCCGGCCTCCTCCCCGCTCGACCGTTCAACGCTTGTCGCGACAAAGCCGTGCCGCTCCGCCCAGCGCAGATACATGCGCTCCAGCATCTCGGCAAAATCCTGAGCATCCGTGCCGCCGACGCCAGCGCTGATCCTCATGATGGCGTTATGATCATCATATTCACCATTAAATAGAAGTTCTTTCTTTTGATCCTGAAACTGCGTTTCGAGCGCCGTGACTTGGGTTTCAAATTCACCCAGCATTGTCTCATCGCCAAGCTCCATAAGTTCATGGATGTCGCTGATCTGCGCCACAAGCACTTGCCACGGCTCGACCGTAGCTCTCAGAGCGGCCAATTGCTTGCTTTTATCTTGCGCGACGGATGGATTGTGCCAGATTTCCGGCTGGTTCAGCTCATCGGTCAAAAGCTCTAGTTGTTCGGCTTTCGCATCGATCGCCAACTGGTCATATGCCGCCTGGACATCCGTCTGGAGCGCTTCTAATCGTTTTACAAGTGGTTGCATTACTCTTTTATTGTATCATCGTCGCTAGTTCGCCGACGAATGCCTGATGAGGATACATGAGAGTATAATCGAAATCCGAAGCCGGAACGTCGAACGGTAGCGCGGCGTATCCCGGCCGCTGACGTGCAAGCTGGTAGGCGACCCGCAGTTCATCTATCTCACCGACACACTCAAACGGCTTCATCGCGCCGTCAATACCGAGCAGTCCTTTAAACGTTTCCGCGAGTGCTTCTTTCGTAAATAGGTCGATTCCACCGAACAGTTGCTGTAACTCTTCAGCTGGAATGAACGGTGCAAACAGCAGGTATGAATTTGCGCATTTTGGACAGTCACCACACCAGCGCAGGTGTGTGTTGTCTGCTCCCTGCTGATAATTTGCCCGGTTACAAGAACTGAAAGCGTGACCAAAACGCTCCCATCCATGATCAACGAATAGTTGCGCGATTTTCAACTCGCTGTAACCGCGCAGCAACGAGCCGACAGCAATATCAGGAGAGACGTACTGCCGAACATAGTGGGCGAACAGCTGCTCCGCTTGCCAGGTTTTCGACCATTGGTGGTTGACCGGCATATCACCGATCCAGGCATGCGGCTCTTCACCCTCATGCCCGATCGCAGCGATGAGCATCCGCTTGCCGTCGAGAACCGTTTGCAGCAGACCGATAGCCAGCACAATAAACGTTACCGGCACATGACCATTCTTGCCGCCATCCTCTATCGCCTGTCGGATATGGGTAATATCGAGCGTTCGCGTAACGAGCCGGAGCCGATCGCCAAGTCCATCAAGTATGTTTGGATAGGAGGTGCCGTTGGCTACATACAGCGAGTCGAAGGATTGACCGTTCTCTTCAAGTATTTGTGCCGTCAGGAGCGAGTCTTTGCCGCCACTCTGCAAGGCTACAATACCCTCGCCGCTATATGAAACTGGTGCTTTTTGCGTTTTGACCGTAGCGGCAAATTGCGCCAAATCATCCCGCGCCAGCTGGTTCTCAAATGCGAACTGACTCAGACCTTCCTGGTAAACGGTCGAGAAAAAGTCCGCTTGCCAGTCGTCGAGTTCAAAGCTACAGCGTACTGTTCGACCGGGAAAGGATTTGTAATATGAGACGCCGATCAACATGAATGCCAGGAAAAGCGTCCGTTCGAATACCTCTTGGTCGTAGTCGGCGGTCGGTGTCAGCTCAATGGTTTCAGTATAGCGATAGTCAGGTTCTTCACTTTTATAATGGAACGCAGCTTGGCCTGTCGTCGCATCATAGTCGTATGAATCGAAGATGAATGTCGTCATAATGCCTGGACGATACTTCTGAACTGATCGCCTCGATCGTAAAAGTTCTTAAACATGTCAAAGCTGGCGCAGCCAGGGCTCAGGAGCACCACGCCGCCTGGACTGGCATACGCACGCGCAGCTTGGACGATTTCAGTCATAGACGTAGCGTCGAGTTCATGAAGTCGGGCATCAACACCGCCCACCTGCAAAATACTTGTGAGCTTGTGCCTGATTTCACCAATGATCAACACGTCGGTTATCTGGGGGGCACCCTTAATGGCTGCGACAAGCGGATCAAAATCGGCACCTTTATCGATTCCTCCGATGATCAAGACCTCCGGGACATCAAACGATCGAATAGCGGCAATCGTCGCACCTGGTGCCGACGAGAAACTGTCGTTGTAATAGCGTGCATCTTCGAATTCGCGCACCAGTTCAAGACGGTGCGGCAAACCAGTGAATTCACGTAGTCCACGTTCGATGGCCGCATCATCAGTGGTAAATTGACGGACGGCACTCATCGCTGCGCAAGCGTTTTCCTGGTTGTGGACCCCTGGAAGCTGCAAGGCATCGAGAGGACAGACAGCCTTACCTTGAACAAAAAATGTGTTCTCCTGGATATATGCGGCTCCGTCCTCGGGAGTGCCGTATCGGCGCGCTTTCTCCTCCCAGTCCCGTCTTTTACTGTCGTCTTGCGAAATCTCACCCGTCATAGCGATGCGTCTTGAAAGCAGATTGGTCGGATGATAGAAACAGACATCATCAAGCGTCTGGAAGCGGCGGATGTTTGCTTTGGCTTCAATATAATCATCGAAATCAACATGGACGTTCAAGTGATCCGGTTCGATCATCAGTACTACGGCCACTTGGGGGCTCTTTTCTATGTCCCATAGCTGGAAGCTGCTCATTTCGAAGACGACGATATCTTCGGCTAGTATCTTTGGAAGCACTTCAAGTGATGGCACGCCGATATTACCAAGCAGGTGGACGGTGTGGCCGGCCGCACGGAGCATGCTCGCAGCCATGCTTGCTGTGGTGCCTTTGCCTTTCGTGCCAGTCACGCCGATAATCGGCGCCGGGCAGCGGGCGAAGAATTCGTTCGTTGACGACCATATCTTGCCATCGGTCGATATCTTGTGGGGCGCCAGGCCTGCCGTCCGCACGACCATATCAAAGCCCTGTAACCGGCTGAAAGCCCCTTCACCTAGAATGGTCGGAACATCAGCCGGCAGATCATCGATATCAGTCCGTTCGTCGGCAATCGTTATTTCGTGGCCCAACTTCGAGAAATAATTGAAGCTCGCCCGACCTTCGGCGCCAAAACCGGCAATCGCAATTCTCATACCTCTAGTTTACCTGGTTTCGAACAAGCTCGCCAGCTTGTCATTCAGCTCGACGATCTCTTCTTTTTCGCCACCACTGACGCCAGCAAGCACCCATGTGTCGGCGTTTATGAATTCCCGCGCCGTCGCGATGATGCAGTCTCGCGATGTGTTCGTGATGGAATCTGGAATCTTCTCATAATCCTTGACGATACCGTCAGCGAAATACCGTTCAGTGTAGAAGTTGCTGATCTGCGTTACGGTCTGCGCACCCATCTGGTAGCGTCCAAGCCCGTAGGACTTGGCGGCTTCCACTTCCTCTTCGGTGATATCGCCGTTCAGGACCGCCTTCATTTCGCGCACGATAATATCAAACAGTTCGGCACTGGTATCAAGATTGACCTGGCCACCAAAGTCCCAGCTGCTCTCATGATAACCAACCGATGCATCGGAGAACATGCCATAAGCCAATCCTCTCTGGCGGGCTGCGCCAAAAATACGGGAGTGCATCGTACCGGTCAGAATATGATCAAGAGCATTCATGGCATCGATTTCTTCGTCTTTGAGTTCACGCGGTAATATCAGCGACCAGCCAAACGTCAGGTTGGAAGCCTCTTTGCGGCGTATCAGACTCGGATTTGCCTTGGTCAGTTCATCACGTGGAATCTCAAAACGCTCACCCGATGGCAATGGCCAGTCTTCCAGCTGCCGCTTGATCTCACTTTTGCGTCCATGAAGCTTACCAGCGATGACGAAACGCAGATTGTCGGCAGTGTGCGTACGGCTATGATGCTCTTTGATGTCACTCAGACGGACATTGGCAATGGTTTTCAGCCGTTGGCGATAGCTATAGATATCTTCGCCGAGCAGCTGCTGGACTTTCGGCCACAACACCCGATTGTGATTATTAAGATAGCCGGTCAGTTCATTGCGGACGTTCCCTTTTTCCGCTTCTAGAGAGTCCTTCGTAAAGCGTGGCTCGCAAATCGCCAGCCGCTGTAGATGCAGTACACGGTCCCATTCAAAGTCGGCGCACTCCGCTACATATCCCATCGCAAATTCGCTGGTGTAGGCATTATGGTAGGCGCCGTTTTTCGTAAACTCCTGCTCGTATGCATGCTCACTTTTGTATTCAGAGTTGGCACCAAAAGCCATATGTTCCATGATATGGGCCGTTTCGTAAATCTCTTTCGATTTGACATAGCGGTTACCAGCCCGGAAGTGGAACTGGAAACTCATGACGGTCGCGCCCGGGACATCAACCAAAAGTCCTCGTGCGCCGTTTTTCAAACGAACTTCTTCAACGGTATGTTTCACGCTTTATCTGCCACTTCTGCCCACGGTTAACGGTTTTTCTTACGATTTTGACGTTGTGTCTTTTTCTTCTTGCGCGCCTGGCTTTTCTTACGGCTGGCTTCGCTTGCGGCGATCGCTTTCTTCACCTTGAAGTCGCTATCGCGATTCGATTCACCGCTGCCGAGCTCGTTTACGCCCAGCTCGACGGCTTTTTCGGCAAGACGTGTCAGTTCGGTTTCATGCTCTTCCTGTGTCCGGGCGACGATATCGCTCTTACGGACATGAACGACCGCACGGATTACTTCATCGCGAAGCATGGCCTGCAGGCTGTCGAAGAGTTTCTGTGACTCTGCACGGTATTCAACCAACGGATCGCGCTGACCTACACTACGCCAGTGGATACCTTCACGGAGGTGTTGCATGTTCTCCAGATGCTGCATCCACAACGTGTCGAGAACCTGCAGATAGACTTCGCGTTCGACTTTGCGGATGATTTCCTCACCCAGCTCGTTTTCCTTTTTCTTGTACAGCTTATCAACCGCTTCTTTGGCCGCTTCAAAGCGTGCTTTATCTTTTTTGATCAGACCGATTTCATCGATTTTCTTATCTGAAATTGGAAAGACAGATTCGAACTCGTCTTTGTAATTCGGGTTGTTCTTCGCTGGTACCAATGTCAGGTCACGGACCTTCTCGTCCATCAGCCGTTCGATTTCATATTTGATATCACCGCCTTCGAGGATCTTGCGTCGCATCGTGTAAACGACTTTACGGTGTCGGTTGATGACGTTGTCGTATTGGACGACGTTCTTCCGGGTGTCGAAGTTGTACCCTTCGACCCGCTTCTGGGCAGCTTCGAGCGTCCTGGAAACGGCTTTGTTCTGAATCGGCGTGTCCTCGTCGACACCAAGCCGGTCCATGAGAGCCGCGATGCGCTCACCCTGGAAAATGCGCATCAGATCGTCTTCGGTCGATACGAAGAACTGGGTTTCACCAGGATCTCCCTGACGACCGCCACGACCACGCAGCTGGTTGTCGATACGTCGGGATTCGTGTCGTTCCGAGCCGATCACGACCAGGCCGCCGAGTTCTTTGACGCCTTTACCAAGCTTGATGTCGGTACCACGACCGGCGATGTTGGTAGCAAGAGTAATCGCGCCCTTCTCACCGGCCTTCTCAACGATGGCAGCTTCACGTTCGTTGTTTTTGGCGTTGAGGATTTCGTATTTGATGCCCTCTTTATCCAGGAAATCAGCGATCATCTCATTCTTGGCGATCGAAGCGGAACCAACCAGCACCGGTCGGCCGGCTTTGTGATGTTCTTTGATGGCTTCTGCGACGGCTTTAAGCTTGCCTTTTTCGGTTTTGAAGATCAAATCTTCTTTGTCATCACGGGCAATCGGACGGTTCGGTGGTACGACAACCACATCGAGACTATAAATCTGTTGGAACTCTTCTGCTTCCGTGAAGGCCGTACCGGTCATGCCGGACAGCTTGTTATACAAACGGAAATAATTCTGGAATGAAATCGTTGCCAGAGTCATGCTTTCCTGGAGGACCGGCACGCCCTCCTTGGCTTCGATGGCCTGATGCAGGCCTTCGTTATAGCGACGGCCCTGCATCAGACGGCCCGTATGTTCGTCGACGATGATGACTTCGCCGTCCTTTGTCACGACATAGTCTTTATCTCGTTTAAAGAGCGTCTGCGCCCGCAGTGCCTGGTCCATATGGTACACCGACCGGACGTAATCCGGTGTGTACAAATTTTTTATACCGAGCATCTTCTGGACTTTCTCCACGCCTTCATCGGTCAAAGCGACGCTGCGGCGTTTCTCATCGAGCACGTAATCTTCCGGTGTCAGCTTGGCAGCCACCTTGGCGAACTGCAAGTAGCTTTCAGGATTCTCTTCTGCCGGTGCAGAGATGATCAGCGGCGTCCTGGCTTCATCGATCAGAATCGAGTCGACTTCGTCCACGATCGCGAAGTTCAGCTCGCGCTGACGCAGCAGGTCCGCATCATCGACCATGTTGTCGCGCAGGTAGTCGAAACCGAACTCATTGTTCGTACCGTAGGTAATATCCACCGCATACGCTTCCTTTCGCGTAACCGGTCGGAGTTTGCGCATACGCGGATCATCGTGCGCATCATTGTCATAATCTTTGTCATAAATATAGGAGGCTTCGTTGATGATAACACCGGTAGAGAGTCCGAGGAAATCGAACAGCTCACCGTTCCAGCCAGCGTCACGCTGAGCCAGGTAATCGTTGACCGTAACGATATGGACGCCTTTTTCTTCCAGCGCGTTCAGGTATGCCGCCAACGTCGCCATCAGCGTCTTACCTTCACCGGTCTTCAGTTCGGCCACGTTGCCTTCATGCAGTACCAGGCCACCGATCAGCTGGACATCGAAGTGTCGCATGCCAAGCACGCGGTCACTGGCTTCACGTACAAGCGCGAACGCATCAGGCAGGATATCGTCAAGCGACGTATTCTTCTTCTCGAGCTTCTTTTTTAGCACTGCCGTTTGCTTCTTGAGCTCCAGCTTCGTCATCTTCTTGTACTTTGGCGCAAGCGCGTTGATAGCCTCGACCCGCTTCTCCAACCTCTTAAGAATCCGCTTCTGCGGGTCACCAAAAACTTTCGTTAACGCTGTCTGTTTATTAATTGCCACGTAGAACCCCTCACTTGTCTGAAATATCTGTAAAACTACGGTATATTATACGCCGTTTCGGGTCTATTTAAAAGGATTATCGCGGACGGTTTTACAGTTCGCGGGCATAGCTGCGTTTGAAGCGGCTCAAGACGCCCCGACGAGCGCCGACATGAGGCAGGTGCGCTTCTTTATACTTCTTCAGCTGCGTCGCCATTTTTGCCTCGACGATATCGATAGCCGCCATCATGTTCATGGTCGTGTCTTTGGCAGTCAGGCGTTTATCAGGAATGTTCAGGATAATCTCGGCTTCATACTTGTTGCCATGGTCGCGATTGACTTCTTTGAGCTTGACCTCGGCCGACACGCTTTTGCGCGCATGTTTGGGAAGATAGCGGTCAAGCCGTCCAATCTTCTTCATCGCATATTTCCGTGTCGCGTCGTTCACCTTGTATTTGACGCCCGATATATCGATTGATTGAATCATGCTACCCTCCTTTTTGTTAGGATCTCGGTAGTTCTAGTATAGCACTTCTTAGAGAAGTTCTCGACCGCCAAGATAAGGCTGCAGCACCGTCGGTACGCGCACGTCGCCCTCTGGTGTCTGGTAGTTCTCGATGATAGCCACCATCGCGCGACCAAGCGCAAAGGCTGTTGCGTCGTTGGTATGGACGAGTTCGAGATTATCACCGCTTCGGACACGGGTGTTCAGTCGGCGCGCCTGATAATCGGTCATGTAATCGGCCGTGTGCGTTTCGCGGTATTTCTCCTGTCCTGGCAGCCAGACTTCCATGTCGACGCCGCGGGCGTTCGGCTTACCGATATCCGCCGTGCACTTGAGCAGCACATGGTATGGCAGACCAAGCTGCTGCAAAAGATATTCCTGGATGGCGACAAAGAAGAGGTGCTCGTTCAGTCCGTCCTTGGCCGTCGTGAAACTCTCCAGTTCGAGCTTGTCGAACTGGTGCATGCGGATGATGCCTTCCATATCTTTGCCGTACGTACCGGCCTCTTTGCGGAAGCTGGTGGCGAAACCGACATAACGGCGTGGCAGATCGGTCACATCGAATGTCTCCCCGGCGTGCATACTGCCGAGCACGTGCTCTGCGCTGCCCTGCAGCCACAGCTCCTCGCCTTCGATTTTATAACGATCGTCGCGCGGCTCGAGGCGATCCATCTGGTCGTATGGCTCGGTACGAATCATCAGCGGTGGCAGAACCGGGATAAAAGGTTTCGTTGCGACATCCAGTCCGGCGCTGGCGGCGATTTCTTTGAGCTTGTTCTCGTCGGTCAGCGTCGTGAACACGAACTGGATGATAGCCTGCTCGAGCATGACCATATCACCCATGACATAGGCGAAGCGGCTGCCGGC
>CAZVUH010000009.1:19389-21732 GCA_964629565.1 uncultured Candidatus Saccharibacteria bacterium | reverse complement strand
TTTTCCTCTATAATTCAGCGTTGATTGCAATAATAAACTCTAACGGAGATAGTCAAGAACATGCCAATCATCAAATCAGCTATCAAGCGTGCCAAACAAACGCTTAAGCGACGTGACCGCAACGTCGGTATCAAGAAGGATATCAAGGGTGCAACCAAGGAATTCCTTGCCAAGCCGACCAGCGCTTCCCTCTCGAAAGCTCAGAGTGAGCTCGATAAGGCCGTCAAGAAGGGCCTCATCAAGAAAAATACCGCCGCCCGCCGCAAGAGCGCGCTGGCAAAAGCCGCCAAAGAAGCTGGCGTAAAGCTTGCTCCTGCTAAGAAAGCGACTCCAAAAGCAGCCGCCAAGCCGGCAGCGAAAAAACCGGCCGCAAAGAAGCCGGTAGCGACGAAAGCAGTAGCTGCGAAAAAGCCGGTAGCCAAAAAAGCTCCTGCTAAGAAACCAGCGACTAAGAAATAGAGTCCATACACGCTCAATAACCCCGCCAATCCGGGGTTATTTTTATTTCCGGACAGTGGCAGTCTCAAATAGGGCCGCTTCGACGATCGTCCACGGCTCACCCAATGAACGCTTTATGGCACTGTCCGCGTCAGCGAAGATACGGACGACGTGTTGCGTTTGGCTGCGCGACAGTTTCATAGCCGTTGAATGCAGTTTCTGCAAACCATATGCGTTGACTCCGATATCTTTGGCGATCTCAGCCGCTGGTTTTTCGCCATAACGCAGCGCGACAAGCTGAAAGACCTGTCCGGCCAAGAGGCCGAGTAGCGCGTGTGGCTCCATGGTCTGTCGCAGTGTTCGCAACCCCATCGTCAGATTGGCCATATCGCCGCGCAGCGCCGTATCAAGCAGCTGGAAGGCGTTCTCGCTGGGATGAAGCTCGACGACATCGTCAATCGTTTGCTCATCAATCTCTGGCAGAACCGCCAATTTCTCCAATGCCTGATGCAGTCGCCATTGATCGGCACCCGTCCGAGCGACAAGGTGACGGACAGCCGCCTTCGACAGCGTAAGGCCTTTCTGCATCGCTTCTTGACTAGCCCAGACTTCGGCCTTCTGGGTATCCCACTCTTTCCAGGCATCGAATTGCCGGATCTCGGCAACTTTCTGCAAGGCTTTATACGTCTTCGTTCGCTTGTCAGGCTTGGCTTCGACAAGCACCAACACGATATCGTCGCTGATGCGCTCAAGCCAGTCGGGCAATACGCTCCAGATGGCGGTATTTGCCGAGAGGTTCTTAACGACAACCAGACGCTTATCCGCAAACAGCGACACGCCCATCAGAAGATCGGGTAGCTGATTCAGTGAAAGCTCGGCGCCATCCAGTAGCTCTGGCGTGCCATCAAACTGCGCAGTGAGCTGGCGCAGGGCTTGATCGACCTCAAAACTATTCTCTCCGGACAAAAGATATATCATCTGTCTCCATTATACGCGGCCTGTGACTTTTCGTACCATGTCAGCTCCTGCGAATTACACCTGCTGGCATACGGGACAGATGTGCGTGCCGCGACCGGCCACGCGCAGCTTCTCAATCACTACATCGGGATGGCGCGGGCAAGTCAGACCTTCGCGCCGGAAGACGCGCGCGAAGTCCATGTAACTCCCCTTTTTACCCTCGGCGTTTATGTAGGTATGGTTACTGGAGCCGCCTTTTTCGATCGCCAGGTTCATAACCGCCCGCAGTTCAGCGTAGAGCCGCTTGAACTCTGCTTGGCTGATCGAACTCACGAGCCGTTTCGGATGTATTTTCGCGCCCCACAAGCTTTCGTCGGCGTAAATATTTCCCACACCAGCCACGACCGTCTGATCAAGCAGCGCCGCTTTGATATTGGTACGAGCCCGACGCGCGAAACGCTCGGCAAACTGCCGCCAGGTAAAATCGGCGTCCAGCGGTTCAGGACCGACTTTCTGCATAAAATTGATGTTCGGTACCTCAACGCTTGGCATCAACCGTACCCAGCCGAATTTCCGCTGGTCGTTGAAGAACAGGTTCGAGCCGTCATCAAATTCAAAACTGACCCTCGTCGATTTGTCTGGCAGCGCTTGTATGAGACTGTCGCTGGGGTGTCCGGCGCCGAAACGCTCATCGCCCACGAAAACCAGCTGCCCGGTCATCTTCAGATGGATCACGAGCGTATAATCGCTGGCAAGATCGATAAGTAATACTTTTGCCCGCCGCCGTACGTCCGTAATCGTCGCACCGATCAGGAACTGCTTGACGTCAGCCGTGGCATTGGGAAATGATTTTTCTGTATCGTGCGAGACAGCCTTGACCGTTTTGCCGATGATAAGCCGTTCCAGACCGCGACGGACTGTTTCGACCTCAGGCAGCTCAGGCATCGC
>CAZVUH010000009.1:14499-19289 GCA_964629565.1 uncultured Candidatus Saccharibacteria bacterium | reverse complement strand
ACGCCGAAACAATCAAAAATGAGAGCACGAATCATGCTCTCATTATAGGTTACGCGGCGCCGTTCGGCTAGTTCTTGCCGATGTACTGCCGAGCATCCGGTACTTGTGCCAGGAAAAGCTCGCGCAACTGGTCGGCACTGGCCTTCAGGGAGCCGGGCGAACCTTTACAGGTCGACGTCCAAAGCTGCTTGACGGCATTGTCACCTTCCCTGATTTCAAATTCATACAGGATACCACCCGCACAGACACCGCGCGTATCGTTGGCGTCACCGCTCAGCGGCTGCCCGGCCGCAAGATTCGCTTTTTCAAGCGCGTGGACGAATTCATCATATGCTTTCACGTTGTTTGCATAGTGCTTCGTCTGTAGCGGTTGCTCAAGATAGCCTTTGTAACGGGTAAAGTCACGGCTGCTCGGTGACACTGTCACCTGATACGAGCGGAAATTCTCGTCACCGACGATCTGGCCACGGACGGTCATGCGGACACTGTGTGAGTCGCTGGTTTCAAGCAGCGCACTGCCGCTGGAATCCACGACGGGCTGTGCCGGTTGGCCGTTAAAGAAAAAGACACGAGCGATCGATACGATAGCGGCAATGATCAACGCCACGACGACGAGTAAAAAGATAATTGGGATAAACCGTGAAACACCTCTGTTCATAGCTTTATAATAACATACTTATGTTTTTATGTCAATTCTTAAAGGCTTGTTGGAGAAGCGCTGCGAACGGCTCCGGTGACTCGAAGGCAAAATTGGTAATCGGGCCAAGGATCGATGAGTCGATACGCAGGATCGTTACCTCGGCGCTTCGGCCGTCTCCTCTGTTGACAACGCGTACGAAACCGTCGTGCTCGGCCTGCAGTTCGGTAGCTTCGCTGATGCGTGATTCACGTAACAGATCCTGAAGACGCAGGAAATACGAAGATGACGTCTTGCAATCTATATTGAGCTCCCTACCGGAAACCGGATCGCCAATCACCATATCGATGCCGAACGCATCATCGCGGCGACTGGTCATACGGACGCTGTAACCGGCTTGGAGGGCCGCCCGGTAAACGGCAATTTCCCGGCTGAGACCATGCACGATCGCTTCGTATTGCTTATCGGAGAATACCGTCGTCCGCAGTTGCTGGCACAGCCAATCCATCTCTTTCCTGGCCTGCTCCGAAAAAGTACTGAGAAGTTCGTCCGGGCATGCCAGTACCGCATCGTCAAAGCTGTCATTGAAATCAATCAGTTCATACAGGCGCTCATGCCGGTCCCGATAACCGTGGGGATGTTCGTCCATCGCGATCTGCGCCTGTACGGCCCGTGGTGCCTGTAAGACAAGCAGTGTCACAAAGTCGTGTGCTTCGTTCGTAGCGGCCGCTCGTTCGCGTTGCTCGGTGATATGGTCCTCCAGGTGATGGTATCGCAATTTGCGGCCATATATCCGGCGTAAATCCTGAACGATCTGATCAACATCTTGATGAACCTGAGCAAATAAACCGCCGGAAGAGCTGTTATGCTTCGCTCTTCGCGAAACGTGCGGCCGAAAACGACGCCACCCCGACCGTAGCACTAAAGTTCGCCCCAATTCCGGCCGGTCGACACGTCGACCCGCAGCGCGATGCCGAGCTCAGGGTAAATGTTTTCCATCGTCGTTTTCAGGATATCAGCCACTTGTTCGGCATTCTCGGGCGGGCACTCTACCAAGATACTGTCATGGATCTGCAGCAACTGCTCCCCCAGGTCGCCCAACTTCTTATCCACTTCGATCATCGCCATTTTCATAAGGTCCGCTTCGGTACCCTGGATCGGCATGTTGGCTGCCGCCCGTTTGGCGCCTTCGCGAACCATAAAGTTACTACTATTCACATCGGGCGTCGGGCGTCGGCGGCCAAAATAGGTTTCGACGTAGCCGTCGGTCTTCGCTTTCTCGAGCGTTTCATCGATGAATTTCCGGATCGGTGCCCGCAGCTCAAAATACTGGTCGATGAACTTCTTCGCTTCACCAAACGTCATGCCGGTATTCTCGGCTAAACCATGCGGGCTCATACCGTACAGGACACCGAAGTTGATGACTTTCGCATCGCGCCGCTGGCTCTTCGTGACATTATCCATCGGCACCCCGTAGACGTCGCTGGCCGTTTTGGTGTGAATATCGACATCACCGTTAAAATCATTGATGAGTTCTTCATCGCCGGCCAGTACGGCAGCCAGACGCAGTTCGAACTGCGAGTAATCGGCGCTGACGAATACTTTGTCGCCTGCCGGTATGAAACCTTCCCGGACCTTACGGCCGAGTTCCGTCCGCACCGGAATGTTCTGTAAATTCGGACTGGTGCTTGAAAGCCTGCCGGTCGCCGCCACATCCTGGTTGAAGGTGGTGTGAATCCGGTCGTGCTCGTCGGCTAGAAGTGGCAGCGTATCGACATAGGTGTTCTTTAATTTTGCCAGCTCGCGGGTTTGTTCAATCAGCTCGATAATCGGGTGCTGGCCGCGCAGTTTGTCCAGCTCTTTTTGTCCGGTGCTATAGCCGGTCTTGCCCTTTTTTATACCGGTTGTTGGTAGTTGTAATTTCGTGAACAGTACTTCTGACAACTGTGACGGGCTGCCGATGTTGAATTCGTATCCTGCCATTGAATACATTTCTTGTTCAAGCTTAGCGTGAGTCTCACCGAGCTCTTTACTCATCGTAGCAAAGAAATCTTTGTCTATTTTTATGCCTCGTCGCTCCATAGCGAACAGGTTATAGGTCAGCGGAAAATCAAGCGTCCGTGCAACTCGTGCGATCGATGGCGTATGATCAAATGCCTCGCATTGCCAACGATAGACTTGCCATAAAGCCGCCATGTAATCACTCGTCTCAGCAAGCTCGCCTCCCGCTAGCGCTTCGAGCGAACGATCCCGGCGAAGTGGATCGATCAGGAATGCTGCCTGATGCACATCATGCAGTTCACCGAATCGCACCTCGACACCATGGTTCGCAAGATGATGATAGAGCAGCTTACTGTCATAGCCAATGACCGTGGCAAGTTCGAACACGCGCCAAGCGCTTTTATCTAACTCGGCGATCTTGGTATGCGCAACCGTCTTCTCGTCGAGCGACAGCCACAGTTCGTCCTCGACCGCATGCAGCACTACCGGACCATCGATGGAAATCGTCTCCGGCCACGGCACGACCGCTAATGTACGTACCTCGGCGGGCTCAAAGTAGAGCGACGTATCAGCCGCCTGCTGCATATGCTTCGGCAACCGTCTTACCAGCGAGGTAAACTCGAATTTACGCAAAACAGATGCGACTTTTTCAAGGTCCGTCTGGTTGATATCAGCTTCCTGCCAGTCAAGCTCGATCGGCGCGTCGCACATGATCCGCGCCAGCTGCTGACTGATAAACGCGTTCTCTTTGTCGCTAATCAAATTCTGCTGCTGTGCACCTTTTAATTCATCGATGTGCTCATAAATACCCTCGAGCGTGTCGTATTGGCCCAGCAAGCTCTGTGCAGCTTTTGGACCGATCTTTCGTACGCCTGGAATATTATCACTCGTGTCACCCACGAGCGCTTTATAGTCGACGAACTGGTCGACTCTGACGCCATACTTTTCCGTAAACGCGGCGGCATCATATTTTGTCAGATCCATCCCGCCCTTTTTGGTAATATATACCGACGTATGAGGCGCGATGAGCTGCAACATATCGTAGTCTCCCGATACGACGCAAGTTTCAATCCCCTTTTCTCCCGCCTGAGTCGAGAACGTCCCGATGATATCGTCAGCTTCGTAGTGATCGAGCTCGTACAAAGGCCAATTGAAAGCGGCCAGTACTTCACGCAGGGCCGGCAGCTGCGTGTAAAAATCTTCCGGCGGTTTTACCCGACCAGCCTTATAGTCGGCGTAGATTTCTGTCCGCTTGGAAATACTCGTTCCTTTGATATCCCAGGCGACGGCGATATAATCCGGCTCGAGCTGCTTGATGATCTCGATCGCGATACTGGCAAAGCCAAATACGCCGCCGATCGGTGTCCCATCCTTGAGCGTAAGGTTCGGCATGGCGAAATAGCCTCGATAGAAGACTGATTTTCCGTCGATGACAACGAGCCGTTTCATGTCTTTAGTATACACGCTAACCTGTGGTAGCGTCTTCCCTCATATCCTCATGCATCCAACGCGGCTTCCTGTGGATGACCCGTGAAACGCCGAGTTCGTCCTGGCCTTGCCATAGCGCCAGACAATTCATTGCATACGACGGACTTTGATCAAAGCGGTCCACTTCGTATTCTTTTTTGTCGTGCGCGATTTCATAGGATAAATCGTCCAGATCTTTGCCGAGTTCGTCCCACACCACTTGGATGTCACGTTCTTTTTTATCAAGCACGAAGTAATCCAGCAACCGGGCACGGCGGTCAGCATACTGGTCATAGTCGTCATCTGCTTCCGGATAAATCTTATCTAAAAGACTATAAACTAATCGTGCGAACTGTTCGGGTCGATCGAACAGCATATCTGCCTCGTCTTGGCTGGCGGACACCATGCCAAGAAACTGCTCGATCCGACGCGGACGCTTGAGAAGCGGCTCGATCGTCGGTCGTGGCTCACCCATCACCCCGCCGTTCTTCTTGTATTTTCGTCGCTCACGCTCACTCAGACCACCCCATATACCGAAGCGCTCGTCGTTATCAAGCGCGTAGTGAAGGCACTTATCCCGAACTTCGCAAGACAGACAGACTTTCTTGGCTTCACGCGTCGAGCCGCCTTTTTCCGGAAAAAAAGCTTCGGGATCAGTCTGTGCACAAAGCGCTTTCGCCTGCCA
>CAZVUH010000009.1:10582-14399 GCA_964629565.1 uncultured Candidatus Saccharibacteria bacterium | reverse complement strand
ACCAAAACAGGTGAAGAGACGCTCTTCGACAATTGGTGGCAGCTCATCGGGAAGTCGGTCGTGCATGCCATACATGTATTCCGCGAACCAGTCGGCGAACCTTTGCGCCCGCTCAAGCGCAGACGGGGTTTCCGGGTTGGTCCGCAGATACTCGGTCATGATCGTAGTAATCCGTTCAACTCGGCGACGACGAATCGCTCTACGTCGTCTTTGGTTATGCCAGGGTCACGTGAACTGAATTTTTCGTAGATGCTCTCCAGAGACTGCACACCTTGGAACGTCATGAAGAACATCTTGAACATGCTCGATGAGCGGTCGGACAGCTTATGGTCTTTGCCGTTCTTCTCCACGAATAACACCTCGATCTTTTTTAGTACCGGGGCGAGGCCCTTTGTCTCTTCTATGTGCTCGCCGTCCGCGCCGAAGTGGAGCCGCTGCCATAACATATCACTCTCATCGTCAGTGAAGTATTCTTTCAACTGACGCCTGGTGCAATCTTCGGCAAGTGCGAGCCATTGTTGCCTGTCCAGATCCGACTGACCTACTTGGCGCAAGACCGCATCCATATCCTGCGAATCTTCCTGCGTGGTCACCGGTCGTACCACTTCAAGCGGTGTCGGTATGGTGGAGTGGGTCGCTGTTCCCTCAAGGTAAATTAGCAACTTGGCGACAGCCGAAGAAAATTGACGCGCCGTATGCGAATCGCTTTTATGCAAGATTTGTTCAGCGGTTTCAGGCGGTTTATATACCGGTCGGCCGTTCTGGCTGTACATGCCAAGCAGTTTTCTAAGTGATACTTTTTCAGCCCCGACCACACCGACGCCTTCAAAGTCTCTCGGTAAGCGCTCGATGATCATATGGGCAAGATCCGCATGGTCGTTCGCATAATCGGACGATGGTACTTGACGCGTATCCGTCGCCAGCCAGACGCTCAGTGCTTCACGTTGGTCCTCTGTCAATTCACCGAGGACATGTTCGAACGAGAGCAGCACGTGATCGTCGTCATAGCTGCCATGCATCATGCTTTCCCGCGCGTCGTATTCTTCGGCCGGCTCACGCTCCTGCTCAGTGATTGGAGGTGTCTCATCAATGACCAAAGCGACATCACCGGGTATCGGATCCGTCTGTTTCTGAGCCACCCGTTCGTTGAAGCTGTTAAGCGCATGCGCGTTGAAGGTCTTTTTGATTTTGCTCTGGATGCCGACGAACCATTGGCTTACCGAGCCAGGGGTCGTCTGGTCGAGCCGAGCGATTTCCTCGACGTTCACTCCCGAAAGGCGACGTTCGAGCCGTAACACCAGATCTGGTCGATTACCGGCTTGGTTGCGACGGGCGGCGGGCGACCCGGCCATTTCATACAGAACCTTTGCGGCCATGGATGGCGAGACACCTACCAGCTGGTCGTCAGAGGCGTGAAGCAATTTCTGAAGATAGCCGTTTTCTTGTAATGCTGGCTGGTCAACTCTCTGCTCAATTGCCTTCACCAGTTCAACCGGCCGTTCATCAGCCACGAACTCGTCGTCGCTCATTTCGGTCGGCTCCACGAACTCGGCGTCATCCGTCTCCACTTCATCTTCGATGAATGGCGCGGCAACCTGGTCGGGTTCGGTAATGGCAGACGGTATGGTTATTTCATCAGTTTCCCGCGCGGATTCAAGTAACGTTTCGAGCGTTTCCACCGCCTGAAACAGGCCTCTGTGTATCCGCCGCGCTTCTTTTTTATCAGTCGATCGAATACGGTCGATGCCCTGAGTGACCTGTTCGTCGGATAAAGCGGTCAAGGCCGCGAGAGATAAGTAGGTGTCGATGGTTCTGGCGTGTTGACGGAGCGCCTCGTTCTTCAACGCCTCCTGTTCGGCTTGCGTCAAGTAGTCACTTCGGTCTCTCATCATACCCCTCTAGCCACCCGTCAAATGATTTTATCTATAATATGCCCGATCGTCACAGAAGACAAGAGCGCTTACTCGGCCTGGTACATTTTGTCGATCACGTATCCGATATGACCCAGGACATTCTTACAAGCATCTTTGGCCGTGAGCGTGTCATCCCGTATCAATTCAGTCTGTGCGAACGCGATCAGCACACGGTCATCAGTCAGCATGGCGGTCGGACTCTTGAGGATCGTCTCCATGTACTCGGCCCCTCTTGAAAACCGTACATCCTCCAATTGATCTCCTTTATGCGGCTGCATGGCGGTCGTGCGGCATAGCCGGCCTTTAATATATGGCAGGACGCCATCGACGAGCTTTACCTGCCGCTCCACTCCAAGCGGCGAACGGGCCTGGCGCAAAAGTAACAAGAGTGTCTGCGCCTCACCATCACGCAACCGGTGCTGCTCATGTAATCCGCGGATGAGCCGAGCTAAGTCAGCGTATTGATGCAGCTCATTTGTCTCTTGCGGGGCGGTTTCTTCACGAACTCCGATTGGCTCGTGAGTGAGCTCGGTTGGCTGTTCCTCAGATTCCATGAGACCCGAGTCCTTCAGATATTCCGCTACTCGGCCGACTATACCGATCGCATACTCACGCGGATCGTCGATCACCTCTCCTTTGGACTTCAATTCGTCGATTGCCGGCTGTAATGCCTCAGGTGATGTTCCGGCCAGGAAGTCCAACGTAAAAGCCGCCCTCGCCATGCCGGTGGCATAGGCCATCGGATCGTCATCACGAATGGTTTCCAGACTTTCGACATACACTCCAATCATTGCATCGGCAAACGCAGCCCTGTTCACGCGGCCCTTCGGACGGTAAGATTTCGGCAGCACCTTGCCGTATGCCGTCTTATAGTAAAACTGCTTCAGTCGCTCCGAATCGTATTGCGGCGGTTCGTAAGCGGAGACGTATTGTTCCATACTCTTCATCATTACAGGTTGATTTGAGTCTTGCAAGCACGAGCGCCACACCCTAGTCTGCTATAATGGTCCGTAATGACTCATCATGAGAACGTCAAGATAATCGCCTTCGTCGGCCTGGCTGGTAGCGGTAAAAGCACCGCCGTCGAATACCTGACCGAAAAAGGTTATCCGAAGGTCTACTTCGGCGGCATCATCTATGACGCGATGCGAGAAGCCGGTATCGAGATCACGCCGGAAAGCCAAACCACCTTCCGGGAAGAAATCCGCCAGCGTGAAGGCAAAGACTTCGTCGTCAAACGGATCGTCAAGCAGATTCACGATCTGATCGGTGCCGGTCAGCACCGAATCATCGCCGACGGTCTCTATACATGGAGCGAATACAAAATTCTTAAACACGAATTTCCCGGTGAACTGACCGTCGCAGCCGTCATTACGCCCAAGCGCCTACGACATCACCGACTCGCCACACGTCCGGAGCGTCCGTTCACCGAGCGCGAAGCCGAGCAGCGCGACTGGGCAGAGATCGAAAACCTCGAAAAAGGCGGTCCGATCGCCATCGCCGATCACTACATCATCAATGACGGTGATCTCAAAAAGCTCCACGCCCAAATTGACGCGGAGCTTCGTTCGATCGACTTTTAGACTCTAGCCGAGATATTCGTGCAGTTTTTTGGCGTCTTTGTGCTTGCGCAGCTTGGCGAGCGCCTTGGCTTCAATCTGACGGATACGTTCACGCGTAACGGCGAATTCCTGACCGACTTCCTCGAGCGTGTGACTCTTGCCACCGTCCAGGCCGAAACGCATCTTAATGATTTTCTGCTCTCGATCGGACAGCGTCGAGAGGACCGACTGGACTTGCTCTTTTAGTAGCTGCGAAGCGGCAGATTCTTCCGGCGTGGCGCCGTCTTCATCTTCGATGAAATCACCGAGTACCGAATCCTCATCCTCACCGTCACGGCCGAC
>CAZVUH010000009.1:0-10482 GCA_964629565.1 uncultured Candidatus Saccharibacteria bacterium | reverse complement strand
GGATCGAATTTCTCAACCGCCCGCAACAGGCCGGTATTACCTTCCTGGATGAGATCCAGGAAATCAAGTCCGCGGCCAGAGTAGCGCTTGGCGATCGACACGACCAGACGCATGTTGGCTTCGGCCATCTTGTCTTTGGCTTTTTTGTCGCCGGCAACCACTTTTTGCGCCAAGGCCAGTTCTTCTTCGGCGTTTAGTAGTGGGATTTTGCCGATTTCGCGCAGGTACAGCCGCACGCTGTCATCGCTGACATCGTCGAAAATCTGGTTGTTATTGAGCGTTTCGTCATCGATCTCTTCGTCTTCCAAGTCATCCAGACCCGGTTCGGCCACTTCATCAAGCGTCGTTTTCTCCACCAGCGCGTCTTCGTCTTGCCCCGTCACTTGGTCGTCATCTTTACCCACGAGATATCTCCTTTATAAGTTGGTTCAGCTTTGTGCGAAGCTCGCTGGCACGAGCATCGTCTCCGAGTTCTTCGGCATCACGCAACTGACCGGTTAATTCTTCTTTTTGCTGTTTCTTGTGTTCTGTTGCAACCTGGCGGAGAAGGCGGGCCGTTTCAAAGTAGCGATCTTGTTCGCTCCAATCGGCATAGCGCGTCTCGGCTTTCAATAACAATATTTTAACATAGGTATCAAGTTCTTTCAATGTTGGGGGTGTATCTTCTACTGTTTTACCCGGATGAGACGCCAGATACGCCGCTACCCTTTGACGGTCTTCACCAGCAAACGAGTTGCTATCGACCGGAACGAATAGTTCCTGCGACGGCGCATCGATCAGGCCGACTGCCAATAGGTTATCCTGATACGCATAGGCATCCTCTTGTTTCTTGCTCGCCTCAACGCTCATGCGCTTCAGCTGTTTCGGTGTCGCTGCCTGGGTAGCATCCGCCTGTTTGCGCTTGATGGTTTCAAGTGAGGTGTCTGTCATGCGCCCGATGATAGCCTGGTAATGTTCCTGCTCGACGCTGTCGCTCAGATTCGCTACGACACCCAGGGCGGCGGTCGTAAAAGCGCGCTTTCCCTCGGCCGTCGCCAGATCCTCCCGGGCCGAATATTGTTTCAATATCCAGTCAACGACTGGTATCGCCTTATCGATTGCCTGCTGCCACAAAGCCGGATTTTTTTGGATAAGTTCGTCGGGGTCTTTGGCATCATCAGGCATGGAAATCATCGTCAATCTCACGCCGACCTCACTGGCGATCGGAATCGCCCGTTCCGAGGCAGCCAGACCGGCTTTGTCACCATCAAACGCCAGCCGAACATTCTGGCTCAGTCGGGAAAGCGCCTTCAGATGATGCTCCGTCATAGCCGTACCCGCCGTGGCGACTACCTGTTTTACACCGGCCTGATGACTGGCAACCACGTCAAGGTTCCCCTCGACCACCACGCTGTAATCAGCCTGCCGGATCGCCTCCTTCGCCTGCGACAAGCCGAAGACATGACGGCTTTTGTCGTAAATGAGTGTTTGCGGGGTGTTGAGATATTTTGGAGCGTTCGGTATGTCTTCGAGAATCCGGCCCGTAAAGCCGATCACTTGTCCGGTTGGATCCATCAAAGGAATGACGATCCGTCCACGAAACAAGTCACCACCGAAACGGTTTACCAATCCCGCGTCTGCCAGCTCCTTTGTCGTAAACCCTTTCTTGGTCAGAAACTGCACGAGCGCACGGTCAGCTTCCGGCGCGTAGCCGATGCGGAATGTTCCGGCCGTTTGTCTGTCGAAACCACGACGCTTGAACACATACTCCATAGCATGCTGATTCTTTACCAGGCTGTGTTGAAAATAGTGAGCCGCAAGCTCGTTCGCGGCCAGCAGACGCTTCTTCCTCTTCGCGATCTCGCCGCTCTGCTTGTTGTCGTACTGGCTCAAGTCGACACCGGCTTTGCGCGCCAGATGTTCCAAAGCCTGCCGGAAGTCCATGCCTTCGACTTCCATGATGAAGCTGAACACGTCGCCGCCCTTACCACTGGAGAAATCGTGCCAGATATGCTTTTCCGGACTGACCGTGAAGCTCGGCGTCTTTTCGGCCGTGAACGGACTCAGGCCTTTAAAATTGCGCCCTGCCCGCTTCAGCTGGACATACTCAGAGATCACGTCTTCGATATTGAGACGGCTGCGGACTTCCTCCTTGGCATCTTGCATAGTCTTAGTATACCACTCTTTACCTCTGTTACTTCTTGTGCTTAAATAGAGGCACATGCAACCACAAGGTCCTCAGCTCCAAGACAATCCTCTGCCAGCCAGCTACCTGGACCAAATCGCGACGCCCCAGAAAAAGCCCGGCATGAATAACCGGCTCTTCCTAGGCATTATCGGCGGAGCCATCCTCCTGCTCCTCATCGTCGGCGGTATGATACTGGCCAGCGCGGCGGCACCCAAGACATCGACCAATCTTACGACACTCGCCCTCAGGATGGAGACGCTGGCCGATATCACGAAAAAGGCCGATCGCAACATCCAAAGCGGCGACCTTCGGGCCATCAATACGGGTATCAACACTTACTTGCTAAATGCCGGGCGCAACATCCAGGAGCCGCTGGCAAAGAATAAGATAAAACTAGGCAAAGCGCCCAAAACGCTCAGCGCCAAAGAGAAGCAGCTGACGGCCGATCTCACTGCCAAACTCGAAGATGCCAAACTCAATGCCGTGTATGATGAAACCTACCGCAGTGAAATGCTCTATCAGCTCAAGACGCTCAGTGTTCTGATGAACAGTATCTACAAGTCGACCAGCAGCAAAAGTCTTAAGCAGTTCCTGCAGACGTCCAGCAAGGATCTCAACGCGCTCTACAAGCAGCTCGATTCATTCGATCAGGCCGATCCGAACAATCAGTTCGGCAGCGGCACAAGCAACCCCGCCGGCTAGCGGCTCCGCGATACCAATTGATAGCTTAAGCGAGCCAGGTCTTTTATTTCATCGTCTTCGAGCTGACCGGAACAGATGATTGTGTTCCAGTGCTTCTTATTCAGATGATAGCCAGGCAACACCGACTCGTATTTTTCACGTAAGTTCTCGGCGAGCGTCGGATCGCATTTCAGGCTGACCCGAAGCGGCTTGCTCTCGTCGGCAATAATGGCGAACAGCTTCCCTTCACCTGTCGACTTATCGCCGACCTTATAAACGCTGGTGCCTTCGCCAAACGGATAATCAAGCCAGGTATTTGGAAATGCCAACAGATATTCTTCGAGTTCTTTATGAGTCATATAGGTTTATTCTACAAGCTAGCGTACGGTGATTGCAATTGCTTCATTGTGGCTGGCCACTCAAGACGTTGCAAAATCGCCGCCTGCTCGGCCGCTGTCGCCGGTTTGGTAATCTTGTTGGTGTCGGTCGCTCCGATCGCATCAAACTTGTACGTTACCTGGAGTTTCGGCAATTGCTGTGCCTGTATCTGAGTAAGGCAATCGTCGTGCAACTGCTTGCATTTGCCGCCGACGGCCAACCATTCTTCTATCTTGGAACCTTCGCTGGCAGTGACCGACATGTCGACGCGGATAGCCGCCGATCGGGTGACTTCGGTATTGAATTGCTGGTCGAACATGAAATTTCCCATGCTGTAGACGATGAGGTGACCTTTGTAGGCTTCGGTGTTCTGAATCCAGTGGGGATGATCACCGATGACCATATCGGCACCGCCGTCGATGAGGCTGTGGTAGAAATCCGTCTTTATCTGGTCTGGAGCGGGCTTATACTCGGCTCCCATATGCGGCATGGCGATAACCGGCATGTATTTGGCATACTGTTTCATTTCGTCGACAGCCGCTTGCGGCGGAATCTGGAAGACGCCGTGATAGCCACAAAGAGCCATCGGCAGATAACCCTTCTTAGTCGTCTTATCGCTCAGGTGGATCGTCGCCGGCATACTGATGATATCGCAGACATCCTTTAAGACTGTCGGGTCATAGTTCCCGAAGTACTGGATTCCGTGTTCATCAAGATGCCGTTTCGTCTGCGTGAAACCTTTGGCGCCGTGATTGTCGGTATGGTTGTTTGCCAATGTGAAAGCGGTGAACCATTTGCTGGCCTCTCCCAGGTAGGCCGGATCACAGTTGAACTGCAGATTCACTTCCATCTGGGCGGCCGTCATATGCACGTCGTCAGCGGTCGGGCACTCCAGGCCGGACACCCAGGCGTCATACTTGTCACGATGAAATTCATCAAGCCGCGAGAACGGATAGGCATACTTCAGCGGGCTGGCCATCGACCAGTCATTCGTATTTCGTCCCCAAAAAGAATTGCCGGTAAAGAGAATGTTTGAGGTGACGCTAGCAGTCGTTACCGGATCAACCGGCGTCAATGACGCCGCCGGCTTATCGTCCGTTTTCACGCCGGGTTTGTAAAGATATATGCCGACAGCTGTTCCCGCCAACAAAACAAGCAGGAGAACGACAACGGCAACAACGGCACGTTTACGTCGTCGTTGTGAGGAACGGGCCTCCGCCAAACTCTTCATAGGATCATTGTAGCATTTACTTCAACTTTGCAAGATAATATTGCAGTTCTTCGATCGATCCGCGAATATCTTCCATTGCCCGGTGCGCTTCGGGTTTAGCAAACTTCTTTTTGTATTTGCCTTCAAAGACCACTTTCCAGGCGCTGACATCAAGCATCCGGTAATGAAGCTGTCCGTTGAGCCGCCGCCACTCGTTTTCGATAAACTTACGATCCTGGTGGATGGAATTGCCAGCCAGCAAGACAGGTTTTTCGGGGTTGAAGTGTTCTTCTATGAACGCCAGTAGTTCGTTTTCAACCGTACGGCCGTTCTTACCGGTCATGTTCTGTGCCATGAGCGCGTCGCGCACACTAGGAAACTTTTCCCAGAACGCACCAACCATCCGCTGCTTCATGAGGCTCGGACCGACTTTCTTGACCGCCTCATACGTGGCGATCTCATTGAGATCCCAATCGGTCGCGATAGCCGCTACTTCCAAAATGCGGTCTTTGAGCGGGTCAAGACCGGTCATCTCCAGGTCGACCCAGAGTAGTGTCGCGTGTTTCGTCATAATCTCAGTATAGCCTATTTCTTCGGCGTGAACTTCAGGCTGAGGGAATTGATGCAGTATCGTTGGTCGGTCGGCACATCGAAACCTTCACCTTCAAAAACGTGTCCCAGGTGGCCACCACAGGTGGCGCAAGTCACTTCCGTCCGACTCATGCCAAGCGTGTCATCGGGCGTGAAGATGACCGCGCCGGGTTTGGCATCATAAAAGCTCGGCCAACCGCAGTGCGCGTCAAATTTCTTTTCGCTGTCGAACAATTCTGTGCCACAGGCCGCGCAACTATACGTGCCTGGGTCGAACGTGCTGTCATACTCACCGCTGAATGGGGCTTCAGTCGCCTTTTCGCGCAGCACGCTAAACTGTTCAGGCGTCAGTTCCTGCTTCCATGCTTCGTCGGTTTTATCCAGTTTCGTCATAGTACCAGTATACGCCATAGAAAAACGCGCCTTCTCATACGGCGCGTTTTTCAGGGACCATAAGGCCGGTTAGGATTTCTTTTTATCCATGCGGTCAAGCTTTGCGATATGAATCACCAAGTAGATGACGAACGCGGTCGCTAGCAAGGTGATGAGCGAGCTTACGATAGCGCCCCAGCCAATCGCAACCTCGGCGTTGTTCGCATCAGCCGGCATAATGACCCACTTCAGGCTATTGAGATCGACCCCCCGGGTCATGAGTGCGACGAGCGGTGAGACAAAATTATCAACGATTACTTTCACGCTCGCACCGGCTGCGGTACCGATCGCCAGACCGACTGCCAAGCCGACAACTCCTTGTTCTCGGATGAATGTCATAAATCCGCCGGCGTGACCTTTCGATGCTCGTGCTGCCCGGGCGCGCGCTGCGGCGGCTCGTTCTTTTGCTGTAGCCATGGTATATTCCTCCTCATTTAGTTGGCTAGTTCGATTATACAATACGGTGGAAGGAGCGGAGGAAGAGGGAGCCCGAGGGGCGGTCAGAGAGCAGGATCGCCGCTCAGTCTGACCGCCCCGCATCGGGCGCGAGACGTTAGCCTTGGATGTAGACTTCCTCGCCGCCCAGGCTGAAACCTCGTAGCACGTTCTGGTGCTTGAGATCAGCCAGGATCTCCTGGAAGCACAAGGTGCGCATGTCATCGGCACCCACGTGCTTCTTTAGCTCGTCAGTCGAGCCAGCCACAATGCGGCCCGTTTTGCTACCAGATACGAGCCGTCGTACGTTCTTCTGAACATGCCGCGCATTGGCCACTCTTCCTCCTGGTTGTAAATGCAGACCCGGGAATCTCCCGTTTCTGTCGTGCGACTCCTTGAAAGACAAAATCGCCGAGGTTTCCCTCGGCGACCATGTAATTCCAAAAAGTTGAAACTATGGTGCCGAGGGCGCCACAAAGAGAATGTCGAGAATGAGATTCTGGTTGTGTGCTATCGTTTTCATAGTTCTACCCGACATAATACACCGAGAAAGAAGGTTTTGCAACTGCTTCACATCTGTCGCGGCACTTCGATGCCGAGAATGCTTAAACCATGGGTAAACACGTGGCTGACTTTTTCGAGCAGATCGAGTCGAGCCGAGCGTTCTTTGTCCGCAGCATCAACCACTCTTGTCTTTTCGTAATAGCGGTTCATTTCGCGACCCAGGTCATACAAATAATTGGCGACCTTATGTGGTTCAAGATCGCGTGCGGCCAGTGCCACGACATCGGGATATTCCAACAATTTGGCGATGACCGACTTCTCGGCTTCAAAGTCGTACGCCTCAAAATCAACTCGCGGCTGGCCTATCGTGTCGCGAAGCAACTTATTCACCCGCACGGCCGCGTACTGCACATACGGCCCGCTCATGCCGGTCAGCGCAAAGATCGAATCCCAATCGAACAAAATATTAGTCCGGCGATCAGCCACGAAGTCGCTGAATTTGATAGCGCCGAGTGCGATCTTGCGCACGTCTTCCTCTGAAATATCCCGTTCCCGAACGATCTCGCGCGCCTTGGTCTCAGCGGCATCAAGCAGCTCTTCCATCAAGATCACACCCTTGCGGCTGCTCATTTTCTCGCGGGTTCCGTCTTCGTTGAGTTGATCGATCATACCGAACCATAGGTGAACTAGTTCAGTCTGAATACCAAGTTTCTTCGCCATGGCAAACAACTGGGAAAAATAAAATTGTTGTTCGGCACCGGCACAATAGATGACACGGTCCGGTTGCCAGTGTTCTTCACGATATAGAATCGTCGCCAGATCGGTCGTCGCGTACAGCGCCGCGCCATTGCTCTTTTGGACCAGCAGCGGCACGTCGAAGCCATAGTCATCGAGCGGTACGATGATCGAGCCATCCTCATTCTGCACGGCTACATTTTTAGCAAGCAGCTCCTGGACAGCTTCTTTGCCGCGCGGCGCGAAGAACGCCTCACCGAGTTCATAATCGGTTGAAATCCCTAAGCGATTCATGACGCCATGGATATGGTTTAGGCTTATCGTATTGAACCGGTCGCTATAGGCCTTGGCCGTCTCATCGCCCCGCTCAAGTTTGATCAGCCAGTCCTGTACTTCATCAGCCAGTTCGTGTTCACCGCGCGCGGCTTCCTCTTTAAGGGCTTTCTTCGTTTCGATATAGACCCGACCGAGTTCATAGACGCCATCTTTCTCCAAAGCTTCGTCGCTACTGAATTTCAAAAAGCCAGCCACCCAGATACCGAACGGTGCGCCATAATCGCCCAGATGATTGTCGGTAATCACGGTCCAGCCAGTCACGTCCATCAGCCGTTTGACGGCCCAGCCCTGGTTGCCGGGCCGTAGGTGGCCGACGCTGTAGGGCTTGGCCATGTTCGGACTTGGGTACTCTACAACCACCGTTTTCCCCTTGCCAGCTTCGTTTTCGCCGTAGCGCTCGCTCCATTGACCCTGCAGCGAAGACGCCAGGCTGCGTGCCGCGATTCTAAGATTTATAAACCCGGGTCCCGCTACGGTCACTTCAGAGAATTGATCCGTTTCACGGAGGGCAGCTGCCAGTTCATCCGCGATCTGACGTGGATTTTTACCAAGCGGTTTCGCGAGCTGCATCGCAACATTCGTCGCGTAATCACCAAACTGCGGATCGGGCCGTGTCAGCTTTGCAGTACTATCGAGGCCATAGAGCCGCTGCACTACATCTTGTATTTGTTGTTCCATTAGCTCCATTATAACAGAGGTTAAAAACTTCCGACGAAATGCTATACTGACAACATGGAAGAGCGCCCTAAAGTCCCGCCGGATACGCTTTCGTCAACCACAACCGGCACGCAACTAAACACAGCGGAACGGTACGCGCTGGCTGGAGTATTTCGGATCCTCTTGCTCGTCGTCTCGCGTTCGCTCATTGTCGCTATCACCTTCTGCCTCGTCGTTGCCGTCGCCCTGTTCTTACTCACTGTGGCAGGATCAGACAGCAATACCGTTTGGCCTTATCTGTGGATGATTGCATTCTGGCCATGGGCCCTGACCGGTAGGAGCGAATTTACCGATGCTGATTTTGGCATCCTGATCCTTGGCTGGGGACTTGTTATTGCTATTATTAGCTTCATGTTCTCGAAACTGAACCCGCGGTTTCACATCCGTCGACGCTACGTTCTAGGAATTGTCGGTATTCCGTTTCTAGCGGATGCCGTGGCAATGCCCCTTGTCGCCAAACCCGACGACATAGTATTTTTTGAAATCATGCTTATTGTGATGTACCTGGTCTGTTGCGGCTCGCTTACGATCATGTGGATGCTTGAAATGATCGCTAATAGCCTGGTGAAGACACCAGATCCAGCTAAAGAGCCGCGGTTGTCTTAGCTGTTGCATCCAGCCGCGCGGCAACGGCGCTTCGGAGCAAACCGGTAAATAGCGGGTGTGGCGTAAATGGCCGGCTTTTGAACTCCGGGTGCGCCTGAGTAGCAACAAAATACGGATGATTCGCGGCTTCGACAAACTCTACTAATCTGCCGTCTGGTGAAGTACCTGATATTACCAACCCTCCCCGCTGTATTTCGTGGGTAAACTTCTGGTTCACTTCGTAGCGATGACGATGACGCTCCACGACATCCGCGGTCCCATAGACCTCAGCGGCTTTTGAACCGTCGACAAGTACCGCTGGATAATCACCAAGCCGGAGCGTCCCCCCGGTAGATTCCTTGCCTGCTTGACCCGCCATGATATACACGACATTCTCGGGAGTGCCGGGATCGAACTCGGTACTATTCGCCTTGCTGAGTCCAGCCGTTCTGGCGGCGGCAATGACCGCGGCCTGTAGGCCCAAGCAGATACCGAGGTACGGCGTCTCGTGTTCAAGCGCATAGCGGGCCGCCGCGATTTTACCCTCCACGCCACGCTCACCGAATCCACCCGGAACCAGCAATCCGTCGACAGCCGCAAAATCCTCATCGGTCGCCGTCTCGGCATTGATCCATATCGTCTCAAGCTCGACATTTTCTTGCCAGGCGGCAGCCTTGAGCGCTTCAAGCACGGAAATATACGTGTCTTCATTGTCCATATATTTCGCAACCAAACCGATGGACAATTTATGTAATTTTGGTGATGTCTGACGAGCGACCAGTTCTTGCCATTTAGTCAGGTCGGGCGCAATGTCATTGCCAATGAAAAGATTGAGTCTTCCCATGACATCACTCTTCGCGATGGTTTCAGGGATACTGAAAACGCTGCTGACATTAGGCATCATCAATACCGCCTCATCCGGCACACCGCCGAACATAGCGATTTTCGCTTTGATACTGGCTGGCGCCGGTTTGTCGGTCCGAACGATAACGATATCCGGCACGATACCAAAACCACGCAGATCATTGAGTGCGTTCTGGGCTGGCTTACTCTTGAACTCTTTGCTCGTCTCGATGAACGGCACGTAAACTACATGGACATAAAGACAGTTCTCGCGGCCGGCCTTGCGACCGAATTCACGAAATGCTTCGACATAACTGAGGCCTTCATAATCACCCACCGTACCACCGAGTTCGGTAATGTGGACGTCAGAACCGGCAGAAGCCTCGGTGATCTCCTGTTGGATCGCATTCGTCAGATGCGGCACCAGCTGCACCGTCTGTCCGCCGAATTTCCCTGCCCGCTCATTCTCGATCAGCTCGCGCAATAACCGGCCGGAAAGCGTGGCGCTTTTTTGGGTAAGCTCAATATCCAAAAAACGCTCGTAGTGGCCAAGGTCGAGATCCGTCTCGGCTCCGTCCTTAGTCACGAAGCACTCACCATGCTCCTTCGGATTCAAAAGACCCGCATCCACATTGAGATACGGGTCACATTTTTGTATTGAAACGGCAGCGCCCTTCGCTTGCAGTACAGCACCGATGCTAGCGGCAGTTATGCCCTTTCCTACCCCCGAGAGTACACCCCCAGTTACGAAAATATATTTCTGTTTTTGTCCCATGTTAGTTTAGTACCTCCATGGAACTTCATTATAGCACTGCAAAATGAAATAACACCATATGTATTATGTTGTACTATTTTCACTACGCTATAT
>CAZVUH010000008.1:19503-21820 GCA_964629565.1 uncultured Candidatus Saccharibacteria bacterium | reverse complement strand
TGCGCGGCAAGCTCATTATTATGCTGTCCGTTATGGCCAGTTTGTTTTTGGTCGCTCTTGACCAGACGATCATCGCGACGGCACTCGGCAAAATCGTCGAAGACTTCAATGCGTTTGATAGCCTGAGTTGGATTGTCACGGCGTATCTGCTGACGACCACGGTGACAACCCCGATTGCCGGTAAGCTCTCCGACCTGTTCGGTCGCCGTTCGATGCTTCTTATCGGTGTCGCGGTCTTTGGTTTGGGTTCATTGTTCAGCGGTATGGCAGGAAGTGTTGACCAGCTGATCTGGGCGCGTGCGTTCCAGGGAATCGGTGGCGGTATCATCACGGCTAACGCGTTTACGATCATCGGTGACTTGTTTGCTGCCCGTGAACGTGGTCGTTGGCAGGGTCTCTTCGGTGCCGTCTTCGGCATCGCTTCGGTTATCGGGCCACTTCTCGGAGGTTGGCTAACGGACGGGCATGCCATTTTGGGCGCGGTGACTGATTGGCGCTGGACATTTTTTATTAATGTCCCGATTGCTTTTGCTGCATTCGCGCTGATTGCTATTTTCACACCATCGTTGCGTCATGAGAAGAAGCCGAAGATCGATTACGCCGGCGCCGGTTTGCTGGCACTTGCTTTGGCGACACTCGTCCTAGCCGTTGATAATACGGAGTCAACCTTTGCTGGTCTGATGGACTGGGCGAGTATCTCGCTGGTGACATTGCGCTTTATCATGGCTGGCATCATCGTGGTAGCGGTGGCCGCACTCATCGCAGTTGAACGTCGCGCCGAGCAGCCAGTCTTGCCTATAAAGTACTTCAATAATGCTAACTTCTTACGGATTGCAGCTATCTCCATATTGTTTGGTGTCGGCTTCATGGGCTCAATCCTCTACTTGACGCAGTTTAATCAGCAGGTGTTTGGCGCGTCTCCAACAGAAAGTGGTCTCATGTTGTTGCCGATGATGGCAGGCTTGATGCTGGCGAGTATCGGATCAGGCCAGATCATCTCACGAGTCGGCCGCTACAAACGTTTCATGCAAGTCGGTATCGTGCTCGCCGCACTTATGATCGGCCTTCTGACGGGACTCGTACCGGAAACGCCATATTGGCACGAGGCTTTGATCATGTTCGGCCTCGGTCTCGGCCTCGGTCTGGTGATGCCGGTGCTGAACATTGCTGTCCAGAGTGAATTTTCGCAACGGGAGCTCGGTGTCGCGACCAGTTCGGTCCAGCTGTTCCGTGGCCTCGGTTCGACGGTCGGTATCGCCATCTTTGGCGCCATGCTGACAGCGGGTCTGACGACGAATCTAACGAACATCCAGAGTGACCCATACGTGCAGTCACTTGCGAGTTCACCAGCTGCCAAGAAGATCGGTGATCTGAACGATACGAACACCTTGTTGACGCTCAATTCGCCGGATGTGAAAGAAAAGATATCTGATGCAACCGATCAGGCGACGGCGAAATTGCCGGCTCCGGTCCGTGACAAAGCCCGCGATCAGTTCCACAAAGATCAGGCAACGTTCTCGGATAAGATAACGCATGCTTTCAGTAAATCGCTGCGCAATCTCTTTATCGTCTCGGCGGTCACAATGGCCAGCGCTGCAATCTTCGTCTTTACGCTGAAAGAGCGCAAGTTGGCTTATGCCACAGCCGATGATACTCCTGGAGAAGCATAGCGCTTACGTCTAAAAGGCGGTATACTACGGTTACATGTTGCGTTATTTTGTAAAACGCTCACAGGGTGAGGCATTTGAAGAGGTAAAACGACCCGAAGGGGAGGTGGTGTGGATTGTCGGTGAGCAGCTTTCGCGCACCGACATCATCACGTTCGCTTCCGATCATGACCTCGATACCAATATTCTCGATGATGTCTTTGACGCAGGAGAACTCTCACGTACCGAATTTAAAGATGGTGTGGAACATGTCTTTTTGCGAACGCCAAGGATTACGAAACGAGGCGCGGTCCTGACATCACCGGTGTTGTTCGTTGTGAGCGACCAACTGTTCATCACCTTATCTGAGCGTTCCTTCGATCTGCCGATCGAGACCATTCGGACGATATCGACACGGAATAAGACGGGGAAGTATTCATCCAACCTGTTACTTGCCAACGTTGCTGCGCTCTTAACGACCTATGAGGATCTTATCCAGCATACGGCCCGGGTGATCCGTGACACCGGCCAACGGCTTAGGACGCATGAAGTAACCAACCGGGATTTTATCCATTTCGTGACGGTTGAGAACAACTTGAATGAATACCAGCTCAACCTCGACGGCATGCTGGGGGTCGCGAACCGTCTGCGTGAGAATACACATTCGTTAT
>CAZVUH010000008.1:15891-19403 GCA_964629565.1 uncultured Candidatus Saccharibacteria bacterium | reverse complement strand
CTCGACGGCATGCTGGGGGTCGCGAACCGTCTGCGTGAGAATACACATTCGTTATTCGATGACGATGACATCGAAGCGCTTGATGACATCATGCTTCATATCCGTCAGTTGCTCGTGACGGTGGATACATCGGCCAAACGCGTGGAGAGTATCCGTAACGCCTATAGCACGATTGCCAACAACAACCTGAACGAACGCATGAAGCTGTTGACCGTATTTACGGTTCTCATGATGCTGCCAAGCGTCATTTACAGCATGCTCGGTATGAACTACGTGATTCCGTTCCAGTCGGCACCGTGGGCATTCGGTGTCGTCGTTGGCATAAGTCTTATTCTCGTCGGCATCGTATATGCTGTTGCAAAACGCTTTCGGATATTCTAAACTAGACAATAAGTATAAGCGCGTCGCGTGACGCCATGTCTTGACTTGTTTTTTGATGCTTGGTACTATAGATGATGTGTCTTGCGCCAAAACTATTATTTTATAAATATAAAGGTCGAAGCGCGTGAGGCTGTACATAGTACAAGGAGTACAAAATCACATGCCAATAGCAGTCGAATTTGTGTCATCACGACGCAAAAAGATCGCAGTGGATGTGGTGCCTGCCGAATGGCAAAACTATATAGCACATTAGAACGTGTGTTCATGGTTGTAGACTCTCCCCGAGACTACATCCCCCAAAAGAAAATCACCCCAAGGCACCGGGGTGATTTTCATTTTGACGTAGGCTACTTGTCTTTTTTGTCGGTCGCCTCATCCGATGGCAGGGCGATACCCTGTTTCTTTAATTCCGCCTGGATTGCCGCATCGAGCTTACTCTGGTCGGAGGGAACGTCATCACTAAGCTTCGTGCCGTTCAGGTACAGGGTAGGCGTGGCTGTGACGCCGATCTTTTTACCGAGTGCCTGGTCGAATGAAATCTTCTGGTTGAGTGATGACTTCTCGAGGTTCTCTTTGAATTTCGCTTCATCGAGGCCGATCTCTTTGGCGTACTTTACGAACTGGGTGGTTCGTTCCGTACCGTTCAGATTGCTCCATTCATCCTGGTGTTCGTAGAGGATGTTGTTCATTTCCCAGTACTTGCCCATCAGCCCGGCTGCTTCAGCGGCACCGGCAGCAGCCCGCGCGTTCGGATGCATATTGGTGAGCGGGAAGTTACGGAATACGAAGGTGATCTGATCCTTATATTTTTCGGTAACCGACTTGATACCCGGGTGGTCCTGGCCGCAGTAAGGGCACTGGAAGTCACCGTATTCGATCAAAACGACTTTGCTTTTCTCTTTACCGAAAACGTGATCGGCAATATTGCCGTTCTTGTCGCTGGCCGCAAGAATCGCGTTCGCATCAACATTACTGACATCAATCTTATTCTTCTGTGCTACGAAAATGAGACCGCCGAACAAAGCGACCACAATAACGCCGAAAATAATCCACGCTTTTTTATCCACTGTCAAAAACTCCTTATACTTACTATATCCAGTGTAGCGAAAAGGGAGTGTTCCCACAAGCGATACTACGGTACAATGAATTCTATATGACCGGACTGATAATCGTGACGATCCTTGTTTTCGCGCTGCTAGTGCTTGTGGCCGGTGTCCGTCCGCAGCATGATCCGTTGAGTGAATTCGAACTGGAACGCCGAGTGGCAGACGGTGACGATACGGCGTCCAAGCGGTTCCGGCGCGAACAACTGCTTGTTGATGTGGAGTCGTTGTTCCGGATCGTTACGGCACTTCTCCTCGTCGTGTTCGTACTGGTTGTTGTCGCGACATTCGGCTGGCTGTTCGGTTCGATCATCGCGACGGTCGCCGCCCTTGAGTATGGAGCACTGGCACGGGTTCCGTTATGGCGTTCGTTCGCACAGAAGCTGTATGAGCAGTATGAATCGTATATACTGCGCTTGGTCGAGAAATTCAGCGGCGTGTTTCGTTTCATCCGCAACGTGACGCCTGTACCGGCAAACGTACGACTTGATTCGAAAGAGGAGCTGGAGCATCTCGTCAAGGAATCAGGCCAGATTCTGACGACCGATGAAAAGCAATTGATCGTTCACAGCCTCTCGTTCGATGTGCGCCGGGTGGATGAGATTATGACTCCCCGCAGTGTTATCGACTCGATTCAGAAGAGCGAACTGCTTGGGCCGCTGACGCTTAATGACCTGCATCAGACGGGCCACAGCCGGTTCCCGGTTATCGATGGCGACATCGACCATGTCGTCGGCGTGCTGCATATACAGAACCTGCTGACGCTCGACAAGAAGCGCTCAGTGACGGCCGGAACGGCGATGGACCCGCATGTTTACTACATCAGGGAAGATCATTCGCTCCGGCATGCCTTGGCCGGATTCCTGCGGACACACCATCATCTGTTCATCGTGGTCAACGAGTTTCGGGAAACGGTCGGCGTCCTCAGCCTGGAAGACACCTTGGAAGCGCTACTCGGACGTAAGATTACGGACGAGTTTGACGCCCACGAGGATCTTCGTGCGGTCGCGGCACACAATCCCCGCAAGAACAATCATCCTACGACCTCGACTGATGTCTAGTAAAAACAGGGGTAGAGTGATACAATAGCAGTCATATGACACGGACTTTGGCACAAGATGCAATCAATCAAATCGGCGAACAGCGTACTTTTAGCGGCTGGGTCAATAGCCGTCGTGACCATGGTGGCCTGATTTTCATCGACCTCCGTGACCATACTGGCGTCATCCAATTAGTCATCAACCCCGAGCAAAGTGAGGCTTTCTCGTTGGCGGAACAGGTTCGTGACGAGTTCGTCCTCCGGGCGAGCGGCATGGTCAAAGAGCGCGACGAAGGGTTGAAGAACCCGAATATTCCGACCGGTTCTATCGAGGTGGTAGTGGCCGACCTGACACTGCTCAACCGGGCCGATCCTCTGCCCGTGGCGACACGCGACGAAGGCCAGCAGTCGAATGAAGAGCTACGCCTGAAGTACCGTTATCTTGACCTGCGTCGTCCGAAGATGCAGCATATCTTGAAGCGCCGCGCCGAAATGTTCAGCCTCATTCGTGACTACATGGAGTCGGAGGAATTCACAGAGGTAACAACGCCGATCTTAGCAAACTCTAGTCCGGAAGGTGCCCGAGATTTCCTGATTCCCTCACGCCTTCACGCGGGCAAGTTCTATGCACTACCGCAAGCACCGCAGCAGTTCAAGCAGTTACTGATGGTCGGTGGAGTACCGCGGTATTATCAGCTAGCAGCTTGTTTCCGTGATGAAGATCCGCGGGCCGACCGTCTGTATGGCGAGTTTTACCAACTCGATACCGAAATGAGTTTCGTCGAAGATGGCGAAGTCGTCCGCGGTATGTTCGATCCGCTTATCAAGAAGCTCTCGACTGAGTTTGCCGGCAAGAGACTCCTGTCGGAAGATATCCCGCGCATTCCGTATGTCGAAGCAATGGAGAAATACGGCTCTGACAAACCGGATCTGCGTTTTGGTATGGAGTTGGTCGAGCTGACCGATGTATTCGTGAATACCGAATTCGG
>CAZVUH010000008.1:9138-15791 GCA_964629565.1 uncultured Candidatus Saccharibacteria bacterium | reverse complement strand
CAGATCACGGTGAAGTAACAAATCTTTGCCGATCATCACAAGGATGAACCAGAATGACAACTGGGCAGTTTCCATGACTGCCTGCAACTTGTCGACATAACTTCCGACGGCACGACGTTGTGTCGCAGTTAACGACGGCTGGTATACGGCAGCAATCAGTCGCCAAACTAGCAAGAATGCTACAAGTCCGATGAATCCCATCGGTAGGATGAAGATAAGCGCCAGCCACCAGTAGCTGCTGAACTCAGCTGCTAAGAACCACGTCAGGACAAGAGCGACAACAAAGAAGCTCAATGCCACGAAGCCGGCGAAACGTACGATGCGTTTCGCGTACACAGATGCGACTGCGCGCAGTGCGGTAAGATAAGAAGCCATACATCCAGTATAGCAATCTTGGTATACTAAAGAGATACTATGAAAGACTACATCATTTATATATCCGGGCTGGGTGACGGCTACGATGCGTTTCGGAGTTTCTTTCTAAAGGGTTGGAGAGTGTTTGGTGTCCGCAGCGAGCTTGTCGGCATGCGGTGGAACAACAGTGAAACGTATGAGCAAAAAGCCGATCGAATCAAGCAGGCGCTCGATACGGCACGGCAGAAGGGCTACCGGGTATCATTGGTCGGCGAGAGTGCCGGCGCTAGCATCGCGATGAATGTGTTTGCCGATGACCAGGCCGTCCATCGTTTTGTCAGCCTGTGCGGCGTGAACACTTCAAAGACACCAATTTCACCGACCGTCTTTAAGCGTAAACCGGCATTCCACGAAGCGATCCGACGGCTCGATGCGGCACGTGATCGCGCCGTTTCTACGAAGCTCGAGCGGATAAGCGTCGTAACATCGCTCAAAGACCCATCGGTACCCGTCAGGACAAATCTTATTCCTGGTGCCGGACATACGGTCATCTGGCTCGTCGGCCACCTGACGACGATCGCGTTTTGTCTTTCACTCGGCAGTTATGTCGTTGTCCGAGCGGTTACGCGCTCATAGGGCAGGTGTATTATCGAGCGATTGCCAGATGTACCAGCTGGCGACTGATTCATAGGGGTGCCAATTGTTCTCACGGGCAATGAGACCTACTTCTTCGGGAGTCGGTATAGCTTCGAATCCGTAGAGCTTGGCGATGCCGTTACGAATACCGAGGTCGCCAATAGGCAGTACGTCGAGCCGTGCCATGCAGAACATCATGAACATATGGACGGTCCAGACGCCGATGCCTTTTACTTTCGTCAGTTCGGCAATTATCTCGTCGTTGGTGAGCGTGTCGATGTGGTCGAATGCGACGGTGCCATCAAGAATATTTCTAGCCAGGTCCTGAATATAGCCGGCTTTTGGCCGCGATAACCCGACGCTGCGTAGCGTCTCAATATCTTTTTCCAGGATTTGCTCGGGTGAGGGGAATTCACCGCCGAATAAATCTTTGAAACGCTGTTCTATCGTCCGGGCCGCTTTTACGCTGAGCTGCTGGGAAATGATGCTGTCGACCAGCTCATGATAGTAGTTGGTATGGGCTTCAAACGCTGGTGGCGGATATGTTTCAATCAGCCCCGCTAGCACCGGGTCGGCGTTTCGCAGATGCGCAAGTGCCTTATCCATCGATCTCTAGCGGTGTCTTGAGACGCTGGTACTTGTTCGCGACACCGCCAAGCAGACGGTCGCTGAGCGATTTTCCAATGTCGGACAATATGGCATCGTGAGTCGGAAAGACGAAGTCGGCGTCAATCTGTTTACAAAAGTCCATCGCTTCCGAGATCTTCATCCAGGGAGCAGCCGCCGGCAGCGCGAGTGTCTGCACGGGCCTGTCCGGTAGAGCGAACGAGTCGCCCGGATAATATAACGAGTCGTTCACCATCACGCCGAGATTTGCCACGATTGGCATGTCCGGGTGAATGACGGCATGCTCGCCGCCAAAGAAGCGGAGTCCGAATGGCCCGGCTGTGACAGTATCGCCGCCTGCAACGGCTTGATGTGGCAATGTGTCGCCGAACTGTCGAGTAATATTCTCGTGGGCATAAATGACGGCATCCGGATTATGTGCGATAAGCGCTCCCAGCGCGCTGACATCGAAATGATCGGGGTGCTCATGGGTGACGACGATGGCCACGACGTTCTCGGGCGAACCCAGATCGGTTGTCCAGCCACCCGGATCAACCACGAGCAATTTACCGTCCTTTTCAACCGTAAAACAGGCATGTTCATATTTGGTAAGTCTCATTTATACCTCCTCTTTGAACCATTTCGTATATGCGCTACGGGCCTTGATGATCTTCGGCGCAATGACAATTGAGCAATAGCCATTGGCCGGATTGTTGTTGAAGTAATCCTGATGTTCGGGCTCGGCTTCGTAAAACTTTTCAAGGGGGACGACTTCGGTGACGATAGCGTCATCCCAGTGTGTCTTTGCCCGTTCGATGGCTGCTTCAAAGGTAGCTTTCTGTTCGCCGTTCTCATAGAACATCGCGCTCCGGTATTGCGGACCGACGTCGTTGCCTTGACGGTCTTTGGTCGTCGGGTCGTGGATTAGAAAGTATATGTCCAGGATCACTTCTTCGGGAATAACCGATTCGTCGAAATTGATTTGTACGCTTTCGGCGTGACCGGTCTTACCGGTAGCAACGGCATAATAATTGGCATCATCTGCGGTACCGCCCGCATAGCCACAAAGTGATGAATTAACACCTTTCAAACCGCGAAAGACGGCGTCCAGGCACCAGAAGCATCCACCGGCGAGTGTATATGTAGTCATGCTTCCATTATAGCGCTATCGTTTGCGCATTGTCATGCGGCCACCTGTCGTAGAGACATGCTGATACCCTAATGATTCGTAGAGTCGCTGGGCAGCGACGTTATCGGTATCGGTTTCAAGCCAGATACCGCTGGGCTGGTGCTTGCTTCGAAAGTCCGCTTCGGCCATCTCGGCAAACGGTTTGGCGAGATGTTTCCCTCTGGCTGCCGGATACATGCGGATGGCAAACGTATAATCACAGCCGAGATCCGGCCGTTCGTACGGCGTGAACCAGGTCACTCCAGCCAACTGGCCGTCTTTTTGCAGTGAATACAACACTGGTCGCTTCTCCTGGTACCACTGGTTCGCCGCGGCCATATCCTTAAAGCGTTCCTCTGAATCTTTGGGTGTAAAGCGTTTGACAAGCGGATCGCGCGACGCTTCGACCAATGCCCGGGCAGTCTCTTCCGACCAGCCCCGCCATACGGTGCATCCATGATCTGTAAAAACCGCATTTTCAGAAAGTTTCACCGGTTTCATATAGTCAGTATACTAGGAGGCATGAGAAATGACGATTTTAAAGAGCTGGTCTGGCAGAAAGGTCACGAGCTGTACCGCGATATGCCATGGCGGCAGGATACCAGGCCATACTATGTTCTCGTCAGTGAACTGATGCTGCAGCAGACCCAGGTCAGCCGGGTCATTCCAAAGTTCGAAGCTTTCGTTGATCATTTTCCCGATACCAGGTCACTTGCGCAGGCAGCTCTGGCGGATGTCTTAGGGCTGTGGCAGGGACTCGGCTACAACCGCCGGGCGCGCTATCTGCACGAAGCGGCTAAGATGATTGTGAATGACTACGGCGAAGTCTTTCCGGAAGATGAGATTGACCTGCTGCGTCTGCCGGGTATCGGCAAGAATACCGCCGGCGCAATCCAAACCTACAGTTTCAATCGGCCGGTCATATTCATCGAGACCAATATCCGCACCGTCTACATCCATCACTTCTTTGCGGATAATTTCGACGTGGACGATAAGCAGATCAAAGACAAACTGATCGAGACGCTAGATTCGGAGCATCCACGAGAGTTTTACTGGGCGTTGATGGACTACGGCAGTTGGCTGAAGCAGCAAGGCATCAAGAATACGAGACAGAGCAAACATTACGTGCGGCAATCGCCGCTCCGTGGAAGTGTCAGGGAAGTGCGCGGTATAATTATCAAGCTGTTAGTCGGGAAAGCCATGACCGAACTGGAACTGCGCATGGCAACGAAAGCCGATGAGCGGTTTGAGACGGCCCTTGATGGACTAGTTCGGGACGGTCTGGTGACCCGCTCCGGAGCAACGTTCCATTTGACCAAATAGGGTTCAAAAGGTGATAATAGTAAGAATGAAATACGCAAGATTAGTTCTGGCCGGCTTCATCGTGACGAGCACGTTGTTCCTGTTTGGTTCCCGCGTATTCGCAGAGAGCGATCAGATCACCGATGCCCAATTGGTTCAAATACAAAATAACTGCAGTTCGATCCAAGCGGCACTGTCCCAGGTCCATGCCAGCGATGCCGTCACGCGTGTTAACAGAGGCCAGCTTTATGAGAGTATATCAACGAATCTGATGGCTCCATTTAACTCCCGCGTGTCGCTCAACCGGCTTGACAGTACGACGCTCGTTTCGGTAACCAATATATACCAGGAGCATCTGCAAACGTTCAGGGCGGATTACCAGGCTTATGAAGAGCTGTTATCCGCGACGATGAAGATAAAATGCGCTAACGAGCCTGCCCGCTTCTACGACAAACTCCAACAGACCCGCAAAGCCCGTCAAAAGGTGTATAAGAGTACCCAGGATATCGCAGGTGACATAAAAGAGTACCAGGCTTCATTCGAAGCATTTGCCAAGTCGTACAAGGGAGCTGAGTAATGGAAGCCCACGAGATAAGCCATGAAGAACACAGCGTCTACCGGCTGGGGCGGAACCGGTTCGTGATGTTGATCATCGGTACGATTGTCATCGCCCTGCTACTCGTGCTCGTTAGCCTTGGCTTATACGCTGCCAGTGGCGCAGCGCAGCTTGACTTAAGCCGGCCTGATTACAAGGGCGTCCGAGACCAGATTAGTGAGAGTGACGAGTACGCCAAGGCGTTTGCAAGTACCGGTCCGATTGACGAGCAGGCGATTGAAGACTTCCGTAAGCTCTACAAGGATGCGGTCCATCAAGCAACCACTGTACCGGTCTATGCTGATGATTCCTTGAGTGATACGTCCCTTGGCATTACTCCGAAAAAAGATACGTCCCGTTAGCGTTTTGACTTGCTAGCGGCCGCAAGTGGCGGTGTTGCCAGCTTGACGCCTTCTTCCTCGAAGCGTTCAAGCAGGCGTCGTCTCATTTCCGCGATGACGGCCCATTGGTCTGACGGCTGTGTCTTGCCGCTGATAATCAGCTCAACCGAATTGCCATTGAATTCTCCGATAGACACGAATGTCGGGGCTTCGATAATCTTATCTTTCCAGACCTCTTCACCCATAAGGGCTTTGCCGGTTTCGTCAATCTCTTCGGTCACCTTGTCAATGTCACTGGAAGGGTGAATGGCAACCGAGAAGCGGGCCATGCTGTAGCCCATTGTCTTATTCATGACGTGCTGAATCATTCCGTTGGGGAAGTAATGGACATTGCCATCGACATCACGGATGACGGTCGAGCGGGCGCCGATACGCTCAACCGTACCGGAAAAGCCTTCGATTTCAACGATGTCGCCGACGCGGAACTGGTTCTCAGAGATGATGAAGATGCCGCTGAGGAAGTCTTTTATGAGCGACTGGGCACCGAAGCCAAGCGCGATACCGATAATGCCGGCGCTGGCGAATAACGGCGCGAAGACCGTATTCGCGTCAGGAAAGACTTGTTCGAGCACGGCGTATGCCGTGGCAAAGATAACGATCAGCCGCCAGATGGTCAGAAAAAGGTGAACGAGTGTCTTTTGGCGTTTCTCAATATCCTTTTTGTGCCAGATCCGGTGTTTCGCACCGCGCACGATCTGCTTGACGATCCTTCGAAGCAGGCCTTTACCCACATAGTAGATCGTCATACTAATGAGCAGGATGATGAGAATGTCGAGACCGGGCTCTTGTAGCCAGGCGACAATCGTGTCAAGTTGTGTACCAGTCATATGTGGTAGTATAGCATGTGATATGAAGGTTTTTCATGACGTACTGGCGCCTGAAGTGGCGGAATTGCTTCGCAGCGGCAAGGTCGGTGTGGTCCGCACCGACACCTTGTACGGCTTGCTTGCGCGCGCAGGAGACCGAGAGGCCGTCGAGCGGATTTTCGCTATCAAACGACGATCACCCGAAAAGCCGGTTTTGGTGCTCATCCATGATGCGACCGACCTATATGACCCGTACTCGATTGATCCGTTCATGGGAAAATATTGGCCGGGAAAGAATACGATTATTCTGCCGGCTCCGTCGGATCCGCAGTGGATCACGCGCGGCACTAAGACGATCGCTTATCGATTGCCGGATGATGCCGCTTTGCGGAAGCTGCTTGCGCAAACGGGGCCGCTTGTTGCTCCTAGCGCCAACCCTGAGGGCGAGCCGCCAGCGGCCACCGTGGAACAGGCGATCGCTTATTTCGGTGACACGGTCGATTTTTACGTCGATAGCGGTGAGGTGACCGACCAGACTCCGTCGCGATTGCTGCTGCCAAGGACGGATGGAACCATGGAGCGACTGCGGTGAACCCGGACGATTTCATCATTGCCCGGAAGCGCAAAAAGTACAGGTTTGCAAAGTTTGCCGTCGCCGAGAACTGCTTCGAATTTGATGAGTGGGCGAACCGTCCTGCCGATGTCGTCGAGCTGGGTGCTGGCACTGGCCTCTTTAGTGTCGAGCAAGCTGCACGCCAGCCGGACAAGATATTTGTGGCCGTTGA
>CAZVUH010000008.1:0-9038 GCA_964629565.1 uncultured Candidatus Saccharibacteria bacterium | reverse complement strand
TGTTGGAGCCTGGAGCAGCTTGTCACCATGCGATGGAAAATCGACGAACTCACATTCGATCTGCACGAAGCCGACCTGCCGGACGAGTACAGAATCATGACGACGTACGAGAAGCGGTGGCTAGGTGAGGGACGAACGACAAAGTTCGTGAGGTCAAAGCCACCAACAAAGATTGCGTAAGTCCATAAAAAATAGTATAGTAACACTCGCTGAATCCATACTCACTCACATCGTCGATTTTCATCCGATGGGGTGAAGTAAGATGGTGCTCTGACGGAAAGGAAATAACAATGATTTTCCAGAAGATGCAGGAGCGAAAGTGTCAAAAGGTGACCGACAGGGTGCTCGCGGTCATCCGCCAGCAGTGGCGGCAGACGGGAGAGCAGCAGGCTGAGATCGGCGTCGCGTGTGATCCGATTGGCCTGAGCGGTGAAATGATTCTGCCGCGCCTGAGTGCCCAACGGATGGTTGCGCTCCATCGGTCGGTCAAGCAGAGCCTCGCGACCGAGGGGATTCCCCTCCTTGTGACGCTCGAGCGTGACAGCACGGTGATCGCATGGCGCTACGCGGCCTCCAGCACGGTCCGATAAGGACCCCCACGGGAGCCGCAGCCCCGTTTCTCTGAGAATGAGAGACGGGGCTTTCCAATTTCTACATACTTACTCCTGAAGCTGATCGCGGTAAGCCGGTTCGGCCTGTTCGAGCATATAGCGCAAACTTTTTTCGGCATCGGCGAATTGTGGTCGTTCCGCCAGATCCCGCAGGAGCCGTCGACCGATACAGGTAGCGAGAGGAGTCGGCAGTTCGTAGCGGGCATCAGTCAGTCGGTCAAATGAAGGATGATGGGCGTAGATGCCCTCGATCAATATAATCGGCGCCGGATCGATGAATCCGGCAAAGACCGGTTCTTCCGTCTGGAAATCGAATCGCTTCCGGACGACCGACTTCCCGACGCGTAGAATCTCGAGGTCGTTGCGCAATGCCTCAAGGTCGTACACAATGGGCGCATCCCACTCAGTCCATGGTGCGCCCTTGTATCGTTCGAGCCATGTCTTCCCTCGATGATAATCGTCAGTTGAGAGGACTGTACTTGCAACGCCCCGCTCTTCTAGACGAGTTTGGAGCTCCTTAATGAGGGTGGTCTTGCCAGAGCCTGAGCGCCCAGCTATCGTAGCGACGGTTTGGAAATTGCGCATGCTGCTGCCGTGCAGACCACGCGCTATCTCATCGATATCCAAACCAGGTTGTGACTGAAGCGCTTCACGGCCGTCATGCCGTTTTCGATATTCAATCTGTGCTCGCCATTCATTATCCGCGTATCCATCACCAGTTATATCCGCGAAGTCTTTGTTTGAGAAACCATGCTGTTCGAGAAAAGCGACCCATGATATCGGATGTTCACTCTCGACATGGACATGACCATCTTCGAACCAATCAATGACAACGTTCTTGAACGGTTCTGCTCGTAGTTTTCTTATCGACGGCAACTCCATTTGTTTGTAATATTTATAGGTTTCGACTGCAATGGGCGTCTCCACCTCTAGCCGGTCAAGCCCCTCATTCGAAAGCGTGCCACTGTCCTTCAAGGTCGCACTGTAAACAAGTTCACCCTCCTGCAAGGTCTCGCGTAGCCGGAGGTTGAACGTCTCATCCGGATGACTGAGGTACAGTTGTTCGATAGGAAACGCATGAGGGCGGAAACGGTCCAGGAGCTCGGGGAACAGCGGAAGATACTTGGTTTCAATCTCGCGGTTTGATTTACGCTCAAATTCTCCACCAGCATTTATTGTCTCGATCATGATTCTTTGCCTTTCTATCTATCTAAAACAGATGACATTTTCACTATAAACAAGTATTATGAGGATGAATAGAAAGTATTATTTGAGTCAAATATGATTGAGCATATAGAAATCCGTCATCACATTCAGAAACATATAGTGAACATTCTCATGTTTCAGAAAACCGCCCGGTTTCGTGATCTGCGCCCCCCGCGAACAGATACGAATTTGTTCTCGTATCATTTGAAGCTCCTCGTCCGACAAGGATATATTGTCAAGCAGGAAGAAGGCTACCGTCTTAGTCAAAAAGGCATGGGCTACGTTGACCGGGTGAGTACAGAGAAATTTACGATCCGCTCACAACCGAAAATCATCACCATGCTGGTGATCCAGAACTCTGACGGCGATGTGCTGCTTCAAAAGCGATCAAAGCAGCCGTATATCGATGCCTGGACCTTGCCATATGGAAAAGTCCACATCGAAGACCCATCGGTAGAAGCTGCCGCCCGCCGCGAGGCGTTTGATAAACTCGGCTTAGCCAACCAGCCGCTCGCTCATGCCGGCGATTGCTACATACGTGTCACTCATGCGGGAAAGATAATGACGACAACACTAGCTCACATCTTTACATTCAACAGGGACAACATTGAGACCGGCGAGACAATTCAGTGGATACGGCCGCATAAACTGGCCGAACTGGAACTGGCGCCGGCAGTCGAAGCTATCGTCGCGCGAACCTTCTTCCGGGATCCCTTCTTCTTTGAGGAGTTTCGTGAGGATTGGTATAATACGGAGAATGAAACTAAAAGTTAAAAAGTTAGATACAGCCGCCAAGCTACCTACACTAGGGCACCCCGGCGACGCCGGAATCGATTTCTATGCGCTGGAAGAGGTGGTTTTTGCTCCAGGCGCTCAGATGCGTATACGTACGGGACTGTCTCTTGAGATTCCGGAAGGCTTCGTAGGACTTGTATGGGACAAATCTGGCATTTCCTTTAACAAAGGACTCAAAGTCATGGGTGGCGTGATCGACGCACCTTTTCGAGGTGAATTCGTCGCATCAATGGTAAATCTCTCTCCTGAAACACAAGTCATTGAAAAGGGACAAAAATTCACTCAGATGCTGATCCAGAAATTTGAGCAATGTGACATTACCGAAGTGAATGAACTCTCAGAAACGGTTCGGGGCGAAGGGCGAGAAGGAAGCACCGGGCATCGCTAGTTCAGTCTTATGAATGGATCCTAGAGTTGCCGACGAAGCCAGCCATCAATCGATCCGGCACCCATGCAGAGGACGAGTTTGGGTACGTCACGCATCTTTTGGATGGTGTTCCAGAGCTCATCGTCAAGATCGGCGATATGAACGGTGGTCTCTTTAAGATTTTGGGTTAATTGCTCGGGTGTGAGTACGGCCAAATCATCCGCTTCGCGGCTGAGGTATGTCGGCAGCCAATACACTTCGTCGGCATCTTTGAACACCGCATCCGTATACTGGTTGCGTATCTCATGCTGCCGGACATTCTGGTGCGGTTGGTATACCAGCACGATGTGATCGAATGTTTCGCGGGCCATCTGCAACGTGGCGGCGATTTCGGTCGGCGTGTGGCCGTAATCGGTGTAGAGATTATTGGCCAAGCGTTCGAACCGGCGAGTGGTGCCGGGGAAGTTGTTTAGTCCATCGGCAGCATACTTTGGATTTATACCAAACGCCCCAAGAGCGCTGAGAATCAGACTGGCATTGCGCCGGTTATGTTCTCCGTGGAGCCGAAGCATCGGATTAGTCTCATCGAGAAAGGTAAGCAGGGAGTCTCCGGCAAACAGCTGCTCGTACTCACGCCAGGTGACGGTCGAATCCGAATGCTCTGCGAATTGGCGGAATGCAGCCAGGTACTCATCTTCCGTAGGATACGTGTCGGGGTGGTCATATTCGATCGAGGTGATGAGCGAGACGGAGGGATGAAACTGCAAGAAATTCCGGTCGAATTCGTCACATTCATAAACGAAGTATTCGCTGGCGGGATCGTAGTGGCCGCTCGGACCCCAGGAAATCGTCGTGCCGACACAGTAACTGAGCGGTATGCTGAAGTAATGCGCCAACCAGATAACCATACCAGTGGTCGTGGTCTTGCCATGTGTCCCGGCGATGGCGATCATTTTCAGATTCTTTTCGTCGAGAATGTGAAGCAGCAATTCGTCTCGTTTTGACACCTTGATGCCGAGCTCGCGAGCGGCGACGAGTTCCGGATGATCAGAGGGTAGAGCGGCCGTATGCACGAACCAGTCAATCGGTGTCCCGGCGTGTCGCTCGCGTAAAAACGTACCCGACTGATCAGTCGAACAGATGACACCACGTTCCGAGAGCTGTCTGGTCATCGGACTTTCGGACGGGTCCGAGCCGACGACAGAGTAGCCGGCGTCGAGTGCGATTTCCGCCAAAGGCCCGATGCCAACACCGCCGATACCGGAGAAGTAAATATTCATATCTGTAGTATACTAGAGAAAAGAAGCACATAACAAACACCAGATAAAAGGGCATCATGATACAACAAATCATCCACCGGCTGCTGCTACGGCGTCATTTCTGGCGTTATGCGTCATTTAGCGAGGTCGCGGAGCTATACGCGTCACGTACGTTGCGTCTTTTTGCGCTTAGGATTGTCACGACGTTTACGTCCGTCTATCTTTTCCTGGAAGGCTACAGCCTCATATTCCTTGCTTTCTTTTGGGCTGCCTTCTACTTGGTAAAAGTAGTGTTTTCTTATCCGTCGGCACGGATCATCGCCCATTTTGGCCCCAAGCATGCGACGCTCTACAGCAACATCATCTCCGCCGTTGGAATGGTATTCCTGCCATTCACGGCCGACTACGGCTTGTACGCACTCGTGCCATGGTTGATACTGCAAGCCCTCTCCGGTACCTTGAATGACCTGAGTTACCTTGTTGATTTCTCAAAAGTGAAAAACATTGAGCATGCCGGGAAAGAAATCGGCTATATGAATATCTTTGAAAAGGTCGCCAGCGGTCTGAGCCCGGTCATTGGCGGTTTCCTTGCTTTCTGGTTCGGGCCTGAAATAGTGATGGTACTTTCGGCGGTCCTGTTTTTGCTCTCGGCCGTGCCCCTGTTTAAAACCGGTGAGCCAACGCGGCTCCATCAAAAGCTGGAGTTTCGCGGTTTCCCGTGGAAAACAACGTGGCGTAGTCTCATTGCCGAGACTACTGTTGGTGTTGATGTGTTCACGACGGGCAGCACATGGACATTATTCATGGCAATCGTCGTTTTTGCCGGTAACGGCAACGAAATGTTCGCTAAAATCGGCGTCCTGACATCGATTGCATTATTTGCCGCGCTCGGGGCGTCATACGCATTCGGAAAATTGATTGACCGCCGTCGAGGACGCGAACTCCTGATTATCTCAGCGGTTGCCAATTCGCTCGTTCATGCGTTTCGGGCGTTCGTCAGTACGCCTGCCGGAGTGGCGGCGACAAATGTTATAAATGAATCTACCACGACCGGATATTCCATGGCATTCACGAGAGGGATGTTTGATACGGCGGACAATACGGGACGTCGAATCGTCTATTTGTTCTTCATCGAGACAGCTGTAAACCTTGGTGCCGCTCTCGGCGCTATTGCGCTTGGAGTTCTTGCAATGACGCTGGATGCCGCTACCAGCCTGCGGGTCAGCTTTTTCCTTACGGCGGTAATCGTTCTTCTGATAGCGACTCCGCGTTTCCAGCTCTACCGCAAGTAGCAGCATGGTATACTAAAGGGAATAAGGTGGAGCATCTAACAGGTGGCGGATAAAAAGCGAGTTCGGCGAAGTATCAAACAGCTGCAACGGTTCAAAACGTGGCAGCTTGTTATTGTGCTGATTTTTATGCTGGTTCTTTCAGCCACGTTTCTGCGTCTCAATAACATCGGTATGATTGAACGGCGTAATGCTGTGGCCGCTGCCGACGCGTCCGGTTCACCCGATACGATACACGATAGGTTGTACGATTTACAGCGCTATGCCAGTGCGCATATGAATGCGTCTCCGGGAGAGATTTATCTGACGGAGTTATACAAGCGCGACGCTCAAGCGGCCATTAAAAAATCCGGTGATACCAGTGCTCCCAACCAGGACGCACACAAGAAAGCAGCAGCCGTCTGCGACAAGCAGTTCAGCTACTACTCATCAGCCTATGTGCAGTGTTTTGTCTCTGAACTGAACAAATATCCTGGTGCCTCACAAAGCGTCAGTCAAGTCAGTCTACCAAAGACGGATCTGTATCGATACGAGTTCTATTCACCGGCTTGGTCGCCGGATTTTGCCGGATTTTCAATCCTCATTTCGCTCCTGATCGTCCTGGTGATTATCGGCCGGCTGATCAGCCTGGCTATCCTGCGAATACTCCTTAGGCGTCACTATAGTTCGATTTAATTGTTGACAGGTTACTTCAGAGGCGGTACGCTAGCTCATGTAAGAGCTTAAAGGAGGTATAACACTTATGGCTTACAAGCACACTAACTCAAAGGGCATTACTTACTACTTGCATAAGACTGAAGTAACACTGCGCGGTGGCAAGCCACAGACCATTTACTTTTTCGCAAAAGTTGAAAAGAATGCGAAGGGTGAACCAACTGATCTGCCAGAAGATCGCGTCGTCAAGGAAAACCCGCGTAACGGTTTCTTGACTGTCTCAAAGAAAAAATAAGCTTGCGCTTTCCTGGAGTTTGATGGTACAGTAGAACCACAAACAAACAGGTGCCAAAATTGCTCCCGCTCCCGCGGGGGCATTTTTTGTTATTTACCGGGGCTGACTAAGAGAGTACACTAGGGTTTATGAGTATGATGGTAGAAGTAAAGAATCTTAAAAAGCGATACGGCGACAAGCAAGCCGTCGACGGTGTCAGCTTCAGCGTGAAGAAAGGTGAGATCTTCGGAATCCTGGGTCCGAACGGAGCTGGGAAAACGACGACGCTCGAGATGATGGAGACGCTGCGTGACATCGACAGCGGCACCGTGATGATCGATGGTATCAATGTCGCTAAGCAGCCGCAGAAAATAAAGTACCTGATCGGCGTTCAGCCGCAAGCACCGGCGTTCCAGGATAAGACGAAGCTCAAGGAAGTCATTGAGATGTTCGCAGCCGCCTACGGCGAGAAGATTGACCCGATGGAATTTCTACGCGACGTTGATCTCGAAGAGAAAGCCAATAGCTACGTCGAAGACCTGTCCGGTGGTCAGAAGCAGCGTCTCAGTATTACGACTGCCTTGGTGCACGGGCCGAAAGTATTCTTCCTTGATGAACCGACGACCGGACTCGACCCGCAGGCGCGCCGTCACCTCTGGGAGCTGATCGAGCAGGTCCGCGAGCGTGGCATCAGTGTCATCATGACGACGCATTATATGGATGAGGCGGAGATACTCTGTGATCGGATCGCCGTGATGGATAACGGCAAGATCGTCGCCATTGACACGCCGAAGAACCTCATCAAAGCCCTTCTAAAGCGAGGCTTCAAGAAAAAACAGTATGTCGAGCAGGCGAATCTCGAAGATGTCTTCATAGACCTGACGGGCAAAGATTTGCGGGAGGGTGCATAATGAATCGCTCACTATATACGGTCTGGGTGTTCTTCCGGATCAATACGCGTCGCTTCTTCCGTGACAAATTAGCAATCTTTTTCACGGTTGTCTTTCCGCTGATCTTCTTATTCGTCTTCGGTGGACTGAACGGTGGTAACGACGGTCCGTCATTCAAAGTAGCTCTACTGAACCAGTCTGACACGAGTTTTGCGAAGAACTTCGTAAAATCAACCACCGATGGCAAATTGCTCAAGGTTGATAAAGAAGTCACTAATCTTGATGAGGCGAAGGCCAAGATGAGCCGTTCGGAAATTGATGCCGCCATCGTCCTCCCGAAAGATTTCGGTGAAGTTAAAAAAGGTGACAAGTATCCGAGCGGACAGGCCGAAGTTATCTATACACAGAATAACCAACAGTCTGCGACTGCCCTGACGTCCATACTTGGGGAACAGTTCAAGGCCATCAATGGCAAATTTGTCACCACGGTGACACCGTTCTCTGTAAAAGGTACTCAGCTAAACGAAAAGAGCCTGTCGTCATTTGACTACACCTTCGCCGGTCTTCTGGGCTTCGCTATCATCGGCATGGGCATCTTCGGACCGGTAAATGTCTTCCCAGAACTTAAAAAGATGGGAATTCTTCGCCGTTTGAGCACGACGCCGCTTAGGGTTTGGCAATACTTCCTCTCCACCATGCTGGGACAGCTAGTTATCGGGCTCTTAAGTCTCGCGATCATGTTCGCCGTAGCGATCATCGTGTTCCACTTGGAAGTGGTGGGAAACTACTTCGAGCTGGCGCTGTTCCTGATGTTCGGCATCACCATGATTCTAGGCATCGGCCTAGCACTTGGTGGCTGGGCGAAGAATGAACGGCAGGCCGCGCCACTGAGCAATATCGTCGTCTTTCCGATGATGTTTCTCTCGGGTACGTTCTTCCCCCGATTTCTGATGCCGGAATGGCTCCAGACAGCCTCAAGCTTCCTGCCGCTGACACCGGTGATCGACGGTATCCGTTTGATTGCGACCGAAGGTAAACATCTGGTTGATATTCTTCCCCAAGTCGGATTAATCGGCGCTTGGATGGTCATCATCTATCTCATCGCCTTCAAAGTCTTCCGCTGGGAGTAGATTGACTTATTATATTGCTTGTGGTATAATAAATTTATGCCCACTAATCCAATTGAACGATTTGATAACGGTGGTACCGATGAAAACGGTGACTTTAAGCCGCTAAGCGATTTTGATGATGATGGAATGCTGATCCCTCATAATAATTTCAGAGTGGCTCACGGTGGAACTAGACGATTTGACCAGCTAGGTACAGATATAACAACTAGCTCAACAGACAATAGAGGGGAAGATACTGAAGTATCGCAAATGAGTACCGAAGATCAAGAGTATGAAGTAAGACTTGATGAGCTTGCGGACAAACTTGGCTCATATGCACTTGCTAAGGCTCAGCTTGGGGAGAAACCTTCACAGCAAACGACTCCAAAGCATAAAGCACCTGTTCGACATCGTACGTCTCGGCGCGGCGGACGTGCGTATCCTGAGATTTCAGGAAGAGATATTGCTCTTGTGATCAATCAAGCGTTAGCTCAAGAGGCCGAACGGCTTGGCCGTCCACTCACTGAAGATGAATCAATACAGATTGCCCATGTAGCTGAACTGCAAGCACGGCAACAAAATGG
>CAZVUH010000007.1:25275-27295 GCA_964629565.1 uncultured Candidatus Saccharibacteria bacterium | reverse complement strand
CGGTCTTCATCGGATAAACCATCCCATATCTCAACACCGAGATGCTTGGTATAGAGCGTAATGCCCGCCATCCAGCCATGATATTTGTAATACGGTTTGCCATAACCCATGGTCTCTTCCGCGCCGGGAACGGCTTCTTTTATGTGAGTCCTGAGCTTTTCAAGCAGAGGACGAGCTTCCGCTGGTGCTTCTGTGACAAATTCGTCGACGGTTTTTGCTGAGCTGGCTTTCATGTTCTCATTCTAACACTCGGACGGTGTAAACTAGAAGTACAAGGAGGTGTGACATGAGGAAGATAATCGTACAGGAATTCATAACCCTAGACGGGGTCATGCAGGCACCCGGTGGGCCGGAAGAGGACACGACGAGTGATTTTAAGTACGGTGGTTGGACCGCACCGTATTTCCGTGAGGCCGACGATGCGGCCGGAGAGTTTATGGTCAAATGGATGCAGTCCACGGATATCCTGTTGGGCCGGAAAACATTCGACATCTTTGCCGCCTACTGGCCGGAGCACGCTGAGATGTGGCCGGGCATCAATGACGTGACGAAATATGTCGTTTCCAGGACGGTGAGTGAGAATAAAACTTCATGGCCAAACGTCGAGTTCCTAAGCGGGGTCGATGCTATCAAAAATCTTAAAGCATCTGAAGGTGGTGATATCAAGGTGCACGGTAGCGGCAACTTAGCTCAGACACTGTTCGAGCACGATCTGGTAGATGAGCTGTGCCTGATGACATTTCCGGTAGTACTTGGAAAAGGCAAACGTCTGTTCGGTGAGAGCAGCATGCCGGCGGCCTTCACGCTCCTGGACAGCTTGGTCACGTCAAATGGTGTGATTTTCGCCAACTACAGACGCGCAGGTGAAGTCGAAACAGGTACCGTTGGAGAATAAAAGAGGCGCTAAGGTGTTATCTGTGGTATACTAGGTCGTATTCACTAAAAGATTGGACCTTACAATATGGCAAAGAAGAAGAACCGACACAGCGCGTCGCGCAAACGTCTTTTAAAGAAAAGACTCGGTGGTAACAACCAGAAGAACGCGAATATCGGCCAAAAAGAACCTGCCATATAGCATCAGAAGAAGCGCATACAGCGCTTTTTTTGTAGCCAAAACGATCCTTTCAGCCGAGTATAATAAAAGTATGGCCCGCAAAGTTCGTAAAGTTCATACGGCAGCCGAATTCGATCTAGATATCCTGTCAGGTGACACGGATATGTTCCGCTGGTTCTTACTTTGTTATCTGTTTGGCAAGCCGATTCGATCGGAGGCCGCGGTCACGACATGGCAATTATTTATAGATAAGAAATTGGATACGCCCTGGGCGATTGTGGAGGCTTCGGAACGTGATCTGGTGCGCGTGCTTCATGCCGGCGGTTATACTCGATATCAACACGTGACGGCACGAGGGCTGAAAGTCTGTATGGAGCGCTTGATCCGTGAATATGAAGGCTCGCTGCTTCTCATGCTCGAAAGCAGCTACGACGAAGATGAGTTTTCAAAACGGCTACAAAAGCTTCATGGCGTCGGACCGAAAGTGGCGGAGATATTCAGCCGGGAAACCGAAGAGCACTTCGCCAGACGTGTCGAGTAGGATGCGATTTGCTATCATAGGTATATGAAGAACGTTCCGGTAACCATAAAATTCGAGACCACACTGTACACACTCAAGGACTGGGTCATTCTGCCAGTTCCCAAAGAAGAAAGCGCCAAACTCTCGTCGCGCGGACAGATCTCCGTAACCGGCACGATCAATGGACATGAATTCAAGACCGTATTAGAACCCGATGGACGCTGGAGCCACTGGCTGCGTGTAGATGACGATCTGCAGAAAGTCGTTGATGTGAAATCCAGTGACATGGTACACGTTGAGCTGACCACCAGCAAGGAGTGGCCGGAACCGAATCTGCCGGACGACTTCAAAACTGCCCTGGCCGAAGCGCCACAAAAAGTCAAAGACAAATGGAAAGACATCACGCCGATGGCACGCTGGGAATGGATACGGTGGATGAACGCGAC
>CAZVUH010000007.1:21486-25175 GCA_964629565.1 uncultured Candidatus Saccharibacteria bacterium | reverse complement strand
GGAAAGACATCACGCCGATGGCACGCTGGGAATGGATACGGTGGATGAACGCGACACTCAGCCAGGAAACCCGCGAGGTGCGAATAGAAAAAACGATTTCCAAGCTCAACGGCAAACATCGCAGACCATGTTGCTTCAACCTGGCGGCATGTACGGAGCCTTATCTGATGAAAGGGGGCCGGCTCATGGAAGTGACCGACACGACAGCCTAACAATATCGAGATGACTTTCAATCACTATGCCAAAATCAAACGGATCCTTGAAGAGGAGCCAGCAGGGTGGCATATTCGTCGTATCAATGAACCTACGACAGCGAAGAGTTTTCAAGGTGAAACGGTCAGGTATGATTACTACTACCGCGTGTATGACCATGAAGGTCATCCGATCAAGTATTGTAAATTCCAGAAGATCGACAAACTTGCCAGCATTTTAGGAATCACGGCAGATGACTTACCGCTAATAGATTAGCTGGGTTATCGATGAATAGAGAAATGATGAGCTATACTAGAGAAGATGGGAAACCGAATTCGAATTAAGAAAAATCATGTAAACTTGCGTGTGCGATTCGGTGTTGCTCTCGCGATTATCGTCGCCTGGCTAGCCGTGGCAGGTATCGGCGGTCCATATTTCGGTCGTATCGATGAGGTGTCATCAAATGATCTCGCGACATTCTTACCTGCGAACGCTGAATCGACGCGTGTAAAGGATGAACTTGGAAAGTTTCAAGATAACTCGACGATTCCTGCTATCGTCGTATTTGAGTCAGGCAAGAAACTGACGAAAACGCAAAAGGATTCGATTGAAGAAGTCCGGCAGAAGCTGGAAGCAACGGATCTTGTAGATGCTGATATAACAAAAGCGATAATCTCTGATGATAACAGGGCAGCTATTTTGGTCGTCCCGCTTGATGATGACGCTGATTTGGAGCCTATCATCTCGGAACTGACGCAAGTCGTCCAGTCAGTCGATACATCACTCCGGCATGAGTTTACGGGACCGGCAATGTTCTCTCGTGATTTGAACAAGGCATTTGATGGAATCGACGGCACTCTCCTATTCGTGGCCCTTGCAGTGGTATTTGTTATCCTCTTGGTTGTTTATCGTTCGCCAATCCTCCCGATTGTAACGCTTATGGGTGCGATGATCGCGCTATCGGCGGCGATCTTGGTCGTGTGGTATTTAGCAAAAGCTGATCTCGTGACATTAAATGGACAGGTACAGGGAATTCTCTTCATTCTGGTTATCGGCGCAACAACCGACTATTCGTTGCTTTACATTGCCCGGTACCGAGAGGAGCTGACCCAGCTTAAAAGGAAATGGGAAGCAACCCGGGTAGCATGGAAGGCGGCGCTTGAACCTATCATTGCTGCAGGAGGAACAGTAACTCTAGGACTGTTATGCTTGCTTGCTTCGGACCTCGGATCGAATAAGGCGCTCGGACCTGTCGGCGGATTGGGAATCGTCTTTGCGGTCGTCGTGGCGCTTAGTTTCCTACCCGCTGTCCTGCTCTTGCTCGGTAGGGCGGCATTCTGGCCTCGTCCACCGCACTATAAGGTGACAAAGAAAGTCGTCGACTACCATGCGAATCACCCAGCATGGACAAAAGTAGGCGCGCTAGTCAGCCGGCATCCACGACGCCTTTGGGTTGGTATTATAGTCTTATTACTTCTAGCGTGTGTTGCCGTGCCGCAGTTGAAGGCGGAGGGTGTTTCGCAAGAGAATCTGATCGTTGGCAAATCAGAGTCCCGTGACGGTCAGCAACTTCTCAACGATCATTTTGCTAGTGGCTCAGGGTCGCCGGCGTCGGTGCTCGTGCCGCACGCTGAACAGACTGCAATGATCCGTTTACTTGACAGCGATAAGGGCGTAGACGCGGTCAGCGTGGTGAGTACCGATAAAAAACAGGTACCAGTTGGTCATGCCGCAGAGGAAATTAAGCAGAAGATCCGTAGTGAGATAAAGAAAGAGCGTGCCATTCAGCTGCGGGAGCTGAAACGCCAGCTGTATGCCCAGATGACAGGGGCGCCAATCGAAGTTATTCGCCAGGCTTATCTGGCCGCCGCTGCTAAGGTTCCATCTGTCGAGGAACTGGTTCAAGAAGCATACCCATTTAGCGACGCAAAGCCTAGGGTTGCGGATGGTCTTGTCTTATTACAAGCTACATTAAAAGACCCTGCAAGTTCTGTTGAAGCACGCGATACGATCAAACGGTTGCGTGAACGAGCAGCCGAACATCATTCATCGGTTAGATTCGGCGGATTGAGTGCGATTCAGCTCGACACTAATACTGCTTCAGACCACGATTTGATGGTGATTATTCCGTTAATCCTTCTCGCGATTACCGTCGTATTGATGTTACTGTTGCGCGCTGTCGTCGCGCCGCTTGTATTGTTGTTTACGACGGTGTTGTCTTTTGGTGCGACGATCGGCATCTCTGCGCTGCTGTTCAACCATGTGTGGAATTTTCCTGGTGCGGATCCTTCCGTGATAATCTTCGGCTTTGTATTCCTTGTGGCACTCGGTATTGATTACAATATATTTTTGATGAGCCGCGTTCGCGAGGAGACGATAAAACTTGGTGTGCGTGATGGCACACTGAAGGCGCTGGTAGTAACTGGTGGAGTGATTACGAGTGCAGGTATCGTGCTAGCGGCGACATTTGCTGCTTTGTATGTAATTCCAATCTTGTTCCTGGCTCAAATCGCATTTATTGTAGCCTTCGGCGTGCTCCTGGATACATTGATAGTACGCTCTTTGCTTGTGCCCGCACTCACGCTCGAAATCGGTCACTTTATGTGGTGGCCATCAAAACTCTCGAAGAGAAAATAGCCGCATCTTGTCTATTTGCTATACTGAAGATAGCAAAGGAGGCTTATGACAAAACTAAAACTGATTCGTTCTTACGACGAAATTGATAACATCCGCACGTTCGTGTTTGAGACCGGAGGCGCAACTTGGCTGCCAGGCCAATACCAGACCTATGAGCTCTCGCAGGTGGAAGGCGACGAAAAGGCCAAGAAGCGGTTCTTCACGATCGCGGCCGCACCGAGCGAGGGAGAGATTCATATTTCGACTCGCGTGACAGAGAGCGGTTTTAAGCAGGCGCTCAACGCGCTCCAGCCTGGTGATGAAATAGAGGCGCACGATATCGAAGGTGATTTTCTCTGGCAGGATGATGAGCCGGTAGTGCTGGTTGCCGGTGGGATCGGCGTGACGCCATACCGGAGCATGTTTCTGGAGCGTGCAAACACGGTCCGTCCACTGAATGCTCACCTGCTGTATTACGGTCGTGACGAGAACTTCGCATTTCGTAATGAATTCGAGGCTTTAGCAGCCGCCCATCCGGAGCTTACGATTGATTATATCGTCGGCGAAATGATTTCCGCTGACACGATATTGAGTCATGCGCCGGAGGCGACTGAGCGTACAACCTATCTGTCTGGGCCCGAGCCGATGGTCGATGCCGTAGGCGAGGACTTGCAGAAACATGGCGTGACACTGAAGCAAGACTGGTTCCCGGGCTATAACGAGGCTACCTATTAACAGACAGGGTGATTTCTCGTGGCTAGATGTGCCTGCCGAGGCAGCAGCCCGGCGGCTACTTGGCTGCGAGTTGGTGCGTGATCTGGAGGGAGAGAAAATCAGAGTCCGTATTGTCGAGACCGAGGCGTATGACCAGGTCGATGAGG
>CAZVUH010000007.1:13303-21386 GCA_964629565.1 uncultured Candidatus Saccharibacteria bacterium | reverse complement strand
GAGAAAATCAGAGTCCGTATTGTCGAGACCGAGGCGTATGACCAGGTCGATGAGGCAAGCCATACGTTCAAGGGGCGTACCAAGCGTAATGATGCAATGTTCAAAAGCGCTGGTCACATGTATGTTTATTTTACCTACGGCATGCATCATTGTTGCAATGTCGTATGCGGTCCGGAAGGGTTTGGTTCGGGTGTGCTAATCCGTGCCGTGGAGCCGATTGAGGGTCTGGACGTAATAGAACAACGGCGTGGTATGACGGGTAAGAACATAACGAATGGTCCGGGCAAAGTCTGCCAAGCGCTCGATATCGATCTGCGCTTTAGCGGGCATAACCTCGCCGAACCACCGATTAGATTGATAAAACGCCCGGCGATCGAAGATAAAAAGATTGTGACCGGCAGGCGCATAGGTATCTCAAAGGCAGTACACGAGCTGCGACGGTTTTATATCACCGGTAATCCATACGCCTCAAAACAGTAGATTTACTCCTGGCCGCATGGAAGTCGGGTATAATAAGCCTACGTGAAACATTTTTACCAAGTATTACTCAATACGCTGATCGCGAACGTGACGACCAGTTATCTTTGGTTCGCTCTGACGTTCTGGGTTTATCTGGAAACGAAATCAGTTCTGGCGACCGGCATCATCGGTGGTATGTATATGCTGCTGGTGGCGATCTTCAGTATCATTTTCGGAACTATCGTCGACCATAACAAAAAGAAAGACGTCATGGTATTCTCGTCTATCTTTACATTCGTCTGTTTTGCGATCGGCAGCCTGATGTATCTGACGTTTCCGAAAGAAGCGTTAATTGATTGGAACGGCATTATCTTCTGGTTATTTGCCGGCATTATTCTGATTGGCGGCGTGATAGAGAACATGCGTAATATTGCTCTTTCGACGACGGTGACATTGCTCGTGCCAAAAGAGGGACGCGACAAGGCGAATGGTATGGTCGGTACGGTGCAGGGCGTGGCGTTCATGGTAACGAGTGTCTTTTCCGGACTGTCAGTTGGGCTGCTTGGCATGGGCTGGACGCTTGCCATCGCGACGGCGTTCACGGCAGTAGCGATGCTGCACCTTTTCTTCGTACAGATACCGGAAGAAAAAATCTATCATGACCCGGCGCTTGAAGGCAAGAAGATTGACCTAAAAGGCAGTGTCGCGGCGATACGTGCGGTCCCCGGTCTTGCCTGGCTGATCGTCTTCACGACGTTCAATAACTTAGTTGGCGGCGTGTTCATGGCGTTGATGGATCCATACGGTCTGACTTTGTTTCCGGTCGAGCTGTGGGGAATCGTTCTTGGCGTGACCAGCATTGGTTTCATCGTCGGCGGTGCGATCGTGGCCAAGAAAGGACTCGGCAAGAACCCACTCCGGACAATGCTGCTGCTCAATATCGGCGTCGCGCTACTCGGCGGTCTGTTTACGATTCGGGAATTCTGGCTGCTATACGTCGTGGGCATCTTCATCTTTATGTGTCTGATGCCGGCAGCCGAAGCGGCTGAGCAGACGATTATTCAGCGTGTCGTCCCACTCAAACGACAAGGCCGTGTGTTTGGCCTGGCGCAGGCGGTTGAGGCGGCCAGTTCGCCGATCAGTGCGTTCATCGTGGCGCCGATCGCGCAGTTCATCATCATTCCATATATGCGATCAACTGATGGCAAAGCGACATTCGGCTGGTTGCTCGGCGCCGGCGAGGCGCGGGGTATCGCACTGGTGTTTCTGGTCGCAAGTCTGATCATGCTCATCGCCGTATTGTTCGCATTTACCACCAAGGCGTATCGGCAATTGTCTGAATTTTACGTCAAAGCATAAGTAGCAGAAGGAGATAATCATGAAAACACAGGACATGACACCAGGACGAACAGGTTTCAAGCCGAGTAAGAGCGAGTTGTATGATTGGCTCGATAAACAGGTGCTGTGTGTCATATCGACACTGGGCGAAACTGGTTACCCGAACGCCGCGACGGTAGCGTTCTCGCAGGATGAGAATCTGAATCTCGTCATTATCACCGACGGCTCATCACGAAAAGCAGAAAACATCGGACGGGATGGACGGGTAGCACTGACGATTACCAACGAGGATGACCGCCAGACAGTACAGCTCGAAGGCGACGCACGCCAACTCTCTTGGGATGAGTTTGAGCAGTATGCGGTTCATCATTACGAAAAACTGCCGTTTTCATTGCCTTTCAAAGACATCCCCGGTCAGACGCCATTCGTCATCGTTCCGACCCACATCCGGTTTACCGATGCGAGCGTACGTCCCTGGGAGCTGACGGAGTACTAAAAAATAATCCCGGAATTCCGGGATTATTTTTGCTAGAACGCCTGGGTAAGAATCCAGACCGCCCCGGCTGTCTCGATAAAGAACAGGCCGAGTCCGACGGGTGATCCCCAGCTGAACCAGCTGCCCCACGCACGCCAGTTCTTGTGCGTGCGCTCGTACCAGTCGACGCCGTACTGTTCTTTCTCTTCTTTTGTCATTTTTGACATGGAGAGACTCCTATTATTAATTGTTAATAAAAGTCCCCCGAAAGTAGTAGTGCCGGTAACAGGTTGTTCCCTGGGGGCGGGCCCTGCCGTCAGTACGGACTTATATACTGGCATGAGTATACAGCAGGTCTGCAGATTTGTCAGCCCGTAGTGTTGACGGCGATGCCATGACAGGAGGAGAATTAAGGCATGAGAACCATGATCGATTCGCTCGTGAAGCGTCTGACGGTATATAGGCTGACACTGTACAGCCTGCTGGCTCTGGCAACTTATACACTGGGACTGGCATTTGTGGGTGCGCTCGACTTCAATCCGTTGACGATGCTGACGCACCTCATTATTCTCGTAATCGTAGGCTACGCCGTCAATGCTGCGTTTGCCTGGTTGTTCCGTGTCCGCACGAATCCCGAGTCGACATTTATCACCTCGTTACTGTTATTCTTCTTATTTTCACCGCCAGCGGAAGGTCAAAACTATCTTTTACCAGTCGTTGCAGCCGCTCTCGCATCAGCTTCCAAATATGTTCTGGCTTGGCGACGCCGGCATATCTTTAATCCTGCGGCTGTGGCAGCGGTCATCTGTATGATAATCGGCGTGGGTAATGTCAGCTGGTGGGTCGGCTCTTGGCAAGTGCTGCCCGGAATGATCATTGCCGGAGGTGCCATTGCGTATAAGATTGGCCAGCTTCGACTGGCAACGGTTTATGTGGCCATAAGCTGGGCCGCACTCAGCATCAGAGCGTTGTCAGGCGAAAATATGAGTTGGCCGGTGGTATCTGCTGTGTTGTTTGTGGCGCTCTTCATGTTAACCGATCCATTGACACAGCCGCCTCGCAACCGTGAGCGGCTCATTTATACGGTCGGCGTCGCACTACTCGCGGGCATTGGTCTTCAAGCCAGCCAGGTGATGATCACGCCTGAAGCCGCACTTCTGGTCGGCAATATATTTGCGTTTTTATGCGGCCAAAGGCGGGGAATCTTCCTAGAACTGCGTGGCCGGACGCCGTTACCGGACGACAAAGTACGCTATATGTTTCGATCCGGCTTCAGGATGTCGTTTTCGCGCGGCCAGTATATCGAGCTTCATGTGCCACATGCGAGTGCAGACGCGAAAGGCACACGCCGTTTTTACCAGATAGCTTCACGTCCGGCCGATGAAAGAATGGAAATCATCGTCAGTACCAGGCGACCGTTGTCGAGTTTTGAAAAAGCGTTATCACAACTGTCCATAGGTAGTACTGTATCGGCGACGGGTATCTACGACCCGCCTGGCGGCATGAGATGGTAAAATAGAATACGATGAAAAGACAAACAAATCTATCTGACAGCCAAAAACTGCGTTATAAGGCCACACTTGTGCAGCGTGGCGGCGCTCGTGCCGCAGTGTTAGGTGTCAATGATGGGCTTGTCAGTACGCTCTGTCTGGTGGTCGGCATCGCGGCCGCTGGTGGCGAAGCAAAGTTCGTCCTGACGGCCGGTCTTGCCGGTCTGCTTGCAGGAGCGATATCGATGGCTGCCGGTGAATGGATATCCGTACGGGCGCAAGTGGAGTTGTTCGAAGGCATTTTGGACGACATCAAGCATCTCATGAAAAGCGACAAGGATCAGCTGGTTCACTCATTGGCCCATGCCTTGACAAAGCGGGGCATGGAAAAGAAGACGGCTCATCAGGCGGCCAAGGATATAGCGAGCGATGACGAACATTTCATCGCGACATACTCAGCACAGGTTATTGGTCTTAACAGCGATGAGCTAGGGTCGCCTTGGCGGGCGGCGTTTTCATCGTTCTTACTCTTCACGCTTGGCTCACTCGTACCGCTCGTACCGTGGTTTCTGGCGAAGGGTACATTAGCCATAGCCACTTCCATCGCATTGACGGCGACAGCGAGCCTGTTCGTCGGGGGATTCGTGGCACGTTCGAGCGGCAGGACTATATGGCTGGGGGCTGTCCGGCAACTGCTGATCGTACTATTCTCCTCGTTCGTTGTGTATGGCATTGGCTATATCTTCGGTGTCAATGTCGCCTAGTATCCTACGGGGTATAATAGGTAAAGAATATGAATGACGCATTGAAAGCAAAGCTCAAAACATTGCCCCGCAATCCGGGTGTTTACTTTCATAAAGACAAAACGGGTGAGATTATTTATGTTGGCAAAGCCGCGATGCTCAAGAACCGTGTCCGCCAGTACTTCCAGTCGAGTCGGGATATGGACGTGAAGACCCGGGCGCTTGTCGCCGAGATCGTCGACACCGACTGGGTTGAGACGGAAAGCGAAATTGACGCATTGTTCCTTGAGAGCGAAATGGTCAAACGGTACATGCCACGCTATAACATCTTGCTCCGGGATGATAAGTCGCAGCTCTATGTGCGGATCGATGAGAAGAGCGAATGGCCCTACGTCTGCTTCACGCGCAATCCGGCTGATGATGACGCGACATATCTCGGACCATTTTATAATGGCTACGCGCTCAAAAAAGCGCTACGCTATCTGCGAAAGACTTTTCCTTATTATACTAAGCCATACAAACCTGGCGAACGACCAAGCCTGGACGCCCATCTTGGCCTGGAGCCGATGAACATGACCAGCAAGCAGTACCACGAGCAGCTACGTAAACTCATCAGTTATATAAAAGGTAATCGCACCGGTCTGGTTAACGAGTTGGAACAAGATATGAAGTCGGCAGCGAAAGCACAGGATTTCGAGTTGGCGGCGATGCTTCGGAATAGACTCCAGAACTTGAAGGAGCTCAAGCGACGCATCATGTTCGGGGACAGGGAATTCTTGGATATTAGCAAGGACCACGCGCTGAGCGACCTTCGCGACCTACTTGGGCTTGAGTCGACGCTCGCGCGCATTGAGGGTTACGATATCTCGCACATGAGCGGAACGAACGTGGTTGCCAGCCAGGTGGTTTTCATCAACGGTGTCAGCAGCCGTTCTGACTACCGTAAGTATAAGACGCGAATCGAACATAACAACGACTTCTATAATATGAACGAGACGATCATGCGTCGTCTGAGTGAGAAGAACCTAAAAGCGTGGGGCAAGCCCGATCTTTTTCTGATCGATGGCGGAAAAGGCCAGCTGGATGCGGCGCTGAAAGCACGTGATGACCGGAATATTCATGACATCCCCTTTATTGGGTTGGCTAAAAAGGAGGAACAGCTGGTGGTTGATACTGAGCGATCGGCCGTAACGATTAATAAGCAGAAACTTGAACAATTGGATGGCTACCAGACGGTAACGGACAGGTTCGTGCTCATCAACCTGCCTCACTCGTCGCATATCGTGAAGCTGTTGCAGCGGATCCGCGATGAATCGCATCGCTTCGCCGTTAGTTACCACACAGTATTGAAACGCCAAAAGCAAACAGCGAGTCTTCTGGAAGAAATTCCAGGTATCGGCCCGTCGACACGTAAAAAACTGATAAAAACATTCGGCAGCTTGCGGGCTGTCCAATCGGCTGAACCAGAAGCGATCGAAGCTGCCATTGGTAAGCATAAGGCGACACTGGTAAGCCGCTACTTGCCGCAAAAATAACAGCTGTGCTATAGTGACGCTAATGCTTATACAACGTCGTCGCAAAGGATTTACGATCGTCGAACTGATGGTTGTTATGATCGGCATCGGGCTACTCCTGACCGTATCCGTATTCGCATACGGCGCGTGGCGGACGAGCGTTGCCAAAACCGAAGTAATGAACGACCTTAAAAACGTCGCAGCCGCCATGAAGAATGCCCGGAACTTTGACAATGTCTATCCGACGCTGACGCCAGGAAGTACGTTCGATGAAAACGGCCCCGAGGCAAACCAAAAGTTATTCGTCTCAAGTCCTGGTGTCATCGTGACTTACTATTCAGGGGATAGCTCGAATTACTGTATGGATGCTAGTTCGAAAACGAAACCGGAAGTCCATTACTTCATCGATACCATCAGTGGTATGGACCCTGTGTTTGGTACCTGCGCAAATGGTGTGGAGGATCCAAATAACCCAAGTAGCGGCGGTCCTACTGATAATGTAGCTTTTTATAGCAGTAAACTATCGGCATCGGGGAACGTGACATGCGCACTTGCGTCAGATAACAAAGCATATTGTTGGGGTGAGAACGGTAGTGGTCAGACGGGCGTCGGTAACACAACTACGCCAGTGAAGGCACCGACACAGGTCGCGCAGGGTGCCCGACCGGACATGACGGCCAAGAGCGTGGCCGCCGGCTACCAGCACAGTTGCGTGGTGGCATCCAACGACGGTGCGTATTGCTTTGGCTATCGTCTTCAGGCAGGTGCGAGTACGGGAGCACTTGGCGACAAGAATTCATCACCGGTACCCCAAAATATCCCGTCTCCGACCGCAGTTACTAACACGGGTGCCCTTTCTGGAGGACAGGCCAAACAACTTTCGACTGAGGGCGGCATATACACCTGTGCAATCGGTATGAATGGTCAGATGTATTGCTGGGGCTTGGCAAATAGTAACTGGCAACTTGGCTCAACGGCAGGGCAGACCTATCCCCCGATAGCTGTCGTTGATACGAACAGTGTTTTTACAGGAAAGACCGCTAAGCAAATCCGCTCAGCCACCTGGCATTCCTGCGTGATTGCATCTGACGACTGGATATACTGCTGGGGCAACAACCATCGTACCGGTACTACCTCCAATCCGGGCCTGGGTACTCCTGTATATATCGCACCTGTTGCAAATGACAATATTCCACCGGGCACGCGCTTCGTCCAAATAGACGCGGTGGGAACGCGCACCTGTGCGGTGACTGCTCAGAACCGTCTCTACTGCTGGGGGCAGATAAGTTACAATGACCTACAAACGCATCTGGGCAATATCTTATCCGGGACAAGTGGCGGATTTGATGTGCCGACGGCCGTCAATCTGGCCGAACTGCCAGACAACGGTCGTATTAAACAAGTCGCGCTCGGTGACGAACATATCTGCGTCATTTCTACGAACGGCAAAGTCTATTGCGCTGGTCGGCGTGGGAGCAGCGGGGCGCTTGGTGATGGGTTGACCGGTACCGAAACGACCACTGCCGTCCAGGTGTCGCAAGGTGAAATGCCATCTGATGCCACGGCAAAGTACATTGAAGCCGGAGATGATCATACCTGCATCATTGCTTCTAATAGCAAAGTCTATTGCTGGGGGTCCAACGTGGCAGGCCAGCTTGGTAATAATACGACGACTAACTCGGCCGTACCTGTCGAAGTCAAAAACATACCGAACATCGCGTCGTCTTAGACACTCGCTTGGTGTTACAATAAAGACTAATGGATTCGAGCTTCTTTTCTGATAACCGGCGCCGGCTTGAGGACCGTCTTGGCACGGGTATTGTCGTCCTGACGGCACATAACCAGATGCAGCGCAACAACGATATGGCGTTTCCGTTTGAGCAAGAGGCGAACTTCTGGTATTTGACCGGCATCGAAGCTCCAGATTGGCATCTTGTGATTGACATCGGCAACCATAAGTCTTGGTTGGTCGCTCCTCATGTCAGTGATATGCATCAGGTTTTTGAGGGTAGTTTGTCGGCGGAAGAGGCGAGCAAGTTGAGCGGCATTCAGACGGTTATTCCT
>CAZVUH010000007.1:1500-13203 GCA_964629565.1 uncultured Candidatus Saccharibacteria bacterium | reverse complement strand
ACCAGCTCACGGATTACAAACACGAATATGAGATTGAAGCTCAGTTTGATTATGTGTTCAAGCAACAGGGAGTCGGGCATGCCTATGATCCAATCGTCGCAGCCGGTAAAAATGCCTGCACATTGCATTATGCGGCTAATAACGCCAAGCTTCGTCAGCACCAACTTGTCCTGATGGACGTCGGTGCGCGGTATCGTTCATATGCGGCCGATATCACGCGCACGTATAGTTTCGGTTCGCCGACCAAGCGCCAGACCGAACTCTATGAGGCGACGCTTGGCGCCCATAAAGAAATCATCCGGTTGTTAAAACCAGGCTTGGCCGTGATGGAATATCAGCAGGCTGTCGATGTGATCATGAAACGGGCACTGGTCTCAGTCGGCTTACTGCAGGATGAAAATGATGAGAAGTATCGTCAGTATTTTCCTCATGCGGTCAGTCACGGGCTTGGAATCGACACGCATGACGCGCTAGGCAATCCTCGAGCGTTTAAGTCGGGCATGGTGCTCACGGTCGAGCCAGGTATTTATGTCCCTGAAGAGGGTATCGGCATCCGGATCGAAGACGATATTCTTATTACCGAAACTGGCCACACCAATCTTAGTGCCGGTATCTCGACAGAACTGGTCTAATCTCTTATACTGAGGGTAGTTTATGAGAAAGCAATTTTCCGTCTTCGTATTCCGCTGGCTGTTGAATTCCACGGGCCTCTGGCTATTTGTGCAATTATTCGGCACCGGCTTCAGCGATGAACAGATCAATAACGGTTTTGGTGTCTTCCTGATCGCCGGATTGATCTTCTCGCTCGTTAACGCCGTTTTGAAGCCGATCGTCATCATACTCTCTCTACCGGCGATACTCCTGACGCTCGGTCTGTTCACGCTTATCGTCAACGGCCTGATGGTCTATATCTCACTCAAGTTGGCGCCAGGTCTTCACATGACTTTTTGGTACTCAATTCTTACGGGAATCGTCCTGAGTCTGATAAACTATATAGTAAGTAGCGCGCTTGAAATACGGCGTGAGACACTCCAAGGAGGAAAAATATGACAGTTGATTCAATTTTGCAGATTACGATTCTAGTTTCGGGTGGCCTGATGGTCCTATGTATCCTGTTGCAACAGCGTGGTGCCAGCCTCGGTGCCGGCTTCGGTAGTTCGGGAGAATTGTATACGACTCGTCGTGGCTTTGACAAAAACCTGTATGAAGCTACTATCGTACTCTCGGTCGTTTTTGTGCTGGCTATCTTAGCGGGCCTATTGTTGCCAGCATCCATCGTATAGGGCCGGCTGACGATCTATGGATGACGATAAACCAGGCTGGAAACGATTTCAGAAGATGAGCTTCGACGGCAAAGTTTTTGCTAAACGTGCCAAAAAAGCCGAGACTGCGACTGTCCGTCACGCTAGAAAATTCATTACACGGCGGTTAGACAACCTGCAGGATGTCCGTCGTCATATCGCATTGTGGCTGGCCGGACTTGCGCTCTTAACACTATCCGTCGGCTTGCAGCTCGTATGGCTCCAGAGCAGTTATATGACCGATGCGCCGGTGGCGGGCGGTACGTATGCCGAAGCTGAACTTGGTCCGGTCAAAACACTCAACCCATTGTATGCTTCAACGAGCGCCGAACGATCGGCGGCCAGTCTGATTTTCTCATCGTTGTTTAACTATGATACGACCGGACACTTAAAGCCTGACTTGGCTGAGTCTGTCACGGTGGATGCTAAAAACACTGTTTACACGGTCACGCTCCGTTCCGGTATAAAATGGCATGATGGCAGTTCGCTCACTGCAGATGACGTCGTCTTCACGGTAGGCCTCCTCAAGGATCCGGCGGCACGCACTTCATTGCGCGCCCAGTGGCAGGGTATCCAAGCGACGGCCGTGGATGCTCGCACAGTCCGGTTCACGCTCGCTTCACCGTATGCGCCATTCCCGCATGCGCTCACATTCGCCGTTCTACCTAAGCATGTGCTTGAATCTGTGCCACCGGAATCGTTACGGGAAAATGCCTTCAGTCTTCAACCGGTCGGTAGTGGTCCGTTTGTTCTCAAGCTGGTCCAAGGTGACGGTGAGAATAAAATCGTCAATCTCACGCGTTTCGATGACTATTTTGCCGGTGCACCGAAACTGAGTCGATTTGAAATTCATGCGTATGCCAACGAGAAGAGCATCGTGAACGCACTCAAGACCCACCAAGTAACCGCTGCTGTCGATGTAAGTGATGCCAGCGCCGTACAGAATGTACCGGGCTATAATTTGCATCGCTATCCGGTCAATAGTGGCGTCTACGCATTATTTAATACGTCACAGTCTCCACTTAAGGACCCGTCGGTCAGACGGGCACTTCAAGAAGGACTTGATATCAAGAAGCTCCGTCAGATGATCGGCAAGGAATATCAAGCCCTGGATTTACCGTTTATTCCCGGCCAGCTAGAAGGTGAAGGGTTGCCGACAGTTCCTGCCTATGATGCAGCCCAAGCCGGTCAACTTCTTGATAAAGCAGGCTGGAAGCTGGTGAATGGTGTGCGTCAGAAAAAAGGTGTGCCGTTGACCATACGGGTTGTCACTGTCAAAGACACACAGTTTCAAAAAGCCGTGGATGCGATGAAAGAAAGCTGGGAGAAGCTTGGTGTTAAAGTTGAGAAAATGGTAGTCGATCCAGATGATCCATCGAGCAACTTCGTCCAGACTATTCTTCAGCCTAGGGCATACGATGTGTTGGTATATGAGTTGACGATCGGAGCTGATCCTGACGTGTACGCCTTTTGGCATTCTTCACAAATTGGCCCCTCAGGTCTTAATCTTTCATCGTATGATAATGGTGTAGCCGATGATACCTTGAGCAGTGCGCGTGTCCAACAGAGTGCCGCGCTTCGGGGAATCAAATATAAGACCTTTGCGAAACAGTGGGTGCATGACGTCCCGGCTATCGGGTTGTATCAGTCCAACCTTTTGTATGTTCAGAATGCCCAGGCACGGACGCTGACAAAGACGCAAAAACTGGTCTCCCCGTTCGATCGGTATGCCAATGTGACCGACTGGACCACGGACCACGCCTCTGTTTACAAGACGCCGTAACTTCGCTATAATCATCCAGGTTCACCCTCTCATGCGCCGGTGGCGGAATTGGTAGACGCGTCAGCTTGAGGGGCTGGTGCCCTTCGGGGCGTGGAAGTTCAAGTCTTCTCCGGCGCACCAAAGAAAAAAGAGATCATAGCATCTCTTTTTTCTTTGCTATAATCGTATCTGGATGGCGCGTTGGCGGAGCGGTTACGCAGAGGTCTGCAAAACCTTGTAGACGGGTTCGACTCCCGTACGTGCCTCCACAAAGCGCGGGTGGCGGAATTGGTAGACGCGAGGGACTTAAAATCCCTTGTCCAAAAGACGTGCGGGTTCGATTCCCGCCCCGCGCACCATAATAGAGATTTATTATACCGATAGTGTATAATAAAGGCACAGATACTGACTATAAGAAAATGAATAAAGGGGAATAGAAGAAATGATTGCAGTTTGGATAGTACTTGGCGTCGTAGTCGTACTGGCGCTCTTCCTGTGGATGACGTATAACGGCCTCGTTACATTAAAAGTACGTGTTGATGAAGCGTGGAGCGATATCACCGTACAGCTGAAGCGACGTCTTGACCTGATTCCGAACCTCGTCGAAACCGTCAAGGGTTACGCGGCACATGAAAAGGGCGTTTTTGAAGAAGTGACTGCGGCTCGTGCGAACGCACTGAACGCGCAGGGTGTCAAAGATACCGCACAAGCTGAAAACCAGTTCGAGGGTGCGCTCAAGAGCCTCTTTGCTGTCGCGGAGAACTACCCAGACCTGAAAGCGAATCAGAACTTTTTGCAACTGCAGGATGAGCTGGTTGATACTGAAGATAAGATCCAAGCTGCTCGCCGTTTCTACAATGGTGGTGTCCGCGATCTGAACACGAAGATCGCTATCTTCCCAAACAATGTTTTTGCCGGCATGCTTGGCTTCCAGAAACGTGACTTCTTCGAGCTTGATGAAGCTGAACAGGCTCAGGCTGAAAAACCAGTCGACGTAAAATTCTAGTCCATCGATAGATCAAGTGAGAGCCCTCCGAGTCTGAGGGCTCTTTTTGTTGGAACGTATGGCTACTTTTGTTCCGGATAGGTATAATAGAAGCAATGTACAGCGCAATTGCAGCCAACAAACGAAACACCATATTTATTATGGTCGCATTCGTCGGCATAATCTCTGCGATCGGCTACTTGGTGAGTCTTTATTTCGGAGATACTTCCATAACGCTTTGGGTAGTCATCGGTTCGTTGATATACGCCCTTATTCAGTACTTTGTCGCTACGAAATTGGCTATCTCAATGACAGGCGCCAGGGAGATTGAAAAACGTGATAATCCGCGCCTGTGGCGTATCGTTGAGAATCTTGCGATCAGCACGGGCATGCCGATGCCAAAAGTTTACATCATTGATGATCCGGCGCCGAATGCTTTTGCAACTGGACGCGATCCACGCCACGCCCTGGTTTGTGCCACGACCGGCATCTTGGAGATTATGGATGATCGGGAACTGAACGCGGTAATGGCGCACGAGATGGGGCATGTCCAGAATTACGACATCCGCGTCAGTATGATCGCGCTCGGCCTGGTCAGTGCGATCGGTGTCCTGTCTGATTTGGTCCTACGTATGTTCTTCTTCGGAGATGACCGTCGCGGCAATAATCCGATCGTGATGATTGTCGGAATTATCATCGTTATTCTCGCGCCTATCATGGCGCTTATCATTCAGATGGCGGTCAGTCGTCAGCGCGAATATCTGGCCGATGCTACCAGTGCGATGACGACCCGTGACGGTGAGGCGCTTGCGTCTGCGCTCGAGAAACTGGAGCAATATGGTCGTCCGATGCAGAAACAGAACACTGCCACCGCACATTTGTATATCAGTAACCCGCTCAAGCCCGGCGCGTTTGCCTCGTTGTTTAGTACGCACCCGCCGATCAAAGATCGTGTCGCCCGGCTTCGCGGTAACGTCAGTAAGTTTTGATATGCAGAAAACGACTAAAAAAAAGAATACATCCAAGTCACAGCAATCACGAAAGACTAGCTCTAATTCCGTGTCCCGTGCAAAGCAGAATTGGTTTATTCGGAAAAAGGACGCTCTTATGCGCCGTCGCAAAATATTCCTGGATCGTCGTCCGCACCGCAGCTTTCGTTTGACCCGTCGCCGTGATTATGTCCGCCGCCTCCAACTGCCTGGTTATTGGTCATTGCTGAAGACGACCGCGAGTACATTATGGGCGTATAAATCCATGATGATACCGATCGTCATTCTTTATGCGGCATTGACATTCATTTTTCTCGGCATCATCTCGCAGCAGATCTATACGACCCTGAGTGACACACTGCATACGACAAGTGGTGACATTTTCAAGAGCGGCGTCAGTAAGATTGGTGAAGCAGGACTGCTACTCGTGACTGGTGTTACGGGGAATTTCTCGGCGACACCGTCACCGGAACAACAATCCTTGCGCCAGATATACGGCATATTAATCGGCCTCCTTATCTGGCTGACGACAGTCTGGTCTTTACGTGCTTTTCTGGCAGGCCAACGACCACGTTTTCGTGACGCATTATATAACGCAGGTGCTCCATTGGTTGCGACATTTCTCGTTTTATTCGTTGTGGCGGTCCAGTTATTACCTGCTGCGCTCGGTGCGCTGGTCATCAGTGCCGGCGTCACTTCCGGCCTTATGTCGAGCGGAGTTGAGGCGATGTTGATTTTTGTTTCAGCAGGTCTCTTGATCGTGGTGTCACTGTATTGGGTGACCAGTTCCTTCATCGCCTTGGTGGTCGTGACGCTGCCAGGTAAGTATCCGATGCAAGCCATTCGAACTGCTGGCGACTTGGTAATTGGCCGACGTCTACGAATTCTGCTGCGGATGATATGGCTCGGATTTTGCATGGCGGTCGTATGGGCGATCGTGATGATTCCGATCATTCTCATCGACGCCTGGATCAAAGGTTTATGGTCTGCGATTTCCTGGCTGCCCGTGGTGCCAGTGGCCTTTCTCCTCATGAGTTCACTCAGTGTGGTGTTCGTATCGGCTTACGTCTACTTACTATACCGGAGGATAGTTGACGATGATGCAAAGCCGGCCTGAAAAGCGCATCCAAGAGCTGCACACACTGTTGAACCGGTACAGTTATGAGTATCATGTCCTTGATCAGCCGAGTGTCAACGATGCGGTATACGACAGTCTGTTCGGTGAGTTGAAACAGCTCGAGTCAGAGTATCCGGATCTCATTACGACGGACAGTCCGACCCAACGGGTCGGCAACGAACTGAAAGGTGGCTTTTCCAAAGTCGAGCACCGTTCGCGGATGTTGAGTCTCAATGATGTGTTTGATCGGACCGAGGTAGAGGCCTGGGTTGTTCGGATGGATAAGCTATTGCCGGGAAGTAAGCACGAATTCTTCGCGGATATCAAGATGGACGGGCTCGCCTGCGCATTGATATATGAAGACGGCGTCTTAGTTCAAGCCGTCACGAGAGGTGACAGTTTTGTCGGTGAGGATGTGACGAACAATGTGCGGACGATTCAGAATGTGCCACTCCGTTTGCTCGAAGCTACGGGTTATGAAACGTTTTTGAAAGGCCGCACCGAAATTCGTGGTGAAATTGTCATGCTCAAGAAAGATTTCGAAATGCTCAACGATGCTCAGCGTAAAGCCGGTAAGCCTGAATTCAAAAACCCGCGTAATTTGGCTGCCGGTACGATCCGCCAGCTTGATCCGAGACTGGTGGCGGCGCGCCCTCTGACGTTCATCGCGTACGATCTGATTCGCGATGACCCTGATGACGTACCAACCAATATGTTTGCGTATGAGGCATTGTCGGCTCTCGGTATTCGACGCAATTCACAGGCGAGCGTCTTTACGAAGCTGGATGATGTCATGACGTTTGTCGATACGTGGGATACAAAGCGGCATGATCTGCCGTTCAATACCGACGGCTTGGTTATCAAGGTCAATGACCGGGCTCAGTTTGCCAAGCTTGGTGTCGTAGGCAAGCAGCCGCGTGCTGCCGTAGCCTATAAGTATGCCGCAGAGCAGGCAACGACCGTCGTAAAAGACATCGTCATATCAATCGGTAGGACCGGAGCGGCGACGCCCGTGGCGGTCTTCGATCCGGTGCAGGTTGCCGGTACGACCGTCCGGCATGCCAGCCTGCATAATGCGGACGAGATTGCCAGGAAAGATGTACGAATCGGCGACACGGTTGTTATCTTCAAGGCTGGTGACATCATCCCTCAGGTGGAGAGCGTCGTGAATGAACTGCGCCCTAAGGATGCAAAACCGTTTCATTACGAAGAAGCGCTGAGGCAGCAGTATCCCGAATTGGAATTTGAGCGTCAAGGCAACGATGTGGTGTATCGGGTGAAAGGGTCTTCCGGCGATCTGATACTCAAGCGGGCACTGGAGTATTACGCTTCGAAAGCTGCGCTTGATATCGATACGCTTGGTGAGAAAAACGTGGTTGCCTTGGTTGACGCCGGGCTCGTAAAAGATGTCGCGGATATCTACAGACTGACTGTCGATGACTTGCTCCGTCTTGAACGGTTCGGTGATATTTCGGCTCAGAAACTGATCAATGCCATTCAAGCCAAGAAGACGCCGCCGCTTGAACGCTTCATTCTCGGGCTCGGTATCCGGCACGTCGGTGCGCAGACGGCGATCGATCTCGCGAACGCGTTCCATTCCATAGACACACTTCGTGAAGCGAGCATGGAACGACTTGAGGCTATTCCTGGCATCGGAACGATCGTCGCGGAAAGCATCATTGCTTGGTTTGCGGATGAAGACAATCAGAAACTGCTTGATAAGCTTCGGGCTGTTGGTGTACGGCCGCAGTTTGAGCGGAAAACGGGTAAACTTGCGGGTAAAGCCTTCGTGATTACTGGTACGCTTGAATCGATGAGCCGTGATGAAGCTGCAGAAAAAATCCGTGCTCTTGGCGGGGCGTTTCAGTCGGCTGTCGCTAAGGATACTGATTATTTGGTAGCAGGGGGCAAAATCGGAGCAAGCAAGCTCAAGAAGGCTGAACAATACGGTACGAGCATCATCGACGAGCAAAAACTGATGGAACTATTAGATGAATAAAGTCACACCGGGAATCTATGTTCATTATAAATCCGAGCATCTCCGCTACGAAGTTCTCGGCACGGGTCGGAACACCGAGACGGGCGAAGACTATGTCGTATATCGTCCTCTTTATGACGCGGAAGACCAGCCGGACTTTTGGGTGCGGCCATATGAGATGTTTACAGGGCAGGTTGAGGTCGACGGCATTCTGCAGGATAGATTCACAAGAGTGGATTCGCGATAGATAGCGGGAGTATACTGAGTATATGATTAAGCAACAACACGGCGATGCAGCGATTACGGCGCGTGGCGCGACGGTCGTCAAAGACAAGAAGCCGATTCTGAGTGCACTATCGTTCCGCGTTCGCAAAGGTACGATTACTGGCTTGCTTGGACCGAGTGGTGCTGGGAAGACGACGCTCATGCGGTCCACTGTGGGAGTGCAACAGCTGACAAAAGGAACCCTGAAGGTACTCGGCCTCCCAGCCGGAGACAAGCGCCTTCGTTCACGAATAGGCTATGTGACCCAGTCACCAGCCATCTATCATGATCTTACGGTCCGACAAAATGTCCGCTACTTCGCGACACTTACCCGTGCGTCGGCTGATGATGTTGAGCGTGTTATCCATCAGGTTAGGCTTGATGAACAGGCTAAGCAATTGGTGGAGACATTGTCCGGTGGGCAGAAAGCCCGGGTGTCTCTTGCGATCGCCCTACTCGGCGATCCGGAGTTATTGGTTCTGGATGAACCGACGGTCGGGCTTGATCCTTTGCTGCGCAGAGAATTGTGGCTGTTGTTCCGTCAGTTGGCCGATAAGGGTAAGACGCTGGTTATCTCTTCGCACGTGATGGACGAAGCGGAACATTGCGATGACCTGTTGCTGGTCCGAGAGGGCGATATCATCTGGAATGACAGTAAAGAGCGGCTACTAGAGCGGACGAAGAAGAAAACGGTCGAAGATGCTTTCCTGCAGCTCGTGGAGGGACGCTGACATGTATCATATTCAAACCACACTTGCGACGATGGCACGGGTCTTGCGCCAACTGACGCACGATCATCGCACGATCGCCATGCTTTTCTTCGTACCGTGTATCCTGCTCAGTTTGCTTCGATGGTTGTTTGATGACAATACGGCGATGTTCGACAGTATCGCGCCGGCACTGCTCGGCGTATTTCCGTTCATCCTGATGTTCATCGTTACGTCGATTACGACGCTCCGTGAACGTACCAGCGGCACGATGGAGCGATTGATGGCCTCACCAATCGGCAAGCTCGATATCATCCTCGGCTATATGGGCGCGTTCGGACTGATCGCAGTCATTCAGGCGCTTCTGGCAAGCGCACTTGTCCTGTACGGATTTGATATGCAGGTCGAAGGCCCAGATTGGTTCCTGCTGCTGGTCGCTATCCTCGATGCGTTGCTCGGGACGGCGCTAGGACTCTTCGTCAGCGCCTTCGCGAAGACCGAGTTCCAAGCCGTTCAATTTATGCCGGCTTTCGTGTTGCCGCAGCTTCTGGTATGCGGGCTGTTCGTTCCACTTGACCGCATGCCGGACCTTTTGGAATCGATCGCCTATTTCTTGCCGCTGACATATGCTGTCGACGCCCTGAACCGCGTCGTGACGGAAGTGGCGATGAGCAGTGATGCATGGCGTGATGTCTGGGTCGTGGCAGGCTTCATTGTCACGGCTGTGGCTCTGGGTGCCTTGACGCTTCGCAGGAAAGTAAAGTGACCGATAAACTTTCTCGTCAGTGGCGACGCTTTATCGTGGGAATCTCTGGCGGCACCGTGCTACTCATCGGCATTGTCGCAATCCCATATCCTGGACCCGGTTGGCTGATCGTGTTTGCCAGTCTGGCCATCCTTGCCAAAGAATTCCCGTGGGCGGAGAGAGCGTTGAAATTTGGCCGTGAGAAATATGACGCATGGAATAAATGGATTAAGCGTCAAAGCTGGTTTGTAAAATCACTGACATTTTTCGCGACGGTGATCGTCGTCGTTCTCACACTCTGGCTGCTGAACGCGTATGGTCTCATCAACCATCTATTTAAGTTGCATTGGAACTGGCTCGACTCGCCACTTTTTCGCTAGGTCTGTATACTGAGTAGGATATGCCTCGTCCGAGTAAAACAAAACCGAACAAGCTGACTAGGCGTCAGTATGCAAAGGCCATTTGGAGTGTCGCCGTCATTACGTATAAAGCCGCACCGGTCGCGGTACTTGTCCAGTTTATAGGTGCGATACTCAGCGCGGTGCTGCCGATCATCACTTCGTATTTCGCGGCTCTGACGACGACCGCACTTGCCGAGGCGTACGCCGGGGACAGCAGCGCCGGTGATCGTGCGATGCTGTATGTCATCATTACGGCGGCTCTTGGTATTGTCTGGACGGCCTGGAACAGCATCGCGCAGTACATTAACGCCGGCATGCGCTACAAGGTCGAAGTGGCAATGAACGACCGGATGTACGAGCATTTTCTCAGTCTCGACTTTTGGCGTTATGATGACAAGGATACGGCCGATGTGTTCGACCGGGCGACGCAGTTCGCGAACTTCTTTCCCTATGTCTTTGATAGGCTCGCCGGGGTCATGACCCAATTTATTACCATGCTGGCAGGACTGATCGCACTTGTGCTGGTCAGTTGGTGGCTCGGGCTCATCATGATTGTCGCCGTGATTCCTGGGGTTTACATCCAGTTCAGACTATCCCGCGCCCAGACGGCACACTGGAACGAAAACGTCGAGACGCGTCGCAAGCGTAATATGATTGAGTATCGTCTGCTGCAGAATCCGCAGTATATCGCGGAGTTACGGCTCTACGGCATCGTCCGGTACTTGTTGGATCTTCGCATCCAGCTGCGCGACAAGGATGAGAAAGAACGGATCGAGTTTGAAAAGAAGTATATCTTCAAACGTCTCGCCGCCGATGGACTCGAAGCCGGTGCCGAAGTCGTTGCGTTGCTTTTTACGGTCATCAAGATCATCCATCACCAGCAACCGATCGGCCAGTTTCTGTATGTCCAGCAGGTGGTTTCCCGGGCGTTACAAGGTGCAAGTAGTTTCGTGACTCAGCTGAGTACGATCGATGAAGACATCGCGAACCTCTTTGATTATCAGCGGTTCATGGCTCTGGAAGAGCGCGATGACGGTGTCGGTGTCTTGGAAACCGTTCCTCGAACGATAAAACTGGAGGACGTTTCGTTCCGCTATCCATCGGGCAAGGATGACGTTCTGCGCGGTATCTCACTCACGATTGAGCGAGGCCAGCATGTCGCGATCGTAGGCGAGAATGGGGCGGGCAAGTCAACGCTTATCAAGATACTTTTAGGTCTTTATAAGCCGACGAAGGGTAGCATTCTGATCGACGACCGAGATCTAAGTGATGTCAAAATCGGTGACTGGCATAAGCAGCTCGGTGTTTTGCAGCAGGATTATCTGGCATATATCTTTGCGAATGCAAAAGACAACGTTTATTTCGGTGATGTCAGCCAACCGCTCGATCAGGAGCGCTTCGATGAAGCGATCGATCGTGCTGAAGCGCGTAAAATGCTCGAGAAGCTGCCGCGC
>CAZVUH010000007.1:0-1400 GCA_964629565.1 uncultured Candidatus Saccharibacteria bacterium | reverse complement strand
ACCACGATAGAAAAAGCCGACGTCATTTACATGCTTCAGAATGGGCAACTCGTCGAACAGGGGACGCATGAGGAGCTGGTAGCGAAACGGGGCGCATACTATACGATGTTCAAGTCCCAGCTTCGTGTCAAATAAAATACTCCACCTTTAGGGGCGGAGTATTTTGGTGCAAGGTAATTAATTACCAGCTGCGCTGACGGAATGAACCACCACCGTTGCCGCCACGATCGTTGCCACCGAAATCACGCTTTGGGCGATCTTCCTTTGGACGAGCAAGGCTGACGTTGATAGTACGGCCATCAAGCTCTTTACCATCAAGCTGATCAACAGCTTTCTGGTTGTTAGCCTCATCGACAAACTCGACGAAACCGAAGCCCTTTGAACGACCACTATCACGGTCGGTAATCACACGTGCGCTTGAAACTTCACCGATCTGCTCGAAGTGAGCTTTCAGGGTGTCGTCAGTCGTTGCGTATGCAAGACTTCCGATAAAAAGATTTGTTGCCATGTAGTTGGATACTCTTTTCTTGTTACTAATTTTCTCAGATCGACCATTGCGTACGAACTTTTTCAAGAAAGAGTGTCCTTTACGGAGAAAGGAAGCACTAGTTTCGCTATGCTTCTGAACATAGCTATTTAAGCACATTTGCGACAAAGTTGCTAGCATAAGTTGCATAAATCCAATTAACGGTGCATACTATTGTTTAAGCTGGTACGCATTGGGGTACCGATGCGGATTAAAATAAACACATTCCACCAACACCGTGCCCCGGGTGGGCGCGTAGCAGTCTAGAAATATCCTTGCCATGCGCAGGGATATTTTGCTATACTTTGTATATGAAATACGTTACGAAGACTTCAATCCAAGCAACCCTTCACTGTCTGACGGGCTGTGCGATCGGTGAAGTGCTCGGAATGGTGCTGGCGACGGCCTGGGGCTGGCATAATGCCGCACAGATCGGCCTGAGTGTCGGACTGGCATTCGTCTTTGGGTACGGCTTGACGATTCTGCCCCTTATAAAGCCGATGGGTCTGAAGGCTGCTTTTGGGGTCGCCTTGGCCGCTGATACGTTTTCAATCTTTGTCATGGAAGTTGTCGATAACGGTTTTGTCGCTTTGGTACCCGGCGCCCTTGACGCGATGCTGAGCGATTGGTTGTTTTGGTGGAGTCTCGCTTTGTCGCTTGTGATTGCATTTGTAGTGGCCGTGCCGGTGAACGGATGGCTCATTACGAAGGGCAAGGGTCACGCACTTGTTCACGAGCATCACCATATGCACCATCATTGATATTTTATCTTACCCCTGGTAAGATAAATCAGGTTTGGGGCATTAGCTCAGTTGGCTAGAGCGCTTCGCTGGCAGCGAAGAGGTCAGCGGTTCGAATCCGCTATGCTCCACCA
>CAZVUH010000006.1:28229-29853 GCA_964629565.1 uncultured Candidatus Saccharibacteria bacterium | reverse complement strand
CTTTGAGCGAGGTCTCATCATGGGCATCAACCACCATCTGGGTCGGATTGTAACTGTTTACGGCCGGTTCCGTAAGAGTAGCAGTTGGTTTTTCAGTATCTAGCACTGGCGCCGCGAAGACATATTTCGTACAGCCGGCTGTCAGGCTTTTGATGACCGCGTCACCTTTGACGCCGGAACCGAGTGAATATCCTACACCGATAATACGGGCCGATGGATTAGCATCGAGATAGTCCTGCAATGTCCCCATGCTTGGGTAACCACCACCGGCACCGACACCGAAATCTTTGTTCGACCAATACTGGCCTTCTCCGTAAGCCCACGGCTCATAGACAAGATAACCGTCCCAGTTGCCGTTGCCATCTTTATCAAAGGCAAGCTGCAGGCTCGGCCGTCCACCGGTAAAGCCGTCAGCGATGTCGATCGACGGCGTGCCGGCGTCTTTCAGATCAAAGCTGGCCGTACCACCGTAAAGGTATTTCGCTGCCTTATCATTTGACGTGTTGCTGTCGGTCCAGACATGCAAGCCGCCAGTCGTCATGTCACTATGGCCGCTGCTGCGGCTGTCGTCATACCAATTGTCAACGCTCGCAACATTCACTGTGTTCGTTGTCGCACATGTCTGAATCGTCGGCGCTGGTATCACGCTACCGGAAACGGCGAGATTCGTCACGTTGACCACATCGTTATTTCCCGTTGTCCCTGGGAGATTGCCATTGTCCTTAAAGTACACTGTAAACGTCGAGTTATTATACGCCGCGGGAACGTCGATCTCTGCATCCGTTTCCTCACTATCATGATTACCGGGTACACCTGTGACTGTTTGCTTGGTCACATCGTCCCCAGTTATACCGAACTCAAACGTCTCATTGCTATCAAGATGCGTAGCATCGTAATGAAACGATACTTTCATGTCTTTATAACCAGTACCACTGACCGTACTGGTTACCTGGCTGGCCGCGATACCACCTCCTTGGAGGACGTGAGAAGTCGGCGTAATCGATGGTTGCGCGTCGACGGCAAACGCCGCGGGTAAGTTTAGTGAGACCAGTGGTTGCACCGCAAACGCAAGTACCGCAACTAACGTTGATAGTAGTCGGAATCTACGTAATTGTTTCCGCTGTATGTGTAATCCCATACTTCTATCTCCTCGCATTTACCACACTCCACATGTGGTGTTACATTTGCCCGTATTATACCATACCTGGGCTTCGCTGACTATTGAGAATGCGGATTGTTTTGTAGGTGATGCATCCGATCATGGTCAAGGCCATAATAGTGGGCTATCTCATGCCAGAGCGTCCGTTTTATCTGCTCGAAAAGGCTGGCGTCGTCGTGGACGACTTGAAGGATCTGATTCTTAAATAAGGTAATCTTATCCGGCAACATGCCAGACCAGCCATTACCCCGATGCGTCAGCGGCACGCCTTCGTACAAGCCGAGCAGCAGCTTGCCATCCAGCCGCATTTTCTCACGCTGTTCATCCGTCGGTTCGTCGGCCATAACGATAACGACATTATTGAGCCCTTTAATATATGCCTGGGGCAATTCATCCATGGCGCGGGTAATCAGCGCGTCGAATTGTTCATCGGTAAGTTCCATCATTATACTTAGTATAGCGTAC
>CAZVUH010000006.1:19297-28129 GCA_964629565.1 uncultured Candidatus Saccharibacteria bacterium | reverse complement strand
GTTTCCTCTAGCGTTATCGCTTCGGGTTCAAGCTGCTCGGCTTCGATCATTTCACGCAGACCATCACCAAGCGGATCGATTTTTCCGAGTGAGACATGATGATGGAATATCATTGTTTATTCCCCTGTTTTTCTTGATGATACTTGTCACCGTCCGGAGAGAGAAGAATATCCCCGAGTGGTGAAGGAAGCGCCTGATTCTGCACCTTACCTGTCAGATTATTCCCTTCATCATCGACATAAATATCACTTACCGGTTTCCGTGGCTTGCCGTAGGCGTCACTTATCATGTTGCTTAGAATGACATTATGTAGACCTTCGAGAGCGATTTTATTCGCCGCACGCGTAATTTCTACCTCTGCCTGACGCTCGGCATCAAACCGTGTAGTATCGAATTTCCAATTGCCCTGGCCGTATTGCTCATCGAGGTTCTCGGCGCCAGTCTTATTATTTGGCAAGTAACTATTCACTTCTCCGGCAAAATCATTTGCACGGTGGGGCGTCAGTTTACGCCAGGGACCTTCGTGCTGTTGTATTCGTTTTGGTTCTTCGGACATTTTTTATTTCTCGCTTTTATACTTTCATTTAAGCATAAATGCTATGAAATGTCAATGACCCTACTCTTCGTTACCGTATTTCCTACGGAAATATTCCACACCGGCAAGTGTTATGATAATGGCGCTGCCGGCAACTAGCTTCCAGCCACGGCCTTTTGGGCCGTAGGAGTCAATATATTGATCTTCCACGCGCTCGGGTATCTCACCATGGTATGCGCCGTCAGGAAGTTCTATACGAAACACCTCGCTGTCTTCTGGGCCGGTAGCTTGTGATTGGAACGACTCTGTCATAACTATATTCCTCTTGGGTACGATTATACTCTTATGTAAGTTTCTCTAGAGACACAGCAAGACTCGCGCCTTCGACGGTAACCGTTTTATCGTAGGCAAACGTCTGCTTGCTTATGGTTTCAGCGAGCGTCTCAGTCATAATGGCCGTCTCGTGTTCTTGAATTGCCTGTTTCAGGAGTTCATCACTTGTAGAAAGGCTCAGGTTAATTCGATCGTCAACACTCAATCCCGCATCTTTACGAGCGGCTTGCACGTGGCGAACAATTTCGCGCATTAGACCTTCGCGGCGCAGTTCCGGTGAGACCTTCTCATCGATCGCTACCTGCTTACCGGTCTTGACCGCTTTGACATTCAATTCGTCCATCAGAATCTCTTCGAAATTAACGAACTGGCCTAAAGTCGGAACCGTTACGCCGGCGAGCGGTTGGCGCACCTTCAAGCCGGCTTTTGCACGCAGGCTCAGACCTTCGTTGATGTACTCCCGGACTGTCGCCATCTCGTCCAACACCAGTTGATCGACCGTATAATTTTTCGGCCAATCAAGCAGATGGACCGACTCATTGCCCCCACCAAGATTCTGATACAGTTCCTCTGCCAGGAACGGCGTGAATGGCGCCATGAGCACCGAAAGTTTCAGCAGCACATAGTGAAGCGTCCGGTAAGCATCCGCTTTATCGCCATCGTCTTCACTTTTCCAGAAACGGCGGCGCGACCGGCGCACATACCAGTTGCTGGCATCATCAAGAAACGGCAGGATCGGGTTCATCGCGTTGGGAATATCGTATGCGTCCATATTCTTCGTGATTTCCTCATTCAACTGATGTAGCCGTGAAACGATCCATTTGTCGAGCGGATTAGTCAAATCCGCGGGAGACAACGTAAGGGGCTGCGTGGGATCGAATTCCCAGCCGTCGACTTCGGCGTACATCGTGAAGAAATCATACATGTTCCAGATCATGCCGAGTTTGCGGGCCACATCACCGACTTCTTTGTCCTGCAGCGCGAAGTCCTCGCCGTTCAAGAGCGGACTGGAGAGTAGCAGGAAGCGCAGGCTGTCGGCGCTGAACTTGTCCATCAGCTCATTTGGATCAGTGTAATTGCCGTAACTTTTGCTCATTTTGCGGCCGTCATTGCCGGCCACGTTGCCAGTCACGATGACGTTCTTGAAGCTGTTTTCACCGAACAGCGCCACGCTCATGGCGTGCATGTAGTAGAACCAGGCGCGGACTTGACCGATGTACTCGACGATGAAGTCGCCTGGGAAATTGGCTTCGAATTTTTCCTTGTTCTCAAACGGATAGTGGAACTGAGCGAACGGCATACTGCCGGCCTCGAACCAGCTGTCCATCACCTTGTCGATGCGGGTATACGTTTCTCCGTCGATCTCAAAGGTGACATCATCGATCCATGGGCGGTGATAATCTTCAAGTTCCACACCACTCAGTTCTTTAAGCTCAGCGTAGCTGCCGACAACGCGGACTTTGCCACTCTCGCTCTTCCAGACCGGCATCGCCGTCGCCCAGAAACGGTCGCGGCTGATATTCCAGTCCGGTGCCTGCTCGACGGTTTTGGCAAACCGCCCATTTTTGACATGCGACGGAAACCAATTGATATCGCCGTTCTGTTCCAGCATTTTCGTCCGCTGGCCATCGATGTCCATGAACCAGCTCGGGTGTGCACGATACATCAGCCGCGTGCCGCAGCGATGACAATGTGGATACGAGTGCTTGATGTAATCAATCTTCCAGACGACACCACGCTCCTTCAAGTCCTTTGCGATCGGCTTATTGACCTCCCAGACGTTCTGGCCTTTCCAATCACCCTCTGTGTAGTAGCCGTTCTGGTCGATGACATGCACGACCGGTACTTTTTTCGTCTTGGCAAGTTCGAAGTCCTCTTCACCGTAGGCCGGCGCCAGGTGTACGATACCGGTACCGTCTTCATCGCTGACGTAATCGGCATGCCACACCTGATGAGCATTTTCGCCGCGGTCGACGCCGAGCAACGGCTGGTATTTCTTACCAACCAGATCCTTGCCCTTCAATTCGCGCACGACTTCATACTCAAGCGGCTGATGTTTTTCATCGGTCAGGACTTTTTCGACCAGTTCTTTTGCCAAAATAAACTGTTCATCGGCGACTTTCACTTCGACATACTCGAAGTCTTTGTTCACCGCGACGGCCGTGTTAGCCGGCAATGTCCACGGTGTCGTCGTCCAGGCTAGCAGCGTACTGCCATCTTCGAGTTTGAACTTCACAAACACAGACGGGTCGGTCACATCCTGGTACGCGCCGGCATCCATCGTCACTTCGGCTTTTGAGAGCGGCGTGCCGTCGAGCGTACAGTACATCAGCACCTTTTCACCCTCATAGATCTTGCCTTTTTCATACAAGGTTTTAAACGCCCACCAGATCGATTCCATATAATCTTTGTCCATGGTCTTGTAGGCACCCTTGAACTCTACCCAGCGGCCGATACGGTCGATGACGTCTTCCCATGCACTGCTGGTCTCCAGCATATTGGCGCGGGTGGCAAGGATGTATTTTTCCAGACCATACTCCAGCACTTCCTCGCGCGAGTGGATATTGAGCTTCTTTTCGGTGTAGCGTTCGGCTGGAAGACCGTGCGCGTCCCATCCCCAAAGACGTTCGACGCGCTTACCGTTCATCGTCTGATAACGCGGCACGGCATCCTTGACGATGGAACTTAGCAGCGTTCCGTGATGCGGCACACCGGAGATGAACGGTGGACCGTCGTAAAAGACATAAGAATTGTCTTTCGACCGGTTTTCAACCGACTTTTCGAACGTCTTGCCGTCTTTCCAGCGCTTGACCCAGTCTTTTTCGTATTCCAGCGCCCGTCGGCGTGTTCCGTGTTGAAATTTCATTCATTCTCTCCTTCTCGTATCATATTGATCGCGGGTATCGTGTCACCGAATATGTGATCGGACGCTTCAACCTGCCTGAAGCCATGTTTCTCATAAAATCGGATTGCTCGGTCATTGTAACTGGCGACTTCCAATCTGACCGGCTGGGCTCCATCGAACCACTCCAGGCTGGTATCTAAAAGTTCCGTGGCAATGCCAGTCCCGTGATGGAGTTTGTCGACATAGAGCGCTTTGAGATATTGTCCGGAACGGTCTTTGTGCGCCACGACGATGCCGATGACATTTCCCTGCTCATCCTTGGCAATACGTTGAAGTAACTGCGATTCATCCGTTGTCTCCACGGTAGCACGACGTAACTGTATCCGGTCTTCGGTCAGCCACGCTCCGACACGAGTCCTTATATAGTCTTCGGTGACGCCAAGATCTTCACGCACGTACGTATCAAGCCAGGACTGCGCACGCATACGCTCGGCTGCTTCGACATCGACGGCCGTCAACTTTTCAACGCTGAAATTCGGCGATTCTCTCATATCCACGTATCCTCTTGCCACTCATCACCAAAACATGCCCTGCCAATAGCTTCGAACTGCGGCTCAACTTCTTTGACATGCCAGACGACGATACGCTGCCAACTATCACGCGGCAAGGCCTCTAAGTCGGCTGCTTCAAGGCTGGTGATGCCATGATCACGAAGCACGGCGACAATTTCATCGCTGGTCTTTTCTGGTGGTTGTGGTGATGTGTAGCGTTCCATGGCTCTTTCCAAATAAAAATCCCTTCGTAGCTACTGGAATCCGCTGGGAATTTATGCGGACGGTACCATCCAGTTTCTACGAAGAGAATCTTCCGTAGCACTTAGTTGTTCGATCTGACGCGTCGAGAGCGAGAGGGTCTACTCTGTACTTTGCATGGCACATTTCTTCCTCCTCCTCGTGGTTGATAGCCACTCAAACGGATTTCATCTGTTATTCTACACCTTTTTAGGTGGAAATGGCAAGAATTTGCTGGTTCGGGCTGCATATCGCTTCCAGCCTGATTTGTTTGCCATCGCCTTCTCCGTCAATGGCACACCTGAGACAAAAAGCAATAAATACGTGATGACAGCCGGCGTCAGAATCCCGACCCAGCCATAGGGAACGCCAAGCGCGATGATAAAAATACCCCACCACATCGTTGCTTCACCGAAATAATTCGGATGTCTCGTGTAGCGCCATAGGCCTGTGGTAAGCAGTTTTTTTGAACCGGTGGCAATATGCCGCCGTAACTGTGCGTCACCGACTGATTCGAAAACGAAACCGAGTAGCCAGACCAGGCCACCCGTTACCGTCCAGACCGATATGTCCCCGGTGGAGAATAAATTAGTATAAATGACCGCTGTCGACACCACTAGTGCAAGCAGTGCTTGTGTCAGATAAATCTGCAGGAAGCTGCGGATCACCAGATACCTGCCCCACTGATGACGATATGCCGTATAGCGCTTGTCTTCATCGGTTCTTACAAGGCGGCGGATAATATGATAGGCCAGACGCAGTCCCCAGATACAGACAAGTGCCGTGACAATCGTCGGTGTATTGAGCCCGATTTCGCGGCTACGAAGCATGAAACTGCCGACGGCAACGATAAGAAAAGCAATACCCCACGCCGCATCAATAACATCAAGACGGCCAAGCAACTGCGCCAGCACAAACAGCAGCGACATGAACAGGGCCACTGCGAGTAACAGGAACCACAGAACCCCAAGCACGGGGACAAGTAAACCATGGCTTGAGAATACCGTGAACCACGTGAATAAATAGATGAAGATCAAAACGATGGCGACTGCCGATTGACGCACGGCCACGTCTACCCGAAGAGTCCGTCACCGTATTTTATGAGAATACCGGTGATTAGGATGACGACGAAAACAGCAAGCGCGAACTTATCGTAATCTTTGTGAATCCACGCCTCAGCCTTTTTTTGCAGTTTCTTCGGCAAATACAAGTTATTTTCCCGAATGTTATACCGGGTGATCGAGAACCAGACCAACGTAGTCGTCAGCGTCACGAGCAGGCACCATGGACAGAGGGCTCCGATGACAAAGAAGCTAACCGCGAACAGATACAACGCGAAGATAAAACCGAGCGAGTAACCGATCTGTGCCGCGAACATAAACATCCGCGGGAATGCGACGCCCGCCAAGCCAGCAATCGCCACCGTGATGACGATTGGTTCAGCGATAAGGCCCAGGAAGCTGTTGGGAAAACCGAATAAGAACGCTGAGGGGTGCGTATTGACCGTCGCACAGTTGACGATCACGTTGATACTGCAGCTGAGCTCGGCATTGGGATTTTTGGCAAGCTCTACCGCATCGACGGATAGGACGAATGATGCGAGCAGGCTACAGAGAGCACCGATCAGCATCGTCGTGAATATCCAGCGGTTATCACGCAGGCGAGCTTCTTTATGGGTAAAGAAATCTTTTACGCTAGCCAGCGGCTTAAACATAGTAGCTCACCTCAGAGATTGTCGGCAACGGACGTCCACGCCATAAGTTCTGTAGTTGGCCACTGTCACTGATAGCAAAAACGGTCGGATATTCGACGATGTCGTACGTCCGGCAGGTCATCGCGCCATCCGGCGAATCAGGGTCAATGGTTTCAAGCGCATGACCGGTCTGATTCTCAAAATCCCTTAGGTAATCGATGACTTCTCGTGCGTGATCGCTATTATCTTTATAAACGACGTAGACTCTCATCCCTTACGCCCCCTTGCTTTTGACCGCTTGTTTAAGTATTTCACGGAATTCATCAAGCGTTTTGAAGTCAAAGAAGACACTGGCAAAGCGCACGTACGCAACTTCGTTTTTGTCCTTCAGTTCCTCAAGGACAAGTTCACCTATCTGGCGCGAAGTGACTTCACTCTCGCCTAGCGCGTAGACCGCATCCTCCACCCGGCCGACTATCTCCTCGATTTCGATCTCTGATGAAAAGAATTTTCCGACTGATACCGTCACGGCTTTGGCAAGTTTCTCGCGATCGAAGAGCTCGCGGATATCATCGCGTTTGATGACCGCGATATTCGGCTTTTCGATACGCTCATAGGTCGTAAAGCGCGTGCCGTCTCCGGCTTCGCGGCGGCGGCGGATCGCTTTACCGTCGCTGACTTCGCGGGATTCCAAAACGCGGCTGTCACCAATCCGATCTTGTGTACTCATACAGGCGAGCCTCTGCTACTCGTTGTCTTTTTGCTTATTTTTCTTGCGACGACGCAAGAAGGCGGGCGTATCAGACTCGTCGTCTTCCTCAGGCTGGCTCCAGATGTTGCCAGACGGTTCTTCGGCAAAGTGTGCGGCGGCATCTGTCGAATCAAGATCCATGTTGACACCTTGGATAGTCGCTTCCTCTACTTCCGGCTCGGCTGCGGACGCCGTCACACCGGTTGAGTCGAGGGAAACATCCTGTTCATGGAAATACGCACTGTCAAAGCCGGTCGCGATGACCGTGATGACCAGTTCGTCTTCCATTTCAGGCTTCAATGTAGCACCGAAGATAATGTTGGCATCCGGAGAGACCGCGCTGGTAATGATTTCGGCAGCTTCCTGGATCTCAGACATGCTCATGTCGTATCCGCCGGTAACATTGAACAGGACACCCTTGGCACCATCGATCGAAACTTCGATAAGTGGCGACTCGATAGCCTGCTGTGCGGCTTGGGCGGCACGGTCGTCACCAGAAGCACGGCCGATGCCCATCAGCGCCGAGCCAGCGTTGCTCATGATGGCTTTGACGTCAGCGAAGTCGAGGTTAATAAGACCATGTTCGGTAATGAGTTCGGAAATTCCCTGGACACCTTGGCGCAAGACGTCATCCGCAATCTTGAAGGTCTCGAGCAACGGCGTGCGGCGATCGATCGTCTGGAGCAAGCGGTCGTTTGGAATAGTGATTAACGTATCCACTTTGCGGCCGAGCTGGTTGATTGCCCAGTCGGCGTTCTGGCGACGTTTCTCACCTTCAAAACTGAACGGTTTCGTGGCGACACCCACGACAAGGATGCCGAGTTCTCGAGCAATCTCAGCCACCACGTGGCCGGCACCAGAACCAGTACCACCACCGGCACCGATGGTCACAAACACCATGTCGGCGCCCTCAAGCGCCTCGCGAATTTCGTCACGTGACTCGTTGGCTGCCGCTTCTCCGACAGACGGATCAGCACCGGCACCCAGGCCGTTGGTCGTACTGTGACCGAGGTGGAGCTTCATATCTGCTTTTGAATTGTGGAGCGCTTGCGCATCCGTATTCATAGCGATGAACTGCACGCCGTGCAGGCCCGCGTCTTTCATTCGATTGACGGCGGAACCGCCAGCCCCACCAACGCCAACCACTTTAATGCTGGCGAACGTTTGTATCTCACTTGGTTTTACTTCAGGCATGGAATCTGCTTTCTCCCCCGCTACTCGTATTCATTATCTAGTAGTATAACACTTTTTCGTATCGAGACACTACGGCTTGAACTTATCGACAAGCCACGATAGCGCACCAGTTGCCTGTTTAATGGAAGCTTTGCCCTTATGCGCACTCGTATGCTTGTTTGCCGGAGCGACTCCGGCGGCATCGACAAGCATCAGGCCGACAGCCGTTGCGAAGGCCGGTTTTTCAGCCTGCTCGGCCACGCCGCCATAACCGGTGGCTTTACCGACGCGTGCCGCCAGTCCTAATGTCCGTTTGGCATATTCGGCGATATGCTTTAATTGTGCACCGCCGCCAGTCAGCACAACACCGCTCGGTAACTGTCCAGCCTTGCCGGCTTTCTTCAATTCTTTTTGAACCGCTTCGAAAATTTCCTCAAGACGGGCTTCAACGATTTCGTCGATATCCGTTGAGGTAAAGCTGATCACCTCTCCGCCATCTTTGACACTGATTCCTTCGGCGTCAGATCGCGGTACTGCCGTCGCATGGGAGATTTTTACTTTTTCAGCAACTTCTGGATCCGTTTTCAGACCGATAGCCAGATCATTGGTGATATTCGTGCCACCAACCGGTATAACGCCGACATATTGTAAATCGCCTTCTTCAAACACAGCCAGGCTGGTGGTTGCACCGCCCAGGTCAATGACGGCGAC
>CAZVUH010000006.1:16772-19197 GCA_964629565.1 uncultured Candidatus Saccharibacteria bacterium | reverse complement strand
AGCCGATGAAGATCTTCGGGATTTATCTCGTGGTCAGCCGCGCCAACGGCGATCATGCCGTCTGCTTTTGTGCTGAGGATATGTGCACCGTTGATGCTGATGGTGGCGGCGTTTACCTGATAACCGCTCATACGTTCCGCTTCACCGAGCGCATCATCGATGGCGTGCGCCGGACCGTCAAGATTGACGACCACGCCTTTACGCATTCCTTTGGTTGGCGCCTGGCCGACACCAACAATCGTTGGAACGCCGGTCGTACCGTCGATATGTCCGACTACACAGCGAATCGTTGTCGTGCCCACGTCAATACCGACTGCGTACCGAGAATTTTCCTGCATAGGCCAATTATACCGTCTCATTACGAAAATGAACAGACTTGCTTATGTTTGCCTATAGCTGCGTGAGAATCTCGGCGCCGTTTTCCGTGATGAGTACGGTGTGTTCAAAATGTGCCGCCAGACTGCCGTCACGGGTCGAGATCGTCCAGCCGTCATTCTCCGCGTCGGTCACGATACGCTCACCACCAAGGGTAGCCATCGGTTCAATCGCGATCGTATCACCTGCGTGTAGGGTGACGCCGCTACCGGCATGACCCCAGTTCGGTACTTCGGGAGGCATATGCATCTCGGTACCGACACCATGCCCGACTAGTTCGCGAATGATACCAAGCTTCGCATCGGTAAGCGTCTTTTGAATAGCCGCACCAATGTCACCCGTGTGCGTCCCGCTACCCTTTATAGCGTCGATACCTGCATAAAGGCTTCTTTCAGTCATCTGGACCAGATGTTTCTTCGCGCCACGCGGCTCCTCGCCGATAACCATCGTGAAAGCTGCGTCGGTCTTCATATTCTTATACGCGATGACGAGATCGAAACTGACCACATCACCCGCTTCCAGGGTGTAATCGCTCGGTACACTATGGACGATCTGCTCGTTGACGCTGATGCAGATATTACCCGGAAAGCCGACCTCGCTCGTTTTATAGGTAGCAATAGCGCCATGTTTTTCGATTTGCGTACCGACCCAGGCGTCGATCTCACGCTCCGTCTGGCCAGCCCGAACGAATTGCTTCAGATCCTCGTAAATAGTCGCCAGGATCTTTCCGCCCTCGCGCATGGCTTGAATCTGTGCATCTGTCTTTCGTGCTTGCATTTTTAAACGAGTCCGTTTGATTCCAGTTCGGCGTAGAGCTTGTCGTGGACTTCGCCCGCCGTTCCAGTGCCGTCCAGATGCACGACTTTCACGCCGTCTTCGGCGAATGTCCCCAGGATCGGATACATCTTCTGCCGGTAGATCGTCATACGCTTGGCGATCGTCTCAGGTGTGTCTTCCATGCGACCGCGCTTCGCGAGGCGTCCCATAATTTCATTTTCCGGCACTTCGAGTACGACTACCAGGTCGATTCGCTCATTCGTCTTTTCCAGATATTTTGCCAGCCACTCCGCTTGCGTCTTGGTACGCGGAAATCCGTCCACGATCACATTCGGATACTGCTTCGATTTTGCGTCCCAGATGGCTTGGTCGAATACTTCGAACGTGACGGCGTCACTGACAAGATCGCCACTTTTAAGCAACTGAATAATCGCCGGGTCGTTGTTGTTGCGAAGCATCTCACCGGTGGAGAGCCACTTCCAGCCCTGACGCACCGCTAACATTTGCCCCTGCATGCTCTTTCCCGCGCCGGTCGGTCCAAAGAGTAGTATCATGTGTGTATTTCTCCTATTGGTAATTAATTCAGTGCTTCTTTGACGAGCCGGGCGATTGTTGCGCCATCGGCCGATGTTCCCACTTGAGCCTTGACCGCACCGATGACCTGCCCCATGGCCTGCGGGCCGCTGACACCGAGTTGATCGATTTTCGCGGTGATGATCGCCTTCAAGGCGTCATCGGATAATTGCTCCGGTAAATATGCCGACAGAATTTCAGCTTCTTTTTTCTCATCTTCGGCCAGTTCGGCGCGGCCATTCTGCTCGTAGAGCGTGATGCTTTCGTTGCGCTTTTTTACCTCGCGGGCAATGATCGTTTCGATCTCACTATCAGCGAGACCTTCGTCGCGCTTGCCGCTGGCGACTTCCTCGTTCAAAATAACGGCTTTCAGGCCCCGTAGCGTCTGCGCGACAAACGATTGCCGCCCTAGAAGAGCGGCTTTCAAATCGTCATCGATGCGCGCTTTAAGCGCCATGATTTAGCGGATTCCCAGGCGAGCCTTCGCCAGTTTATCTGCCTTGCGAGCCTTGCGAATAATCGCTTTGCTGCGACGCTCAGTCTTGCTGATCGGTTTCTGGAAACGCATTGATGCCTTTGCGCTCGAAAGAACTCCGCTCTGCAATACCTTGCGGTTGAAACGACGGATAATATTCTCGTTCGCTTCTTTCTCGTCTTTACGTGTAACTTGTACCATATCGCTGACTATTGTAACAGAGAA
>CAZVUH010000006.1:12955-16672 GCA_964629565.1 uncultured Candidatus Saccharibacteria bacterium | reverse complement strand
CTTTCTCGTCTTTACGTGTAACTTGTACCATATCGCTGACTATTGTAACAGAGAAGATCGTCTTTCGCAATAAATAGCTTCATTCTATTTCAATATGCAACAATCGTCCTTCGATCATTCGACGCCCTTGCCATTCGTTGATATCCGGCTGGTACCATACCGTGATGCGCTCACCCGGTTCGACGAAGAAATGCTCCGGCGCGGAAAACGCCAGCATCTGAAGTTTCAACCCTGAGTCGTCTTGCAGTTCCAGTTTCACATGCTGCCCTTCCGCTCCCATGCGGCGCAGGTTCACGACCAGCACGTTCTCGCTCTTCAGGATCGGCTGCGGGTTGCCGTTTCCGAACGGCTCGAGCGTTTCGAGCAGTTTGACCAACTCTTCCGTCACATGCTCAAAGACCGCATCCGTGTCGGCGCGTGGCAACAACAGGCTTGCCTGGTTCGATAGCTTCTGTGATCGATAAAATTCATTCACTCGCTTGCGAAACGCGGCAATATTTTTCGTCGGTAGCGTCACGCCGGCCGCCGCCTTGTGGCCGCCACCTTTGGTGATGATGTCATCGGCCGCCCGGATCGCATCGGCCGCTGAAAAGTCGCCATAGCTGCGGGCGGAACCCTTCGCCTCATCGCCTATTTCTTCGAGCACGAACGTTGGCTTATGGAATTTCTCAAGTAATTTTGCCGCTACGATGCCGATAATGCCATGACTCCAGCCCGGACTGCTTACGACCAAGACCGGATCATTCTTGAATTGCTCAGCCTGCACGACTGCCTCTTTGAAAATCTTATCTTGCTCGATTCGCCGGGCCATGTTCATCTCGTTTAATTTCTGAGCTTTTTCCAGCGCCGCCATGCCGTCGTGTGCCATCAGCATATCGAGTGCATACTGTGCCGTCTCCAGTCGTCCGGCTGCGTTCATGCGCGGGCCAAGCTGGAATCCGAGGCTGCGGGCGTTTAGCTTTTCCGGTTCCACGCCGCTCACTGCCATAAGAGCCTTGAGGCCCGGACGGCGCGTACGAGCGAGTACCTTGAGCCCCCAGAAGACATTCGCCCGGTTTTCGTCGACAAGTGTCACGACGTCGCAGACGGTACCGAGCGCCACGAGATCGAGCAACCATTTTTCCTGTCCGCTCTCCAAGCCATCAAGCCTTGTCTGCAGTGCCTGCACGAGCTTGAACGCCACACCACACCCAGCGAGATCGAGGAACGGGTAGATCTCACCTGCTTTTTTTGAATCATCTTTGAGCAGCAAATTTTCATACTCATCAGGAAAATCCTGCAATAACCGCTTCGGGTTGATGACCGCCACAGCCGGCGGCTGGACCGGTGCCACATTATGATGGTCGGTCACGATGACATCGACACCCAGCTCATTCGCCCGGATAATCTCTTTCTCGCTCAGACTGCCGCAGTCGACCGTGATGACCAGCTGCGCACCGCTTGCGGCGATCCGCTCAATGGCATCGACAGTCAGCCCATAGCCTTCGACGAAACGATTCGGGATGAACGCCTCGACATGCTCGAAGCCAAAACTACTGAGCGCGTCTAGCAGAATCGTCGTGGCCGTCAGGCCATCAATGTCGTAATCGCCGTAAATCGTAATTTTTTCTTGTTTCTTGCGGGCTGCAACTAAACGCTTGACCGCCTTCTCCATGTCGGGCAACAGAAATGGATCATGTTTGGCGTCATAACTCGGATTCAAAAACGCGTCGCGTTTCTTGCCGGTCAGGCCACGCGCGCGTAGGATGTTTTCAAAAAGCTGTGATGCCGTCACGCCGTCTCCTTAAACTGGAGAAACATCGGTAGTGCGCTTGCTACGACTCGATTGGTGCTGCTGGCTCTTGATGACAATGCTTTGAAGTTCCTTGAAGATCGGGAACTGTTTGTTGGTCGAATAAATCTTCGTATTGCCTTGCTTCTCGCTTGTCAGAAAACCGACCTTTTCAAGCCGCTTCAGTTCGCGCTGAATGTTGCCCGGATCTTCTTTGATAAGTTTGGCAAGACCCCGCACATGCGTATGGAAGTCCGGATATTTCGCATAGACAACAACGATTTTCCGCCGCACCCGAGATGTGATAAAAACGTCTAGCATCGTACTCCCTTACTTAGACCACTTCCTTCGTTCTTCTTATCTTACACATTCTTACAACACCTGACAAGCCCATAAATTATGAAATTAGCGCCAGTTGAGGATGATTTCATTGATCTTTTCGATTGTTTCCTCATGAGATGGGACCGTATTATCCTCGTAATAATGATCGATACCCATGAAGTTGTCTTTCACATCCAAAATGTGAAGTTCATCGGCCACCACATGAAGTTTGTCGACGGCGGCTACCGTCGCAATCGGCGTGGCTACGACCAGTTTTTGGGTGCGAACCGGCTTGAGGAAATCGAGTGCCACGTCGATCGAAGCGCTATCATCAAGACCGTCGGCCACCAGTATGACTACGTGATCGCGCAAAAGATCTTTATCCATCACGCCGCCATCACCTAGCAGCCTGTTGAGTTTCTGCATCTTTTCCCGTTTCTGGTCTTCCAGATAACCGTGAAACTCTGCGACATACTCTTCCTGCTCTCCATACGTGAACGTAGAATTGTAGGTGAAGTTACCGCTCTCTGAAACGCCACCGAAACTGAGGCTTTCGCCGGGAATCTCAATCTCTTCCATGAGAAGTAACGTCAAAACGCAGTGCAGTGCGGCAGCCACCTGCTCGCCTACCAGAACAGAACCATCACTTAACGCCACGACGGCGCAGTTGTCGTAGCGGTATTTTTCCAGCAACTGGGCAGCCAAGACCTGTCCAGCCTGAGAGCGTGATTCAAAATACATATGTTTATTGTACTACGAAGTGGCCATCTTACGAACCGGTCCAAAGGTGAAATGCAGACCGCCACTACTTCCCCGGTGATTGTAGCGGTATAATGGGAGCATGCATTACTACGAGGTCGCACCGACGAAAATTGTACGAGCCGGATCTCAGACCTTCACCTATCAGTCTGAGGATACTTACCAGCCAGGTCATATCGTCCTAGTTGACATTGGCAAACGCCAACTTACGGGTGTGGTAATGAGACAGGTCGACAAGCCGGAGTATGCTACCCGTCCCATCATCAACCTCATCGAGGAGACGCCGCTTCCGCGCGCCTTGCTCGACACGGTGCGATGGCTGTCAGACTATTATGCTACCCCCTTGGCCGTTGTGTTTCAGACAGTCTTACCGCGTGGCCTCGAGAAAACACGACGAGCACGTACTCAATCATCTCCACGAGGTGTCCGAAAACGAACAAATATTGTGTTCAATAAAGACCAGCTCTCAGCTATTCGGAACATTGAATCAATGAGTCCTGGGTCAAGTCTGCTTCATGGCGTAACGGGCTCGGGGAAAACAACCGTCTACATTGAAGCGACCCGTCGAGTCATCGAAGAAAAGAAATCTGTTATTGTCTTGGTTCCTGAAATCGCGCTGACAAGCCAACTGGTAGATGAGTTCTCGCACCACTTTAGCGATGTGCTTGTCACCCATTCCAAGCAGACGGAGGCTGAGCGCCACCTGTTATGGAAGACGATTCTTGACAGCACCTCACCTCAAGTCATCATCGGCCCCCGGTCCGCACTCTTTATGCCCCTTTCTCGCATCGGCTTGATCGTGGTCGACGAAGCGCATGAGCCAAGCTATAAGCAGGAGCAAGCCCCGAGATACTCCGCCCTTCGCG
>CAZVUH010000006.1:0-12855 GCA_964629565.1 uncultured Candidatus Saccharibacteria bacterium | reverse complement strand
GCGCATGAGCCAAGCTATAAGCAGGAGCAAGCCCCGAGATACTCCGCCCTTCGCGCAGCCAGTATTCTGGCGGCGCAGCATTCGGCAAAAGTAGTCCTCGGAACGGCTACCCCCACCGTTGCCGATTACTATCTTGCCGAAGAGTCCGGTCGTCCGATCATCACCCTTCCAACACCCGCACAAGTGACCACGAAGCCGGACATCAGCTTAATCGACATGACAAAACGCCAGAACTTCAAACGTCATCGCTTTTTGTCCGATGCCCTATTAGACCAATTGGAGCAGACATTTTCGACCGGTAAACAGGCTCTTATTTTTCATAACCGGCGCGGCAGTGCCAGCACCACATTATGCGAGAACTGCGGCTGGCAGGCTGGCTGCCCACGTTGTTTCGTACCGCTGACCCTCCATGGCGACACCCACCAGCTACGCTGTCACATCTGCGGTTTTATAGATAGGGTTCCGACGAGCTGTCCGACGTGCGGTCACGCCGAAATCGTCCATAGAGGTATCGGTACGAAAATGATTGAGGCCGAATTACGGAAACTGTTTCCAGACAAAAATATTGTTCGATTTGACGGTGATAGCGAAGCTAGTGGGACAATCGAACGGCAGTATGAACACCTCTATGACGGAACGATTGATATGATCATCGGCACCCAGGTTGTCGCAAAGGGATTGGACCTGCCAGAGCTGCGGACGGTCGGTGTCATACAAGCCGACGCTGGCCTGAGCCTGCCCGACTACAGCGCATCCGAACGGACGTTCCAGTTACTGGCACAGGTGATCGGCCGGGTCGGCAGAAGTCATCATCCGACGCAGGTTATCGTACAAAGCTATCAACCCTCCCACCCTGCTGTCGTCGACGGCCTATCGCAAGACTTCGGCAGTTTCTATCAGCGCACGATCAAAGAACGCCGGCGTGCGGACTTTCCGCCGTTCACATTTTTGCTCAAGCTGGTCTGCGTCTACAAAACAGAAGCGGCAGCTATACGCAACGCACAAAAACTTGCCAAAGAGTTACGCGGCAACATCCACGCATCGGTGCAGATTCTCGGACCGACACCGGCCTTTTACGAACGCCAGCACGAAACCTACCGCTGGCAGCTCGTCCTAAAGTCTCCACGACGCCAGCATCTCGTCGATGCGCTGAAGCATGTACCGGCAGCTCATTGGCAAACAGAGCTCGATCCTCTCAATCTCCTCTGATATTCATGGTATACTGGTGCTAATGAAAAAAGAGGACATCATTACCCTGCCCAATCCGCATCTGCGCGAAAAATCCAAGCGAGTCCGCGAGACCAACGACGCCCTGCAACAACTTGTCGATGATATGACAAACGCTGCGCTCGATTGGGAGGATAGCCGCCCTCACGAGATCAGCGCTGCGCTGGCTGCTGTCCAGATCGATAGACTCGAGCGGGTTATTATCGTCCGGAGCGACTTTGAGGATAAGAAATCCCGTGACTTTACCGTCCTTATCAACCCTGAAATCGTTAAATACGAAGGTGAGCTAGTGTCGGATTACGAAGGCTGCCTGAGCGTCAAAGATATTTACGGCAAAGTGCCCCGGTCGTCAAAGATCCGCGTCAAGGCCATCGATCTTGACGGTCACGAGTTGCGCTTCAAGGCTGAAGGATTTCTAGCCCGCGTCATCCAGCACGAGATCGATCACACCAACGGTATCGTTTTCATCGACCATATCGAAGATGACCCTGACGCGTTTTATGAACTCGATAAGAGTGGAGATTTGCAACCGCTTGATTATGAAAAGCACATCGCATCCAATCATATTCTTTGGGACTGAGGATTTCAGCGCAGTAGCGCTCGAAGGCCTCATAGCTGCCGGCTTCATGGTAGCCGGTGTAGTCACAAAACCCGACACCAAGAAAGGCCGCGGCCAGAAAGTTACACCACCTCGCGTAAAAACTATCGCACAGGCGCATGGTATTCCCGTCTGGCAGCCTACGAAGTTGCAAGAGATCAGTGAATCGGTTCGTGAACTGCAGCCCGTAGCCGGTGTGCTCGTCAGTTACGGCAAGATCCTCCCGCAAGCGACGATCGATCTGTTCACACCCGGTATTATCAATCTTCACCCCTCTCTTCTCCCCAAATACCGCGGACCTTCTCCTATCGAATCTGCTATCAGGAACGGAGATCCTGAAACCGGCGTGACGATCATGCAGCTGTCCGCCGCTATGGATGCCGGCCCGATCTATGCGCAAGATACCATACGCCTTACCGGTTCGGAAACCCAGCCCGATCTTTACCAGACACTAGCACGGACCGGCACGGACCTGCTCGTGAAAGTACTGCCCTCTATTTTGTCTGGTAGTACACAACCGGTAGCTCAGGACGATGCTGTCGCGACATATTGCATGCTTCTTGATAAACAGGACGCATTCGTGAAACCAGAGGCCATGGATGCTGTCGCCCTGGAGCGTCGCATCCGGGCCTACTTGGTGTTTCCAAAGACAAAACTGCAAGTCGGCAGCCATACTATCATCGTCACGAAGGCTCATTTGGGTGACCAAAAGAAAACACCGCTCGACATTGAATGTCAGAGCGGTATCGTATCAATTGATGAGCTGATAGCACCAAGTGGTCGCCGGATGACGGCCGAAGCGTTTCTGAATGGCTATGCGGCGGCCTGAGGCGGCTGCTGAGTGTTGTTCATGCCAAGAATAGCCTCGCGATTCGCCATGATCTCCTGTTTAAGTTCTTCGAGGACCTGCGCGACGACATTACGATAGTCCGGCCGGTTGACCTCAAGCCATTTCGTGGCGGCAAACTCCGACTTCAGATTGATATCTGATGACTCGAGCTGGGTAGCCTGCTGCAAACGCTGGAAATTTTCATCCTGCTGATAGCCAGGTACATTCTGAGTCAGCCAGTTCTCGACGGCTTCCGGATTGCGATCAATGATTCTTTCGAATTCTTCGAGTTGCGCATCACTCATTCCATCAGATAGCCGAGTGCCGACTTTCATTTCGAGTTCGCTGTAAATGTGATCGAGAAACGGTTTCTTTTGTTCTTCTGGCAACTGATCGAGACCGAGGTCCTGGAGAAACTTATCGTCTAGTTGGAACATATAATTCTATATCCTTTTACTGTCTATGTTTTTTATTATATATGACGCGTGGACGAAATACTATTTCTCGGCGTATTGGGCCCAGAAATCAATCGCGTTTTTCGAAAGACGGCCCGGGTCATCGAAGCCGACGTTGCCATCAGCCATGCGAAACGCCTCATTCGGGAAACGATCAAGGAATTCATTCTGGTGTTCATACCAGACGCTCTTATCAACGCCGAGACGGTCCATCAAGGCCTCACCGCCACTACCCTTCGGAATATTCCAGGCATCACTGTTTAGAAGTTCGGCGTGTGCGGTGTTTCCACCACCGCTTGGAGTGTCCGGACCAAGGTCACTCGGATCAACAGTCGGGTTAAACGGATGCTCAGGACTTGAGCCGCCCGTACCGCCGCCAGATCCACTATCGATACCATGGTAAAGACGGTATGCACCGTAAGCAGCTGCCACGGCAGCGATGCCAACAGCAGCACGACGACCATTGCGCTTCATACGTTCGTTGTATTCATCGTCGGTCTCGCCTTCTTTCCGTTCGTTGGAAGCAAGTTTGTTCATCGTACGGCCAATCCCGAAGTACAGCTTTGTGAGACCGCCGTTGACGGCGTCCTTGGCCCGCTTGAACCAACTGCGTGCACGATTGTCGACACCAGTCTCTTCATCGGATGTGTCCTCATCAACTTCATGATCGACATCTTGTTCAGCATCATCACTAGCGACTTCACTCTGCTCTTCTTCCGGCTGCTCCTCGGCGGACGAGACTTCAAGCGACTGCATATCGACAAGTTCCTGCCATGATAAGCGCTTAGTACCGACGCCATCTTTACCGACAACGACTCTTCCGTCGGGATTATTGGCAGACACGCCTAGAACTTGCCAGTCGTCTTCAACTTCACCAGAAGTACGACGGACACGGACAATATCACCGATAGCAAATTCCATCTGCTGTTCCTGTTCAGGATTTATACCGGACATATCAGGCATGGCAATCGGCATTTCATTCGGATCGATCGCTAGGTTGGGATTAACCCCGTAGCGCGCTTCATATTCTTCGAGAGACTCACCTTCGTTTGCCGGTGTGTCGACCGGAACCGATTCGGTAGCCGGTTCCGCCACTTGTTCTTGCTCTGCAGTCTCAGTTCCGGCCGTCGAAGCCGCCTCCTGGTTCTCAGAGGCTGACGCCGTACCGGAAGCAGCCGATTGCTCTGTCATATCAATAATCCGACGCATGATTTCATCTTTATCAGCCGGGTCCAACTCAGATGTTTCATTGAACGCAATCATCAGCTCTTGAAGTTTGTCTTCTTTGTCTTTGACGACACCTGGCAAGCGATCCGCATTCTCCGGAGTCACTTCGGTCGCATTCGCTGAGGCAATAGATTTCGCTAGCATCTCCATACGACGCAGGTTCGGATCGGTTGCGATTTGTCGGTCGATCGCATCTTTATAGTCACCATTCTCAAGGTTCGCAGCTACGGCGTCATAGTCCTCACCGCGATCGGCCATCGACTCAAGGTGCTGCTCATACGCATCGGCCTCATGAAGGCGCTTCTTCGCTTCGTCACTAAAGTCAGTCACGCCTGCCTCTCCGTAAAGGGCATCTTCGTACTGTGCCTGCTCGTGAGCGGCTTTGTTGGCTTCAAAGTTTTCAAGTCGTGGATTGGTGCGTGGTGCTTGCTCTGACATAGTTCCTTCTTCCGGTTTGTTAACGTGTTTGTGTTTGTTACTTTATGATCGTATATTAGCATAAACTTTAAATAATGTCAACTATGGTGTCTACTTACAATAAAAATAAGCCGGCTTAGCCGACTCATTTAAAAAGGATTGGGGGTTACTGGAGTGTCCGTTTTACCAGTTCACGCGTAAAGAACTCGATTGTATCACCTTCTTCGACAAGAAGTTTCTTGTCCGTCTTAAGTGATAGTCCGCACAGCTCACCTTCGAAAACTTCCTTGGCTTCTTGCTGCTGTCGCTGGACTTTCGTGACTTCGACTTCCGCGAGGACTTCATCACCACGCCGAACGCGTGCCAGAACGTTGGCGACCGCTTTACCTTTGGTAACTTCACCACCTGCGATGACTTCGTCCTTCAAGGTCCGGAAGACGCCCTTGATGGTGAGCATACCGATTTGCGTCTCGACGACTTCCGGCGCCAACATAGCTTCCATCGAGGTGCGTGCGTCATCAAGAAGCTCATAAATCACTTTATACAGTCGAACCTGCACCTTATCCCGCATAGCGAGGCGCTTGACGGCAGGTGGCAGATCGACATTGAAGCCATAGATAACCGTATCGCCATCAGCGGCCATCCGGACATCATTTTCCGAAATGCTTCCCACGCCAGATGCGACGATCCGAAGCGCGACTTCCTTGCCGGTATCAATCAGACGCAGGCTGTCCATGACAGATGTCAGGGATCCCTGTACGTCCGCCTTAACAATGACGTTGAAGTCGACCGATTCGTGTTTCTGAGTGATCAGTTTCAGCATGTCAGCACCCGTCACGTTCGTGGTGGCGGCTTCCTTTTCGCGTTCAATGCGGACTTTTTCAGTCAACAGGCGCGCTTCTTTCTCGTTCTTAACGATCGTAAAGACATCGCCGAATTGCGGCAGCTCCTTGAAGCCGGTGATGGTTACCGGTGTCGACGGACCAGCCGACTTGATAGCTTGGTCTTTAAAATCGAGCAGTGTACGCACTTTGCCATAGGCGGTTCCCGCTACCAGGAAGTGTCCCGGCTTCAACTGCCCTTGCTCGACGAGCAATCCGACGACCGAGCCGCGGCCGGTTTCCATATGCGCTTCAATAACCAGACCCTCGGCCGGTACATCGAGATCTGCTTTGAGCTCTTCGAGATCCGCAACAAGCAGCACCATGTCGAGCAGTTTATCGATGTTCTGACCGGTCTTCGCGCTCACTTCGACCATCACGGTGTCTCCGCCCCATTCTTCAGGATTGAGATTATGTTCGGTGGCAAGCTGCGTCTTAACGAGCTGCGGGTTGGCGGCTTCTTTGTCTATCTTATTGATCGCTACGACGATCTTAGCGTTGGCATTCTGCGCGAAACGGATCGCTTCGATCGTCTGCGGCTTAACGCCATCATCTGCCGCGACAACGATGATAACCACATCGGTCAGAGTCGCACCGTGTTGGCGCAGCGCCGCAAAGGCTTCATGGCCCGGTGTATCCAGCAGCGTAATCATACGCTTGTTACGTTCTACTTGGTAAGCGCTGATGTGCTGTGTGATGCCGCCCGCTTCACCTTCGACTGCCTTGGTGTCTAAGATCGCGTCCAACAGGCTCGTTTTACCGTGATCGACATGGCCCATGACGGCTACGATCGGTGGTCGTTCGACGGCGTCGTCTGATAGAACGTGCGCCGCACGCTCGACTTTCGCTGCAGCTTCTTTCTTTTGAAGTTCAACCTCAAGTCCGAGTTCTTCGACGATAATCGTTGCGGTCTCAAAATCGATCCGCTGGTTGATCGTGGCGACGATGCCGTTCTTGAAGAGCTCACCGATCAAGGATGTGACGGGCAGATTAAGCGTTTCAGCAAGCTCACCGACAGTGATGGAATCGGCGATAACAATAACTTTCTTGTCATCCATCTGAAAGCTCCTTTCTACCCGTGACGGGCGTTATATACTACTATTTTTTCTTATCGGCGAGGCTCAAAGAAATCTTACGCGTCTCTTTGTTGATGTCGATAATGACAAAATCTTTGCGTTCGTTCAAAGTGAAGACCTTCTCCGGGTCGTTGTTGTCTCCGTCACCGAGCTCGCTGACATGGAACAATGCTTCGACAGCCGGGCTCAGTTGTACGAAGGCGCCAAATGGCGTAATACGGGTCACCGTTCCTTCGACTTTCTCACCGACCTTGAATTTCTCAACTTCATCAAGCCAAGGATCTTTCGTCAGCTGTTTCATACTGAGGCTCAGGCGATCTTTGTCAATCGAGATAACCTTCGCATCAATCGTTTGACCGACTTTCACATAGTCACCAGGGTTGTTGACACGTTCCCAGCTGATTTCTGAAATGTGGACCAGACCTTCGATGCCATCGACATTGACGAATGCACCGTAGTCGACGACACCTGTGACAACACCGGTGACCGTATCACCGACCTTGATGCTCTCAAAGCGCTCAGCCAGACCGTCTTTGATAGCTTCTTTCTCAGAAAAGATAAGCTTGTTGGCTTTGCGGTCGCTATCGAGGATACGAACTTTCAATGCCTTGCCGACAAGTCCGTTCAGACGCTGTAGAATTTCGTCTTTGTCGCTCGAGCCGACACGTGGATAGTGCTCGGCAGACAGCTGTGAAACCGGCAGGAAGCCGCGGACACCTTCGTATTCAACCAGAAGTCCACCACGGTTGGCATCATATGGGGTGACTTCTATAATTTCAGCGCTTTCAAGTTTAGCGGCGACCTCTTCCCAGCCGCGATCTTTGGCAGCTTTTCGGAGGCTCAGCAGTGAATAACCGTTGTCCAACTCGTCATCGACAACGCTGGCAGTAACTTCGTCACCGATGTTCAAGTTACGGGAAAAACCGACTTCGCGGCGTGGTACGTACCCGACACCCCGGGCGCCCAGGTCAATCAAAACCTCGTGTTTCTTAAGTGATAGTACGGTTCCGGTAACGATATCACCGGCTACGATTTGCTTAGCACTGTCTTCATGGGCAGCGAGCAGATCATCCATTGTTATTGTGGCTTTTGTTGCCATAAGTCTTTATAGACTCCTTCCTTACGTTGCTATTTCTGAGGCGCACAAAAGAGAGCACTCCAAATTACTCTCATTGTACTCTAGTGGAACAGATAAGTCAAAGTGTGGTTTCTTGACGTCGTGACTGCAAAAAGGCCACGGACGAGGCGGTCAATAAACCGACAGCGAGGAGCTGTGCCAAGGTGTCAGCCGGTCCGGTATGAGACAGCTCGTTGACGTTGTCGGTGCTTGAACTGTCGTTGTTCTTCGACTCATTTTTGGCTGGTTGATCATTCGACGTAGAAGAGTCCTGCGATGACTTGTCCTTATCTGCGTCTGACGACTTACCGGGTGCGGCAGGAGACGATTTGTCGGCATCAGGTTTATTGGTCGATGAGTCTGGTTGTTTTTTATCGGAACCATTCGTCGCTGACGGTACCGATACTTCGGGCGTCTTCGCGATATCTGTTTTATCAGACCGTTGTTGGCCTGCCCAATACATCACACCAGCCGCCGCTAGCACTAAAATCCCACCGATTATCACGAAACTCACCACTGAGCCCGTTTGTCTTGTCTGGACCATAGTACTTTCTTACCTCGCATTAACTTTTTTCTACTATACTGCTTTTTTCACTGATACGCAAGGGTACTAACATGCTATACTACTAGCATGTTAGTGACGGTCGACACGGGTGGGACAAAAACATTAGTTGCCAGCTTCTCAGAAGACGGCAAAATAGCGGCAAGCACCCGCTTTCCGACCCCGCGTCAGACGCACGCCTACATCGAACAACTGGTCGTGACGATCAACGAGCTCGTGCCGTCAGGCGCAACGATCGATGCGATCGTGATAGCTCTCCCTGGTATCGTTAAGAACGGTGTCGCTATCTGGTGTGGTAACCTTGGCTGGAATAATTTTCGCGTCCAGTCGACACTCGAGGCTATCTTTCCATCGATACCCGTTCTTGTTGAGAACGACGCCAATCTTGGCGGCCTTGGCGAGGTGCGAATGCTCAAGCACACCCCACAGTCCGTCCTCTATGTGACCATCAGCACCGGTATCGGTACCGGTTTTATCTCAGATGGAGCGATCGATCAGGGTTTGCGGCTCAGCGAAGGCGGTCATGCACTTGTGGAGTTCGATGGAATCGTTCGTGAATGGGAATCGTTCGCTTCCGGAGCGGCCATTTATAAGACCTACGGCAAATTTGCCCGTGATATTCACAGTAAACGCGTCTGGTATCAGATAGCCGACCGGATAAGCCGGGGATTTTTAGCCATCATACCGCTTGTTCAACCCGATAAGATCATCATCGGCGGCAGTATCGGCACCCATTTCGTGCAATATCATGAGAAACTGGCTTCGATCTTACAAGAACGACTGCCAAATCACATCCCCTGCCCGCCGATCGTCGCAGCGAAACACCCTGAAGAAGCCGTCATTTACGGATGTTACTTTTATGCACTCGATAAACTCGCTCGTTAAGCGGCTTCAGCAAGACTTCCCCACATTTACTTTTGCTCCAGGTAGCGAGTTTTCCTGGTCGGCGGATAGTCAAACAATTACCTATGTCGATAGCACCGACTCTTCTGGTCCTCAGCACTTGTTGCATGAACTTGCCCATGCCGCACTGGGCCATAAAGCCTACGAGCGCGATATCCAATTGATCGATATGGAGCGCGAGGCATGGCTTTACGCGGAGCAACTCGCCACCCGCTACAAGGTAACGATCGACCGAGACGTCAGAGAGGCGTCTCTTGATTCATACAGGGACTGGATGCATGCCCGTAGCACCTGCCCGACCTGTCAGGCGACAGGTGTAGAGACTACCAAGGCTCACTACACGTGTCCGGCATGTCGAGAACGCTGGCGTGTCAACCAGGCACGAATTTGCGGACTGAAGCGCTACGTCACAAAAAAATGACCCCCCTTGCAGGGAGGTCATTTTAAAGTCGCGATTAGATTACGCGGCTTTTTTCGTGCGTCGGCTAATGCGGCCACCTTTGGCACCAGCAATGCGTGCTAGCTCTGGGTTTGCGGCAAAACCTCCGGTACGGCCGTTACGGCCACCTTTGGCACCAATTTTTGCGTAAAAATCTGGATCTTTCGCCAAATTCTTTGCTGCTGCTTTTTTACCGCCGGTAATAGTACCTGCCATAGAGTTTTCCTCCTCATTAAAATAGGTTTCCACATGGCCAACCGGCCGGAAACCCTCTCTTTTACCTCACACATGCTATGTGTATGGTTAGTATATTATCATAGCATAGGCTTTTTGTCAATATTTACGTAAGCACTTTTTTATTTTATTAGTGCTATTGCATATATTCATGCTGTGCGATATTATGAATTAGCACCTGTTTGAATCTCAAAAAAACTACGAGGTTCACCACAAATCAAAACGACCCGATCTGCGAGACGGGCCGTTTTTAATATACGTCTTCTTCCCCCTAGTGGAAGGTTGTCGGTCAGTTTCTAGCGTATGGTCGCAGCGGACCACATGGCCGTTTCATTCGAAACGCTGTAGTCACCATAGTCACTCGGTAGCTCGATCAGGAAACAGGCCTTTCCACGCTCCGCCATCCAATCCTCATAAGTTCCTGTCATGGTAAAACCGAACGTCTCAGCGGTATCTGCATCGGAAACATAACTGTAGCCCACTTGCCGGGCATAGGCATATCCCTGGCTGGCCGCAAGACTGACCGTATTGGAATTTACAAGCGACCCAAGGCTATGATAAGTGACTGTAAGGCGTGGGCTTAGCTGGTTTGTCAAAGCCATAATCGCCCGGGTCTCCGGTTCTGAACCGGCGGAACGTCCACCGCCGCCTTTATCATTCTGAGATGAAGACGTCTTGATATCCCTCTCCCAGTTGGCCGTCGGGAAGTTTCGGTTGAGATTCACACCTCTGGCATTTTTACGGCCATAGACATAATACCCGTCAGGATTCGCCATCGGAACGACGACAATTTGTCTTCCTTTCGGTATCGACGGCGCACGTGACTCAAGAATGCCGATCCATCCGTTCATCGTCGCGTTGGCACTCTTTTCATTACCGTGGATATTTCCTATAAAAAGCACCGTGTCGGTACCATTGCCAAAGAAATAGGCCTGAATCGGACGACCCTGGACCGAATAACCTACCGTTCGAATGGTATGGCAAACTGTCCGACTGGCAAAGCTCCAACCCGATGTCGACGCTATATCATATTTACTCTTGATTCCTTTTGTGACCGTGAGAGAGAATGGTGTGCAACGAGGCAGATTCCGAAGCTGTACGGCAACCGTTCTGTCCGAGCTCTTTGTGACAATTGCGCTGCCACCTTTCAAGCCAACATATTTGGTCGCATCACCTCCGAGTGCCTGATCGAATGTGATGTATATCGTCGCGGATTGGCCCACCCGATTAGAACCGACACTGACGCTCTTTACTTTAGGGCCGCCGCTCATGGTAAAATCAATCTTTTTCGGTTCTGCGAGCGTGCTACCATCCGTTCCCTCCAAGTTTTTGAGGATCAACCGGTACTTTGTTTCACGCTTGAGCTGTGTGCCAAAAGCTAGTTCAAACTTGCTATCGTCAATCGAGACTCTCAGCGGCACTGAAGTTGGCTTTTCACCAAGTGTTTCAAGCGTTGCAGATACGGTCTTGACTTCTTTGTCCGTTGCAAACTGGAAGCTCCTAGGCTTCGCATAGACAGTCTGTTTATTTTTTATCGTACTTTTCTTGATCGTTACCGCCTTTAAGGTAGCGACGCTGACGTGGGCGATGTCGACCGCTGGACGCTGCTTGAATTGCTTCTGGAGTATAAAATCGTACTTCGTACCTTGCTTGAGACCAAGCGATGCGATATCACAACTCAAAAGGCTCTCTTGGGGCGAACAGTCGGCCCTTTTATCATTCAGAGCTATCGAGTAGGTATATAGCGTGTCCTTGCCGCTGAGCGTGACCTTCAGTGGTCTTGAAGCGGGAATAGATGCTGGTATGCCCGATACGTCTGCCACCGGCGCACGGCCGGGCAATATTCGTATTTGCCTCTGTAATAAGGTAATGCCCCAGGGTGATACGGCAAGCTTTTGCTCGTGATCCACAGGCTCCGAAATGGGCTGGAAACAGGTTTTGCCTGCCGCAATCGCGACCGCACCCACATTATTGACATTGTCATAAGAAAGAGCAAAATCAGCGGAGTTATTGAGCTTTTGGATGCCTGGAAAAAGGGTCAGCTGGTTGACACAGGTCTTCCCCGCGTAGCTCAGCTGGGCCGTCTTGGGCAGAAAACTAAGGCCACAAACAACGATTACAAATCCGAATAATGAAACAAGAATCAGCCGCTTTTTGTGAGACATCACATAAGCGCCCGCTCGCTGAAGTATGGTGGTTTCTTCGCGTGACATTACCTACCATTTTACCATAAGCAAAATATCGTTATTCTTTGCAAAAGAGAAAAAGACCATCCTATTCGGATGGTCTTTTTATAATTCGGCACCGTGCTAGTTTCCCACTTGTGGCAGTATAATCGCCGCTGCTGAGCTTAACTTCTGTGTTCGGCATGAGAACAGGTGTTTCCCCAGCGCCATGGGCACCGAAGAAAGGTTTTAAGGCGACTTTTCGGCTCCTATCATGTCAGGAGTGGGCCTAAAACCTTGCTTCGATGACCATTTTGGGTAATCTGCTATGCAGATATCGCAAAATCGGGCACGGTTTTTGTAATGTAATCAATTTTCAGATTGACGTGGTGGCTCGTGATTCCGGCGAAACGTGTTCCGTCGGGTGCTCACTTGCACCAATTACTAGTTAAGTCTACCTCATCACCGTCGTTACTTCAATACAGAAATAACAGAGGTGATAAGGACATAAAAAGGCAATGGGACTATTAGTATACTTCAGCTCCATACGTTACCGCACTTCCACCTTGTACCTATCAAACAGATCATCTTTCTGTGTCCTCATAGGGAAATCTTATCTTGAAGTTAGTTTCGTGCTTAATATGCTTTCAGCACTTATCTATTCCGAACATAGCTACTCGACAATGCAGCAGGTGGCCACAATCGATACACCAGAGGTTCGTCCA
>CAZVUH010000005.1:28346-30392 GCA_964629565.1 uncultured Candidatus Saccharibacteria bacterium | reverse complement strand
GCGGGTCCGGAGGTGAGCAACCTCGGCAGTATCGATTGGCATGACGACAGTGCCAGCAGCCTGAGCGAAATGCTCGTCAGCCTGAGCGAAGCCATAAAAGGTGATAAGCCCCTGCTTGATGAACAGATATCGACGGCACTGCTTACCGGTATCGTTGCCGCGACCGACCGCTTCAGCAACGAACGCACCAGCTCGAAGGTCATGACCATGGCCGCCCAGCTTATGGCAGCCGGTGCTAACCAGCAGCTTATCGCGACCAAACTGGAAGAAGCCAACGAGATCGCACCGGAACCTCTCGAAGTGAACGAAGCTTCCAAGGATGACAAGCCTGCCGAGGACAAACCACAGAACAATGATGGAACCACGACGCTTGACGAAGATACATCGACAAAGCTTCCGAAGAAAAAAGACAGCAAACCGAAAAAAGAGGCCGATGGCACGCTTGCTATCTCGCATGAAAAAGAAGGTGATCTTGATGAAGTCGCCGAGCAAGTCGCCGAAGAGGAAGGCAAGAAGGCCACCGAGGAAGCCGAAGCGACGTTGAGCAAACTTGATCAGACGGCCAAGGAAACCTTCCAGGAAAACGAAGAAGAGGCAGCAAAAGAAGCGGAGCGCAAACTAGCTGAAGAACTGAAAGCGGTCGCTCCTGCGGCAGCGTCGACCGAACCGCAAAACGAGCCGATGCTCGGCGGTACGCTGAATGCCACCACCGAAGAAGCAGCCGAGCAGAAGCGCCGCGACGAAGATGACGATCGCAATCGTACGATCTTGAGCCACGGCGAAACCGGTCACGTGGATCGCAATGCGTTTCCCGAGACACCTCCGCCGCTGAATGCGACGATGCAGCAAGAAGAAGAGACGACAGCCCCGGATATTTTGAGCCAACCGGTCTCGGCTAGCAACCCGCCGTACAAGCCTGAACCGTATGTCGCGCCACTTAGCGCCTCCTTGCCGCCAGCTCAAGAGTCTCCGGTGATTAATCCTGCACCGGCACCGGACGACGCCCCGGAGCAAGTTACACCTCAGCCGCCAACTCCAGCGCAGACTCTAGCTGATATCGATGCGACCATGCGTCAACCGCATGAAGAAGCCCGTGCCGCCATCGATGCCGCTTTTGATGCCGCGCCAGCCACGGAACCGACCGCACCATCGATTCCTGGCTTGCCACCGATGCCTGATTTCTCGACGCTACCACCAGCGCCTCCAGCTCCGGCAATTCCCGACCTGCCTCCGATCGAGGGTATGCCTCCAGCCGCACTGATGATGGATCAGCCGCTGCAGCAACCCGCCGCGAGTGATCCCGGCCAATTCAAGATTCCCGGCCAATCTTAATCTTTAACGATAAAGTAGTTGAGGCCGATCCGATCGGCGTTGCCGTTGATGTGGCTCTCACCATCGGCACGCTGTGAGTGGTGGGCACGCATGATAGCGATAATCTCATCGCGGTGTTCGCGGGCATCGACGACTTCACCGATTTCGCTCTCTTTACGGCCGGCATCCATGTAGAGCCAAAGGACGTTCGGTTCGGCAAGTTGACTATCGGGAATGCAGGCCAGACGCAAGCGTGTGATACGCGGGTCCGTCTCCTTCAGCTTGTAGAAGACATAACTGGCACTTCGTCCGGCGACGATATGATCGATATGACCGGTGATGCCGTTGGTGTCCATCGACATGAATTCGATTTCAATGTCGTCCGCTTCTTCATTTATTGTTTCGCTCACCAGGACGATCAGTTTTTCATATATCTCAAGCATGGCCAGGTTATGCAGTTGGCCGTCTTTATAGCCCAGAAAACGCATACTTTTCGCACCGATCAGCCGACCGGCTTCGCGCCATTCATTTTCGCGGACCGCGGCCAGGTCCGGCACATCGTCGGGATTCGTGCCGGCGTCACCAAGTGTAAGGGTAATCAAATGGACGTCATTGCCGGCTTTGGTCTCCAGGAGTAGTGCGCCACTCGGTCCGAACGCTTCATCATCAGGGTGGGCAAAGATGCCGAAGATAATCTTTCTCATGCTCCTTAGTATACCTTGTTCTTGGGCAATC
>CAZVUH010000005.1:22721-28246 GCA_964629565.1 uncultured Candidatus Saccharibacteria bacterium | reverse complement strand
GAGAAACCATGCCGGATTCCTGGAAGAGGCTCGATGAGTGGAGCGCGCAGCGTGGTGCTACCGAGCCGTTCAATTTCTCCCACCAGAACCATGATATGAATAAACGGAAAAATATCGACCCTAAGAAGGACGCCCAACTCGCGGCTAACATCAATATGATCATGAATAACATGCGTGAGGCCGGCAGTCCCGTGATTGCCGCAGCTGATGCCGTCAGGGAAGCGGAAGCCTATGCTCGCAACCTGGACGATAATCTGGCTGCTGAGAAGGCAGCTCAAGAAGCGCATGATGCATGGACGAGTGGGCCAGCGGCTCAAGAAGCACCGGCGCCGAATCCGTCGAGGCATGACACCGGCGGTTGGTAGCACTCAGATATCCACCGAAGCAGTTACAAAAAGTCGGTCGTTACGGCTGGCTTTTTGATTAGGGTATAATCATCAAGTATGACCGACGATATTATCTTGATCGACAAGCCCACTGGTATGACCAGCTTTGGCGTGGTGGCGCGTATTCGGCGCGTATGGACCGAGCGGGCGAGGAAGAAGGTGAAAGTCGGACACTGCGGTACGCTTGATCCGTTCGCAACAGGACTTCTGATTCTCGTGACCGGCAAGATGACGAAAATGGCGATGGAATACACCAAACTCGATAAGGTTTATGAGGCCACGATTCACTTAGGCCAAACGAGTACGACGGGTGACCCGGAGGGTGAGCTGACATCTGTCAGTGAGCGGGTACCCAGTCAGACAGAGATCGAGGCAGTGGTAAAACACTTCATCGGTAAGATCGTGCAACGACCTCCGATCTTCAGCGCAATCAAGGTGAACGGACGGCGGGCATACAAACTTGCCCGTGATGGAAAAGAGGTGGAAATCCCGGAGCGGACGGTGGAGATTTTCAGCCTGGAAGTGTTGGAATATTCATTTCCCGAACTGAAAATCCGCACGCACGTAGGCAGCGGCACCTACATCCGTAGCCTCGCCGAAGATATCGGCAAAGAGCTTGGTGTCGGCGCCTACTGCCGGGAGCTTCGCCGGACCCGCATTGGGCAATGGGATATCGCCGACGCGAGAACGCTCGCTGACTTTGATGTAAAATCGTAATATTTCCTTGACCATGTCAAAAATAGTCGTACGATAAAGAGTATGGATTATGAGGGAACTGCTCCGGCAGTGATGGAGCGGAAAGTTTTTGGTGAACATGAAACCATCGAACTGCCGGTAGCGAGCTTCGTGCGCTTACCGCAAGTCCGCAGCGGCATGAATCCGGAACTCCCGAACATAAAAGACTCTATCAAAACACGCGGTCTCATCAACCAGATCGACGTGGCGCGCATGACGAGCGATCAACTTGACGCCTACATCGGATTCGTAAATAAAACGTGGGGAACGAAGGTCGACCGCGAAGAATATGCGATGCAGCAGCAACCCGACAATTTCTATTATGTGGTCGTTGCCGGCCACACCCGCACGGAAGCCGTCTACCAGCTACAAGAGGAAGATGATGCGGGTTACGAGTATGCCATGGTGGCGAAAGTCCATGACATTACCGATCCTCAGGATGTCATCAGTTTGCAGTTGGACGAGAATCTCCATAGCAAGCCGGCCGAAGAACAGCGGGCTATCGCGGTGGTCGAGGCGTATCAGTATGGACTCGACCATGACTTATGGACGACCAAAGCTGAATTCGTGGAGCGTTCGAAGGGTAAATTCAGTAAGAAAATCCTGAACGACGCACTGGGATTTGCGCAGTTACCGCCAGAAGCGCGCGATTTCGTATTTTCCGGACGGTTGTCTTATAACGCCGCCGTGGCGCTTGGCCGTGCAACTGATACGATTCTTGAATATCATGTCGTAAAGATGGGCTATGACGACACGCTGTTTGATGTGACGCCGGAATTCAGTGAGGCGTATTCGAAATACGTCGGCCATTTGATCGTGCAGATTACCAACCGTGGCCTGAACGGGACGGCTGCCAAAAAATTCATTGCCGGTCAGATGAATCTGCTGAGCCAAGAGCTCGAAGTCATGAGGGGAAGTGAAGCGGAAGACTCGCTGTTCGAGATGGTAAGTGCCGAAGACCAGCGCCAGGCATACCTCAGGCAGTTGACTCGCGATTATCGCGCATCACTCAGGGAAATGCGCGCCAGTTCCATCGAGGCTGTCTCGAGTTCGCTCGAGCTGCACCGACGGTTGGTGGGCGACGAAGAGATTGACGGGCTGGATGAGGAGCGACGGGAGCGGACCAGGCTGTTCGCGACATCCGTGCTCGAACTTGAACAGGCCCGCATCGCTTGAATTATCTCTGACACTCTGGTACAATACACCCTTGATGATTACTAAAGAGAACAAATCACAGGCAATTGCTTTGACTCAGGTTTCAAAGAATGACGTTGGCAGCCCACAGGCGCAAGTGTCAGTCTTGACGGCTCGTATCAAAGAGGTGACTTCGCACCTTCAGGCCAATAAGCACGACCACATGGCTCGTCGCGGATTGATCCAGATGGTAGGCAAGCGAAAGCGCCTTTTGAAATATCTCGAGCGTAAAGACTTTGAAGGCTACAAAGCCGTTGTCGCAAAACTAGGCCTCCGCAAATAGCGGAGGTTTTTTTGTTGACATCTTTTGAAGGCATTAGGCCTATGCGGGCCATTTCAAGTATCATAGGCATATGAAACAAGTTGCAAAACTCCTTCTTATTGATGAGAATGATCAGTATCTCATGCTGTTTCGTAGCGCACATCCGACGTTTCCGGACGATCCTGATTTGCCTGGTGGGACAGTTGAAGCCGGAGAAGACGCGCTTGTCGCGATGGTTCGGGAGGTGATGGAGGAAGCCGGAATAACCATCCAGCATGAGGCTGCGAACCTCGTGTATCAAGGTGATGACTATTCGGCCCACGGCACCAAGTACTATCTTTACACCTGCCGCTTGGATAAACGTCCACCGGTAACAATCAGTTGGGAGCACGCGTCATATGATTGGCTTGAACGTTCGGAGTTCATCAAACGCGCCGCAGCCGCGAAAGATACGTTCATGCACATGGTTGCAGATGTATCGAGGCGAGATGCGCTTCTATGAGCATCTGGCAATCTGGTCGTGAGTCCGGTTTGCTGGACGAGATTATCGTGGGTCGTAAGACGATCGAAGGACGGCTGAACAAAGGTAAGTTTGCTGAGTATACCATTGGTGATGTCATTGAGCTGCGTCGGGATTACCGCGGTGAGGACGGCGTGTTGCGGGACGGTGAACCGAATCAAGCGCGCGCCGAAATTATCGGCATCCGCCGGTATGGCAGTTTTCTCGAGATGGTGCGGGCCGAAGGCTATCGGCGCGTCGTACCGGATGCCGTTTCTGCTGATACGGCTGCGGCGCTCTACGATACGTATTATACCGCCGCCGACCAAGCTCGCTACGGCGTACTCGCCATAGAAATCAGACTCTTGCCGTCATAACCATTTCTTTGTATGATTAAACCACTATGATTCTTCGGAATCCTCTACTCGTAGACGTTCGGACGAGCCGAACCACTAGCGGATAAACAAACTTTACGAACTAATGATATACAAGGAAGCCTATGAAGCAGGAGTTTATTATTTTGGAAGAAGATAAGGCGTGGGCGAGGCAACGGATTGCCTGGCTTGAGCAGGCCATTCTCGATCTCGGTCCGGAGTTTCACGATGTCTTCAACCAGTCATCAGAAACATGGCATGACAACGCACCCTTCGATGCGCTTCGGGACCGCCAGTCCGTGCTTGATGCGGAGCTGCAGCAACTGAAGCGCATTATGCGTCGCAGCCGGCCAGGTGTACCGCCGCAACCAAAGACAACCGTGGATATCGGAAGCGTCGTTGAGCTTACGAGCGTGTCCGGTGAAACCAGACACTATAAGATAGCAGGGGATTGGACGCCGCATGCCGGTAAATTGATAGATGGCCTTATCGTCGTCAGTCTTCAGACACCGCTGGCGACTGAGCTGTTGGCAAAACGTGTCAATGATACGACGCGCTTCGGCACCATTACGAGCATCCACTAGAGGTTGACAGATTACAATTTTTGTGTATAATATATAACAAACCTTTAAACATAAACATCATTATATGAAACGCACCTTTGGCATCACTCTATCACTCGCTAGCATTCTCACGATGCTGGTGTTACCCGTGGCCACGACACTGGCGGCGGCACCCAGTCCCCAGCTCTCACTGTCGGCAACAACCCCGACCTCACGGCAGATAGGGCAGACAGTCGGCGTCGCCGTGACGGTTGAGAATTCTGATACGGCAGCCACGAAAGTCCAGCTACGTTATGATGCGACGAAGGTCCGTTATGAGAATTTTTCTCAGACAGACAGCAGATTCTCATCCGTTACTGTCGATGCTACGGCTACTGGCGCGCTCTCGATTACCGCAACCGGTGGCACGGGTGAGGCCTCGAGTCCACGCCGTATCGTCTCGTTCGTGTTCAGAGCCGAGCAAGCTGGTGATGCCATTGTCGCTTTTGCTGGGACGAACCAGATCCAGACCCAGAACTGCCTGCTATTTCTCTGTAACAAGGTCTATAAAGATGTCGCGACCGGTCCACAGTTGACGTTCACTCTGAAGGCGGCAGAACCGGCAACGCCACCTGCGACGCCCGCTCCGACCACAAAACCACCCGCTCACCAGGGCAATGACAGTACGCCGAGTCAGACGAAGCCGCACCAACCCACGACACCAAGTAATCAAACGGATCCGACGAAAAAACCAGTCGAGCCGAGCTTTGCTATTCGGAAGCTGTCGCTTTCGCAGATAACCTCCTCCACTGCCGTTCTGGCGGTCGAGACGACACAACCTTCGGTCGGTGCCATAACCTATGGCATAGAAGGGAAGACAGAGACAAAAGAAACTGTGCTCCCTGTCAAAGCGGTCTCGCACGAGCTTATGCTCAGTGATCTGGCGCCGGCAACAACATATCGTATCCAGGTGACTATGAAAGACAGTTCCGGAAGAACGGTTCGATCGACCGTTCCGCTGAAGACGCTGGGTATCGTGACGGCATTAACCCAGCCGGTCACATCATACCAGCCGACAGCGCCGTCGGCGGATATAGCCGGTACTATCATCGTTGCCGCGATCGTCACCGGTAGCGGCCTGATGCTGTTTGGCTGGACGGCTGCGTCAGCTATGAGCGCAGCTCGTAAGACGACGCTTCTTGAAGCCAGCCTGTTGGCCGGCAAGCGTCGTACCTTGCGCCGATTCGCGCGTTTAAAATAAGATCATTCAAGCACCGCGACGACTGCAAAGCGGCCATCCGTCTCGCGGTTGCCTTTGAGAAACTCGCTATGCGAGCAATATCTTTTATCTTTGCTGACGTCGATAGGGGAACGGCTAATGTTTCCAGACTCTATGCCGGCCAGAAGCAGTTGTTCAGTAGCTACATCGTGCATGCTTCGGTTTTGAAACGAAAAGAGTGGATAATTTTCTTGTCCGGCTGCTGGACTCAGCCAGGCAGTGATGTCTTGAGGGTTACAACCGAATTGTTCAAC
>CAZVUH010000005.1:8488-22621 GCA_964629565.1 uncultured Candidatus Saccharibacteria bacterium | reverse complement strand
CTGCTGGACTCAGCCAGGCAGTGATGTCTTGAGGGTTACAACCGAATTGTTCAACCATATACTCGACCGACTTTGTACCACCTTGTTGTTCAAGGTTGTGTCGCCCCAGATGAGTCAGCATAAGGACATCTTTCACGGGGTCGTGAAGCACCACGCCGATGCAATCTGCCAAGGGAAGAAAGAGTGCGAGACCCTTCTGATTCGTTGCCACGCCGTCAGCGATGAAGCCTGGCGTACGCATAATACCATCGCCACGTAGCTCATCTGTTGCGGCGATGTAACGTGTGTAATTGTCGCCTTCATAGACAAGGTGTACCAATAGCGTGTCACCTGTCCGAAGACCGTGTTTTGTCAGAAACGCAGTGCGGGCCGGCAGAGCGGAAGCGTAGGATCCGTCTGATGATTTCATCGAGCCATCAGCGGTCGTGGAAGTAAGGATCTTCGGCATCTATGGTTTTACCTGCCAAATCTTATCCAGCCATCGGTAACCTTCGGTCGCGACCGAACTGTCGTCCAGACCCATGCCAACCAGCCATTCGTCGGTAAAGCTGAACCCGCAGTAATCCGCGGCTATATCATTGACGCGCTGAGCTTGCTTCTCGCAGAGAACGGCTAACTGGACATTCTTCGCTCCGCGACTGTTCAGATGGCTAATAACAAACTGCGCAGTAATGCCTTTGTCGAGCACATCATCGAGCACAATGACCGAGCGATCGCGGACTGTCGTGTTCGGCGCCAGATCGGTAACGATATGCGGCTCACCGGCTTGTCGGCCGGCGCCATAGGTACTGACCATCATATAATCCAGTTCCGGATGATAACCTGGCTGCTGCCGAACAATCTCCGTCATGAGCCGGGTTGCGAATGGCGCCGCCCCGCGAAGAAGGGCGACGAACAGGGGCGTCTGGGTATTATCTTCAAGTATTTCAGTCGCCATGTGCGTGATGGCTTGGTCGATTTGATCCGATGAGGCAACTTCTGTATAACGAGAATTCATACTTCCACTGTAGCATGCCAGAAAATTCAGACTCAAGATGCTATAATAGAAGGGTAATTAAACGAATGCGGATGGTGATAGATGTTGGCTGCTTGATAGGCAAGCGCCCCGCACCTGTTACTCTCCGCCGGAAAAAGGAGGCTCTTTGATGAGTACTATTAACCCGAACGGAAAAGAAATCGTTTCCGTTTCTACCGAGTTTTGCGGCCAGACCCTGACGCTCGAAGTCAACCGTGTCGGTTTCCGGACCACCGCCAGCGTGCTCGTAAAGTACGGTGATACGGTCGTGCTTGGAACGACGCAGATCGGCAGCCGTCCGATTCATCTCGACTATTTTCCACTGAGCGTCGACTATGAAGAAAAAATGTATGCAGCCGGCAAGATCTCGGGTAGCCGTTTCATCAAACGTGAAGGCCGCCCGAGTGACGAAGCCATCCTGATCGGCCGCATTATCGACCGTCCGATTCGCCCACTGTTTCCAAAAGGCTTCCGAGCTGAGGTTCAAGTGGTCGCCAGCGTCCTCTCGATGGATCCGAATTTCCGTCCTGACATGGTCGGTATGATCGCAGCCAGCAGCGCGCTTTCAATCAGCGGTGCGCCATTCGACGGTCCTGTCGCAGGCCTGCGTGTCGGACGCGTGAACGGTGAGTTCAAAGCGTTCCTGACGCCCGAAGAGCGTGAACAGAGTGACCTTGATCTGGTCGTGGCCGGTATCGAAAGCGGCGTCGTGATGGTTGAGGCCGGTGCTAACGAGATCGATGAAGAGATCGTGATCGAAGCAATCGCCTGGGCACACGAAGCCATGCAGCCGGCAATCGCCCTGCAGAAGGAGCTTGCCGAAAAGATAGCCAAGAGTCCGATCGAATACGAGCTTGTGTTGCCGAACGAAGCAATTCAAACACAAGTTGATGAGTGGGCGCATGAAAAGTTAGGTGAAAAACTTCACCATCCATACCCTGAGCGCAATGAGATGATTAACGAATTACGTTGGAAGTTCCATGAAGAGATGGCTGAGAAGGTCGGCGAAGACTATGAACAGCAGCGTGACGAATACGACGAAGCCTTCACGATGGCTTTGCATAAAGATGTCCGACGCGGTATCGTCGAGTCTCAAACCCGACCAGATGGCCGTAAGCTCGATGAGATCCGCCCGCTTTCAAGTGAAGTCGGTGTCTTGCCGCGTGCTCATGGCTCAAGTATCTTTACTCGCGGCGTCACCCAAGGCATGAATATCGTAACCTTGGCACCGCTGAGCTATGCGCAGATGGTCGATACGATGGAAGTCTCCGACGGCGAGCGTCGCTACATGCATCACTACAATGCCCCAGGCTACACCGTCGGTGAAGTCCGTCGCCTTGGTAGCCCGGGTCGCCGCGAAATCGGCCACGGTTACCTGGCTGAGCGTGCCCTTATTCCGGTTCTGCCAAGCGAGGAAGAATTCCCGTACGCCATTCGTAGCGTCACTGAGATCATGAGCCAGAACGGCTCGACCTCGATGGCCGCGACCTGTAGTAGTTGTCTGGCCCTGATGGACGCCGGTGTGCCGATCAAACGTCCAGTTTCCGGTATCGCCATGGGACTGATGATGGACGGCGACACGCCGTACGTCCTTTCCGACATCGCTGATGCCGAAGACTTTGCCGGCGATATGGACTTCAAGGTGACTGGTACCGAAAAAGGTATTACGGCTGTCCAGATGGACATGAAGCTACACGGCCTACCGGTTTCAGTCTTGGCTGAAGCCATCCGCGCCAGCACACCTGGCCGCCAGCACATCCTTCAGCACATGCTGACAACCTTGGCTGCGCCGAAGCCGACACTCAGTCCGTACGCGCCACGGATCGAGAAAATCAAGATCAACCCAGAGAAGATCGGTGCGGTCATCGGTAAGGGCGGTGAAGTGATCAACAAGATTACTGCCGAGACCGGTGCCGAGATCGACATCAAGGACGACGGCCTGATAACGGTCGCTGCCAGCGACACCAAGAACATCGAGCGGGCGATTGATTGGATCAAGAGCCTGACCGAAGAACCTGAAGTCGGCCGGATTTACACCGGCACCGTCGTTTCCATCAAGGATTTCGGTGCCTTCGTCAATATCTTGCCTGGACTGGACGGCATGGTGCATATTTCACAGCTTTCAGACCAGCGGGTCGAAAAGGTGACTGACGTGCTACATGAAGGCCAGGAAGTGAAAGTCAAGCTGACCGGTATCGACGAGCGCGGACGCCTCAGCCTGTCTTTGAAGGATGCCGCCGAAACGGTATAAGCCGGCCTCATAAGCGTAAGCTTTTCGTGTATAATGACTCCTATAGTAGAAAACTAAAGGAGTCATTCATTTTTATGGACCCACAGAATATGAACCAACCGCCGGTTCCGCCACAGCAGCCGGTCCAACCAACACCTACGCCACCGGAGGCTCCTATGGCGCCACCAGCTTCTTTCCAGCCACAACAACCAGCGTCACAACCCCAGCCATTCCAACCAATGGCACCCGCACCGACTCCGGCACCGTATGGTGGTTTTGCACCGCAACCAACCGGTAGTGGTCCGAACAAGAAACTTATCCTCGGCATCATTGGTGGTGTAGTCGGCCTTTTGGTTATCATTATCGTAGCCGTCCTGGCCGCCTCATCCATGGGAATATCCAAATCGGACTATGAAGATGCCAGCGAAAAAATGCAATCCGTAAAGAGCTCCTACAATAAGCTCGGTACGGTTTATCTCGGCACATCCAGTACCGATGCGGAAGTGAAAAACGGTATCGATACTATCAAAAGCGCTCATGATGAGTTCGCAAGCAAGGTGGATGAACTCGGCGACATGAAAGCGGTCAAGAGCGATAAAGACGTCAACGAGCTGTATAAGGCCGTGCTTGATAAGAAGCCGAAGTTTGACAAAGCAGTCGAAGCGACCATTGAAGCTTACGAAAAGATCTATCCAGCGGTGAAGGACTTCAATTCTTACTCCTCAGACACAGCTGACGAGATCTCGGCACTCAAGGCGAAGCTCGAGGGGATTGACGGACTCAAGGACGATAATAATAAGCAGTTTGTCGAGAAGATGGCGACGCTGCTTGAAAAGTTCTCGACATTGGCAAAGAAAGTCCAGGCCGGCCGTGCCGACTATCATAAGTACGACTCTCAGGCGGTTACGGACTTTTACGATACCTCGACGGACATTCGCAACGCGGTCCGCGACTGGCAGTCAAATCTTAACAAGATGGCCGATGACGGAGAGCTCAAGGATGAGCTCAACGCGCTTGACGACAAAATCTACGATAAAGCCACTAAAGATTAGTGCGAGATTATCCGGAGAAACTGCCGTCGGTGACATGGACCGGCGGCAGTTTGCTCGTTATACTGGAACTATGAAACAAGACCAGCTCGAAGCGCTCAGGACGGCAATTGTGGACAAAAACGTCTGTGCTGAATTGGCGGCTCAAGCACGCAACCTCGTGATGGGTGACGGTAACCTCGATGCCGATATCGTCTTTATCGGTGAAGCGCCGGGAAAGAACGAAGACGAGCAGGGCCTCCCGTTCGTCGGTGCAGCAGGAAAATTCCTAAACGAAATGCTTGGTGAGGCCGGTATGGGCCGCAGCGATGTCTACATCACCAACATCGTCAAATACCGGCCACCGAACAACCGTGATCCTTTGCCAGAAGAGAAGAAGGCTTTCTGGCCTTACTTAGTAAAGCAACTGCAGATTATTGAGCCGAAAGTCGTTATTACGCTCGGCCGACATAGTATGGAATACTTTCTTCCGGATATGAAGATCAGCCAGGTGCACGGCCAGCCGAAACGCATCACGTTCGGCGACGATAAGCTTGTCATTATCCCGCTCTATCATCCTGCCGCCGCATTGTATAACGGCGGTATGCGCCAGACTCTCATCGATGATTTCTTATTGGTACCAAAGATTATTGAACGGCTGTAGCGAGTGGGCTATGTGTCCTCACTTGCCTCAGGTGGCCATATTTGCTATAATGGGAGTTACTTACAAGGGGAAACGACAGAATAACGACAGAATCCCACCTCTCGTATACCTTATTTAAGCAATATCACTTATTTCAAAAACAAAGGAGAAATAACAGATTATGGGTCAACGACGACTCAAAGCGCCACGAGGCGATGATATGTCGAAACGTCCGCAGGGACAGCAACGACAACGTTCAAACAATACAGTTTTAAATAATACGAACACTCGCAAGGGTGAAGTATTCAGGGCGCAGCGCCGCACCAGCGAGAATGTCAACTTGCGCGCCAGCCAGCACATCATCAACGTGCCGGTCAACAAATCGCTCTACAACGGCTACGGCGGCCGCCAGTTCAGTCTGGCCGACCAGCCACGAGGCAAGCGTCCAACCCGTCCGACACTAAAAATCATGCCGATCGGCGGTCTTGGTGAGATGGGCATCGGTAAGAATATGATGGCCATCGAGTACGATAACGACATCATTATTATTGACTGTGGCTTCCTGTTCCCAGGCGCGGATTATCCAGGCATCAACTACATCACGCCGGATATTACATACTTAGAAGAAAACAAGCATAAGATTCGTGCGCAGGTATTTACCCACGGCCACCTCGACCATATTGGGGCATATCGTCACGTCGCGCACAAACTTCCAGCACCGGTTTATGGCAGTAAATTTACGCTTGCCATGGTCAACCGCACGATGGAAGAAGCCACCAGTGGCTACACACCCGAGTATCATGTACTCGATCCGGAGGCGCATGAGCGCGTTCAACTCGGTGACAACTTCAGTATTGAGCTTGTCCGAGTAAATCACTCGATTCCTGACGCGACTGCCGTAGTCGTGCGCACACCGCTTGGCGTCCTGGTTGACACCGGCGACTGGCGCTTCGAAGACGAGCCTGTCGACGGACGTAAGTTCGACCTCGAGCGTCTGACCGAAATCGCTACCACCGAAGGCATCCTGATGCTCATGAACGAATCGACCAACTGCGAGAGCGATGGCACACATACCCACGGTGAATTCGATATCCAGCAGAGTATGGGACAAGTGATGGAAAAATATCCGAACTCACGTCTGATCCTGAGCTGTTTCTCATCACAGATACATCGTATGCAGGTAATTTTAGACGAAGCCAAGAAGCATGACCGCAAGGTGGCTTTCGCTGGCTACAGCATGATCCAGAACCTGGAAGTCGCACTTCGTACCGGTACGATCAAGGTACCGAAAGACGTCGTCGTACGGATGGAAGACATCGTGAAGATGCCTGATGGTAAAGTCACCATCGTCTGTACCGGTTCACAGGGTGAATTCAACGCCGTGCTGAACCGTATGGCGTCCGGTGCTCACAAGTTCATCAAGATCAAGAACAGCGACGTCATCGTTTTCAGCTCAAACCCGATTCCAGGCAACGAGAAATACGTCGTCCGTACGGTCGACGGCCTGATGCGTGAAGGTAGCGCTGTTATCCAAAACGGCAAGACACACCTGACCGGTATCGGTCCGCTCCACCTTTCGGGTCACGGCTACTACGACGATCACGTCAAGCTGATCAACGCACTCAACCCAACATACTACATGCCGATCCACGGCGAATTCCACATGCTTGTCCATAACGCCGAGCTGGCGGAGAAAGAAGCCGCTATTCCGCGTGACAACATCTTCGTCTGTGATTCAGGTGACGTGATTGAAATCACCGAAGAGGGTGCCAAAAAAGCCGGTCGGATCCCCGTCGGCGGCAATATGTATGACGACAGCGGCGCGATCGTATCGGAAGTCGTTTTAAAAGACCGCATCCATATGGCAAACGAAGGTATGTTCGTGGTCGTACTGACGGTCCAAAAGGGCAGCGGCCGTCTGCTGACAAGTCCCGATATCATCTCGCGTGGTTTCATTTATCTGCGTGACAGCGAGGAACTGATGGGACTGATCCGCCAGTATCTGAAACAGAAAGTCGCCCGCAGTTTTGCCGGTAAAAAGATTGATTTGGATCAGATAAAGAAAGAAATCAAAGACGAAGTTACTCATATTCTGTATGACCAGACACGTCGTACTCCGATCGTGATTCCGGTTATCAATGAGATTGGTGGCGGTGGTCAAGGCCGTCAAAATAACGGTGAACAGAAAGAGCAGAAGTCGTTTGCGCGGCCAGCACCAAAGAATTTCCCACCACGCCAAACGCCCGATACCGAAGCGAACCAGCCGAAAGTAAAACAGGACACCAGGGGCTACTAGTCACGTTGACATGACCCGCTTCCATCATCCGTTTATCGATAGGGTGGCAGCGTTAGAACTTCCTTGTAAGGAGGACGTGATCATTACTCATGGCAGCGCGCTGGTCATACATGGAGTACGGCCGGCACATGACGGGGGCGATATCGACCTGACGACGACCCGCGAAAATATCCGCTACATGCGGCAGGTGCTTGGTTGGGAAGCACTTCGCCGGACGACCGGCTATGATGATGGTGGTCTGCCAAAAACGGTGACATACACGATGAGTCCCGACGGAGAGTTCGACGTCTACGAACAGGATTTTATTCCCAGGCGTTATTTTGCCACCGGCAAAGGCCGGGTGTATCCGGAGGAGTTGAAGGCGCATAGCGAGCAGGACGACAAGACGGGCCTGTGGGTCGCCCGACCGGAGTTCGTACGATTGACGAAAGAGCTGTCACGACGGGAAAAAGACGCCGAAGATATCCGGCTGATCGACCAATATTTGCAAAATCATAAGTAGTATTGCAAAACATTGTAAATTTTGCTATAATAGGCAATATCATTAGCGGAGCAAACCGCTTATAATAAAGAACAGTTATGGCAAAGAAAAGAAAAACATCTCGTAAGAAAGCACCGGTCAAAAACACTCCGCAACACAGCTTGCCAGATGGCTTTTGGGCGCAAGTCGGCGCCGTTACGCTGATCGCGATCTCTATCCTGCTCGTCGTCGCGTGGTTTGGTGCCGGTGGTCCTATTTTGGAATGGGCTCACAAGAGCGCGCTGGCGAGTATCGGCTACGCCGTCTACATTACGCCGCTTCTCTTCGTGTATGTGGCTATCGAAATCTTCCGAGCTGAAGAAAATCGTCTCCCGTTCGTCATGAAGCTGGCGACCTTGTTGCTTATCGTTTGGTTCTCCGGCCTGTTCGGTCTGATGCATGATGCGGCCGGTAAGACGAACGGTGGATTCGTAGGCGACGTCACCAATAGCGGCATGCTGTCGCTTGTCGATACCGGTGTAGCTCTTTTTATCTACGCCCTGCTTATTATCGTCACGATGTTATTCGTATTCCGTGTCTCTCCGATCACGATTATCAACCGGTTATGGGAACTGATGCGCGGCGATACCGCTGAAGAAGAAGCCAATGTCAAAGTCATGCGCGAAGCCCAAAAGACTGCCACGCCTACCTCCGCAAAACTTGGTGAATTCAAATTGAATGCCGGTGTGCCGACGCTCGATCCGAGCAAGAAGGAAGACAAAAAATCATCCCGTTTATCTTCGTTGCGCGGCAGCGTGCAACAGGATAAAACCGAGGAGGCTAAGGCCGCTTTGGTAGCCGTCAATGATCCGAACTGGAAGTCGCCCAGCCTTAACTTGCTCGAGAAGAAACAAAGCCCGGCTGATGCCGGTGATGTGCAGCACAACGCACAGATCATCAAAGACACGCTCGGAGAGTTCAGTATCGACGTTGAGATGGAAGGCGCGAACATCGGTCCGAAGGTCACGCAATACACGCTTCGTCCGCCAAGTGGCGTCAAGCTGACGCGTATCACGGCGCTTGAGACGAACCTGGCGTTGAACCTGGCCGCATCGAGTCTGCGCATCGAAGCCCCGATACCTGGCCAACGGGCAGTTGGTATCGAAGTGCCAAACCGCCGGGCCGCCGACGTGCGTCTGCGTGGGATTCTGGAGTCGAAAGATTGGCAAACCGTCCATGAACCGCTCGGCTTTGCTATCGGCCGTGATATTTCCGGTGAAGCAGTGGTCGGAAAACTCAACAAGATGCCGCATTTGCTGATTGCCGGTCAGACCGGTTCCGGTAAATCGGTCATGATCAACACGCTCCTTACCAGTTTGCTGTATCGAAACAGTCCGAGCGAGATGAAACTTATCCTGGTCGATCCAAAGCAGGTTGAGATGGCTCCCTATGAGGATATTCCACATCTGCTTACACCGATCATTACCGAGCCGGAAAAAACGATTAGCGCCCTCAAGTGGGCTGTCAACGAGATGGAGCGTCGCTACAAATTGCTCGCTGAAGAGAAAGTCCGAGAAATCGAATCGTACAACAAACGTATCGCAAGCAAGGGTCATAAGATCGCAGTCGAAGATGAAGAGGGTCATGTCCAACAGCATGAAGAGGGTACGATGCCGTACATCGTGGTTGTGATCGATGAGCTGGCCGACCTCATGATGGTTGCCGCCCGTGACGTCGAAGCGCTGATCGTACGTTTGGCCCAAAAAGCCCGCGCCGTCGGTATCCATCTGGTGCTGGCAACGCAGCGCCCAAGTGTCGATGTCATCACCGGTCTGATCAAGGCCAACGTGCCGGCCCGGATCGCTTTCACGGTCGCGTCGCAAGTCGATTCACGCACCATTCTTGACCAAGTCGGCGCAGAAAAGCTGCTCGGCCAGGGCGACATGCTCATAAAGACGGCCGAAATGAGTAAGCCGAAACGTATCCAGGGTGCCTGGGTCATGGATGACGAAGTGATGAAGATTACCGATCATCTGCGTATGCAGTCCGCGCCACAGTACAATGACGAGATCGTCAGTCAGCCGGTCCAGCTCAATGGTAAGGGTGGTGTTGTCATGGATATGGGACATGAAGGTGGTGATGATATGTACAACGACGCCCTGCGTGTCGTGGTGGAGAGCCGTAAGGCTTCAACCTCGCTGCTGCAGCGCCGCTTGCGTATCGGTTATGCCCGTGCAGCCCGTATTATCGAGGAGATGGAAGACCAAGGCGTCATTGGCGCCGCTGACGGTTCACGGCCACGCGAGGTCCTGATTTCCAGCCTCGATGACCTGGGTGGGGCAGCGGAAGAGTTCTAGCTTTTTCCACAGCTTTTTGCTATACTATATCTGTTACTAACTCGGCTTATGCGAAATAACATAAGCATCCATAAGGATTCCAGAGGAGGAAATCTATGAAAGAATATGAACTGACCGTTCTCATTCACCCGGATCTTGAGACAGATCTGGAAACTCCACTCGGCAAAGTTCGCGATATCGTGAAAAACGCCGGTGGTGAAATCGTCAAAGAAGATGTTTGGGGCAAGAAAAAGCTCGCATACCGCATCAAGAAAGAAGACTTTGCCGTCTATGTCTATCTTGAGGTGAATCTTCCAGCCGAAGCGCCGCTGAAGATCAGCAACACGCTCAATATCACCGACGAAGTGCTTCGGTACCTATTGGTAACCGTCGACGAGAAAGGCCGCAAGGCTCTCGAAGAAGCAAAAGCCAACGCGCCAACTGACGCAGAAGAGGAGTAAACTACTATGGCTCGCAGCATCAATCAAGTTATCCTACTCGGTCGCCTAACACGTGATCCAGAAGCTCGCACGACGCCGAGCGGCAAGACGGTCGTCAGTTTTAGTATCGCCGTTGACCGAGCCGGCCAGGACGATCAGGCTGATTTTTTCAATGTCACCGCTTGGGAAAAGCTTGGCGACCTCGTGATGCAGTACCTTTCAAAGGGACGCCGCGTGCTCGTCCAAGGACGCTTGCGACAGGATACATGGGATGACAAGGAAACCGGCAAGAAGCAGAGCCGCATCGAAGTTACCGCGACAGACGTAACTTTCCTTGACGGTCCATCCGGCGATAACAGCCAGGCGGGCGGCAATACACGACCTGCTTCAAACGCAAACAAGAAGTCTGACGATGTCGTGATTGAAGACATCGACGACAAACCAATTGATTTATCAGAAATACCATTCTAGGAGAATAATTTTATGGCACTTAAACGCTCAAAACGAGATACCCCTGCATACTTTGACTACAAGGACGTAAAGACCTTGCAGCGTTACATCAATGTCTATGGTCAGATAGAACCAGTTTCAAAGACCGGCCTGAGCGCCCGTCAGCAACGTCAGCTGGCAGTCGCTATCAAGCGTGCCCGTCATCTTGCACTGCTTCCATTCGTCACGCAAGGATAGTCCGGCATGTATCAGCCGACTGATCTCAAAAAAGGTACCGTCGTGCAGATTGACGGTAAGCCGTACAAAGTTATCGACTACGGCCAGAAAGTCATGGGCCGTGGCGGTAGCATTGTTAATGTTAAGTTGAAAAACGTGATCGATGGTAGCGTGATTCCAAAGACCTTCAAAGGTCAGGACAAGATCGAGCCGGCGGAAGTCACGAACAAAGCCGTCCAGTACCTGTATCGCGACGGTGCGATGTTTCATTTCATGGATCCGGAGAGTTTCGAACAGTTTGAGCTCGGAGCTGAAATCGTCGAAGACGCATCGAACTACCTAAAGGAAGGTGAGAACCTGACCTTACAGTTCTTTGATGGCCGAGTCATCAATGTTGAACTGCCGAAGAACCTCTTTCTTGAAGTCACGTATGCGGAAGATGTCGTCAAAGGTGACACGTCTGGCCCAGTGCTGAAAGATGCCACCCTAGAGACGGGTATCGCGATCAAGGTGCCGGCTTTCATTAAGACCGGCGATGTCGTCTCCGTTGACACCTCGACTGGTGAATATCGCGAACGAAAGAAAGATTAGTCATTCAGATGTCCGCCGAGAAATTCATGGTGGCGGCAATGATTGACCGGCTTGAAACTGGCCAAAGCTTCGATACTCTACCGGCTCATATGACCGTTCTACCGTGGTTTGATTTGGCTTCGAATGAATGGCCGGATTTACATGATGAGCTTGAAGATGTCGTCAGTGAGACACCGATGCCTGTCGTGATGGGTGGTGATGAGGCTGTGTATGGCAGTGAAGACCCTCAGGTGGTGCGGAAATTAAATCGTCTCACTCCATCGTTTAATTTGATACATGGCTTTGATATCCATGCACGTCTGTATGGTGCGGTGCGTCAACATGAGGGCCAGTTTGACGAAACATACACGGGTCTGGCTTGGAGTCCTCATGTCACGGCTACGCCCGAACGAGCTATTGATGAAGGTGAAATGATATCATTTGATAACCTGACCGTTTTCGTAAAGCAGGCATTGTATCGGCAAAAGACGGTTAAGTCTGTTCATCGATGGAAGAAGGCATATGAAGCAACGTCTTGATCAATATCTTGCACAGAAAAAACTAGTGCAGAGCAGGTCGCAAGCGGAAAATCTGATCCGTCTTGGCAAAGTAAAAGTAGATGGCCGGGTGGCGACGAAACCCGGATTTCAGATATCAGAACACCACACGGTGAAACTTGATGACGGCGAGCGATATGTCAGCCGGGCCGGTTTGAAACTGGCAAGTGTCGCCGATGTCCTGAGGCTCGATTTCACGGGAAAAGTAATGCTTGATGTCGGCAGCAGCACGGGAGGTTTTACCGACTACGCCTTACAGCATCGAATAAAAAAAGTGTTCGCCGTTGATGTCGGCACCGATCAGCTGCACCCCAGTTTGCAAAACAATGAACGCATTGAATTACATGAAAAAACGGATATCCGTGACTTTATTCCCAGCAGTCCGATCGATATCGTCGTCATGGACGTCAGCTTTATCAGTCTCCGTGAGATTCTGCCGCACATCGCGACTATCATACAACCCGATACGCAAGTAGTCGCCATGGTGAAGCCGCAGTTTGAGGCGGGCAAGAACCAGGTGAATAAGGGTGTCATAAAGAATGATTCAGTCCGACGTCAAATCCTGAAAGAGTTTGAGATTTGGGTGAAACAATATTTCATTGTGATAGACAAAAAGGATAGCGAAATCGCCGGCAGCAAGGGTAACCGCGAACGATTTTATCTGTTGAAACCTACACGTTAAAGCGAAATTCAACGATATCACCGGGTTGCATGACGTAGTCTTTTCCTTCGGTCCGAACTTTACCGGCAGCTTTTGCGGCCGTCTCTGATCCGGCTGCGATGAGGTCATCGTAGTCGACGACCTGGGCTGCGATGAAACCACGTTCAAAATCGGTATGGATGACACCGGCGGCTTGTGGCGCCGTATTACCCTGATGGATTGTCCAGGCACGGACTTCTTTTGGACCGGCGGTCAGATAGCTTTGTAAGCCAAGTGTCTCGTAGGCTGCTTTGATGAGCTGGTTAAGACCGGTTTCGGCGACGCCATACGCTTCGAGCAGTTCAAGCGCATCTTCTTCGGGCAGGTCTTTTATTTCTTCCTCTATCTTGGCGCATACAAAAATTGTACGGGCGGGAGCAACGAGCGAAGTCAGGGCCTGGCGGCGGCTATCATCCGTCAGGGCGGCTTCGTCGACATTGAAAGCGTAAATGACCGGCTTAGCCGTCAGCAGATGAAGGTCGGCAATGGCATCACCATCGAGCGAGGGCAGGGCGGAAAGCGGCGTGCCGGCTTCGAGGTGCCGGAGGAGCGACTCTAGATACGTCATTTGTTCGCGAGCCACCGGCTTTGCCTTGGCTTCTTTCTGAAGTTTCGGCAAGCGGTTTTCGATGGTCTGTATATCCGCCAGGATGAGCTCGGTATTGATGATCTCAATATCCGCCTTCGGATCGACAACACTCTCGTCATGGCGGAGGATGTCGCTATTTTCAAAGGCCCGCACGACATGGACGATGGCATCGCACTGCCGGATGTTAGCAAGGAATTTGTTGCCGAGGCCTTCACCTTTGGATGCCCCCGCAACCAAGCCGGCGATATCGACGAATGTGACCGTTGCCGGGATGACTTTTTCAGCTGAATACATTTTTTGCAGTATCTGAAGTCGGGCATCGGGAACGGGCACGATGCCGGTGTTCGGCTCGATGGTAGCGAACGGATAATTGGCTGCCAGGATATCAGCATCGGTGAGCGCGTTAAAAAGCGTCGATTTCCCGACGTTTGGCAGTCCGACGATTCCGATAGAAAGACTCATAAACTGACCTTATTATAACAGGGGTAAAAGGAATGTCCAGCTTTGTTGTCGGGGCAGGTGAAAAGTGATACCATAAGCGGTAATGACTAATCCATCTGTGCATCGTAAGATTTTCGTCATCATTCTCGGAGTCAGTTTGGC
>CAZVUH010000005.1:5844-8388 GCA_964629565.1 uncultured Candidatus Saccharibacteria bacterium | reverse complement strand
CTAATCCATCTGTGCATCGTAAGATTTTCGTCATCATTCTCGGAGTCAGTTTGGCTGGGTCTCTGGTCCTTCTTGGACTCTTGTTTGACTGGCGTCTGACGACTCACGCACCGGCCGAGCCAGATCCCACGACACAATCGGCTCCAAACCATGACTATAGCGGTCTTGGAGAGCCGGAAATCGCAGACAGTTTAAAAACGGACACCGGTCTCGATATTAAGACACTAGAGAATCAGAAAATAGATGAACATACATTCGACAATGAGCAGCAGGCAGTGACAGCTGCGGCGGCATTATCTGCAGCCGGCCGGTCCGACAAGGCGTTAGAAGTCTATCAATTCATTGAGAAGAGGTATGCGGATACGCCAAAGACGGCTCAGTTCTACGACTCGGCAGCATTGGCCGCTGACGAAACTGGTAATGTGACACTAGGGACTGCCTTCCTGAAGAAGGAGCGGAGGCAGATAGCAGAAGACGCGACACTGGATGAAGCCACGCGCAAAGATGAGCTTGCGAGACTTGATGCCAAACTTGATCTACGGAGCGTACGATGAAATATCGCGGTTTGAAGTGGTCTGGCCTAGGGGTGTTGGTCTGTGCTTTTATGGCCATTTTCGCGTCTCCGACGGCCGGTGCTTATTCGACATCTTTTTTTCCGTCAAACTATGTCGGTAACAAAACGATTGACCTGACGGTTGGACAAACCGAGTATGTCCGCAATTCGAAAGTTGACGTGTACGCGTATTTCACCGATAACACCACGAACAAGACCTTGGCTGTGACGAGTTTCGACTACTGTCCGGCATCACCAGGGCTTGACTATGCGTACCCCAAGACTTATCCGAATGAGGCCTTTAGTCACAACCCAAAGTGGGGGAGTGTCGCAACGCATTTCACGGTCGGCGGTACGGCTTACGACGGTCTGGTGCGCAAAGCGGGCGGATGTGATCGGTTCAACAGGAACGCCAATGGCAAGAACGGTAATAATAATCGGCAGATTACCATTCCCGCATCCGCATTAAACTACGATGCGGACACCGGTCTTTATCGCGTACGAATTACTGCGACGCACAACGACCTGTACGGCGGTGAGTGGGACGGGATTGTCGACGGCTTTCGGTTGAATATCAGTGGCAGCGGAGCGAAGTACATCTCAACAGTAGCGGGTGGTAACGGCTACGATGTGACGATGGTCCGCCATGATAGTGACGATCCGAAGAATAATAATTACACGATTCCGTTTGGATCGAGCTGTGATGTGACGAGTAATGTTACGAAGCGTATGTCGTTCTACGATCTTGATAATGGTGGTGGCAGCGGTGCCCAGGAGGGCGGCAATATAACTGTTCGGCTTTATGGCCATAAAGGGAGTGATCCGGAAGTCCTAGTGCCCTTTACGGCTAAAAACAATGGCTCGTTCAATAATCCTAAAACCGTTTGGACGCCAGGTGAACTCGACAACGCATCGCAGTGGGTGGAGTTCACCGCAAGGCCGAACTATAAATACAAGCTCGTGCTATCAAACGTCTATTACAACAATACTGTTCAGTACTCGTTACCATTTGACGGGGTCTATTGGCATACGCAGTGCGCCAATGATTATGAACTGACCCCGTCGGTCGGTATTTCGGACAATACCGTTGAAGCAGGTCAGCAGGTAACCGCTTCCTCGTCGGTCAAGAATGATGGCCCGACCCGCAGCAAAGATACGGCGTGGCGACTGCATCAACTTGTGTTCGCACCGGGGGTCAATCCCACACCGGCCAGTGGTGCGACGTCGAACTCAGCTGCTTGTGCGTACTTTTCGGCCGCCGCAAACTGTACGCTTGTCAGCGGTGATCATCAGTCATTCAGTGCCAGTCCGGCAGTGACGAATCTCCCGGACAGAAATCGTACGGTAGGTAATATAGCGGCCGGTTCAAAGATTTGTTTCGTACTTTCCGTGAAGCCATGGAAAGTTCGTCCAGGGCAATCCGGCGGTTCGAACTGGCGCTACTCCGATCTGGCGTGTGCTGCCGTCGCCAAAAAGCCGAAACTTCATGTACTCGACGGTGACTTGCGGGTACAAGGTTCCATCACGACCAGTACCAGTCGTATCAACGGCCAGACATATGGCAGTTGGGTGGATTATGGAGTTTTCTCGACAAGCCTTAACAAACTGACTGCTTCGGGCGGAGGGTTGCGCGGCGGCAATACGAGCAATCTGTCGACCGATTGGAGCAAGTTGACCTTCGCTAATACGCCAGCACTTGGTAATTTCACACTCGGTACATTCAGCTCGGCGCATGATTATTTCGCGAATCTGGCACCAACCCAGACGGCTGGTCCATCGCTGACTCTCAGTGGACCTGGAAGACATGTCATTGATGCCGGCACCGACATCACGATACAAGCCAGTACTATTCCGATCGGCGGTACTTTCATCGTCAAGGCTACGGGCACCGTCACGATAGCAGGTGATATACATTATGACACCGCAGGTAGCATCACGATGGCGAAAGATATACCTCAAGTTGTCATCGTGGCGAAAGATATCAAGATACA
>CAZVUH010000005.1:0-5744 GCA_964629565.1 uncultured Candidatus Saccharibacteria bacterium | reverse complement strand
CGATTCTAAATTTGCCAAAAACCCCTCCGGACTATGGTATGATGTTACTCATAAGGCTAATGTTTAAACCAATAGATATGAAAGTGCGCACATGTTGAACAAGCAAGAGGGTAGTAAAAAACAACTTCTAATACTCGCCACGGCACTCATCATCGTGGTTGCTGCCGCGGCAGGGTTCTATATATGGAACATGGGAAAGAGTCAGCCCGAATCTCCCGTCGCACCTCTTAGTCAAGCCGATCAGCAGGCGCAAGACAAACTCAAGGCGCAAATCGACAAGGCGACCGACACAAAGAAAAAAGTTGCTTTGATGTATGACTACGGAGATTACTACATTAACTCCAAGCAGTACGACAAGGCACTAAGTAACGCTTTGGAAATCGAGAAGCTTGAACCGACAGATGCCAGCGCGGGCTTGATTGCTCATATTTACGAAGAGAAAAAAGATTACAAGAACGCTGTTAAGTATTATGAACTTGCGATGCAGCGAACTGATAAACCGGCTAGCGCGTCTGCTAATTCGACATATAACGACTATCGTATTTTGAAAGAAGCTGCGGAGGCAAAACTATGACAAAATTAAGGCTTTGTATTGCCGCTTTCATTGTTGCATTTGGCTGCGCATTGTTATTTACCGGAGACAATAGCTATGCTGTCACAGGGCCTTGCTACTTCAACACGACAGCAGGACCTGTCGTCGGAACTTCTAATTGTGGCGAATCTGGTTACGGTGATTATGGTACGAACGATATATTCACTGGAAGGAACAGTAGTGGTGGAGGTACAGCAATTCCTGGCAGTGTTAATACTAAGAATGACTTTATTAACTATGTTCTGGGTAGGTTCAACAATGGTGGGACGCACGACAGAGTCGGTGCGGCCTTCACTATGCAGAGCATGAGAGGTGGTACGAGGGCATGGCCAAGTAATGCCGCCCGCGATGACTGGGAGATGCGTATGCGCCTACCTGGAGTCTCTTTTTGGCGAGGCTGGGACTCAAGTGTGGGGGATACCTCATATTACGATGATGACAAGAAGAACGTTTTTTATGGTGATCACCGGAACGTTGGTCGTGAGGTAATTCGAATTCGTGATGGTTCGGGTAATCTTATTGCTGAAATCGAGACGCCATGTGGAAACATGGTACTTCATAGCTATAGAGATTTACCAACTCCACCTCAATGGACAATCACACCAGCCAGCAGTGTGTCGGCTGCTCATCCGCGTCCGGGCGATACGGTGACTTACACGAGTAATGCGCATAACAATGGACCAGACGACACAGATAAAACTGTCACGATGACCATGCAACGCAGCGTCAATGGAGGCGGCTGGAATAATCGCGGCAGCTGGAACAAAGGCTCGGGCTGGAATAACGGAACGAATTTCGGCGCAAAGACGGATACATGGACCCCAAGCCAAGGAGATGACGGTAAGCAGGTATGTCAACGGACGGTCGTGGATCCGCGCGCATGGAACAACGGCAGCGCCCTAGGATCTGCCCAAGACTGTGCTACCGCATGGCAGAAGTGGCAGGTTGCCGCTTCAACCTCAAAGACCGCTCAGGGAGACGCATACGGCCCAAGGCCTGGCCAGAATATTACCTGGACACACACATTGACGAATAGCGGGCCAGACTGGACCTCGGCAGCCGTGGGTTGGAATGTGCAGCATACCCCCGCAACTCCTAATACGGAGACGACATACAATTCTGGGAGTATAGCTAAAAATTGGCAGGTGGGAGCCACCAACAGGAAGACATTCACGAATGTTTATACGGTAACATCTGCTGATGCCGGGAAGAATCTGTGTCAGTATATATCCGCCACACCATCTCAGCGGCTAGCTTGGAACGATTCTCCAAATAGTACTGTGAACAGCAGCGATCCTTCTGATTGCCAGATGGTACCTTATGACTATGAATTGATTCCAAGTGTCGCAACGAATCCGAATACCCCGTCGGAAGTCGATACACCGCTTGATATCAATCCGAGTGTAAATAACCTCGGGCCGACCCAAAGTCAGACAGTGCAGTGGGAGGTTCGTCGGCTGATCTATGACCCAGGCACGAACCCATCCGTAACCGGTGGCACATCTGGTGGTGATGCCTGCGGGTACTTCAGCTCATCAAATCGTGCTTCTTGTACGGTAGTACCGGGCAGCAACGGCTCGGGAAGTAGAGTATTTCCTACCGGTACGACACAACCGAATGCTTCTCAACTGACGCAGAATATCCCACCACTTGATCCGGGTGCGAAGGTCTGCTACGTGCTCTCGATCAGCCCGTGGAAGAACCGGCCGGGTGTCGCTGGAGGCTCGGACTGGCGTCACTCGAATATGATTTGTGTCATTGTCGCCAAGAAACCGAAGCTCCATGTGCTTGACGGTGACCTAAAGGTTCATGGCACTGTCAGCACCAGTACGAGCAATATTAACTCGAAGACCTATGGCAGTTGGGTAGACTACGGCGTCTTCTCGGTCGGACAGAACGGTGATCCGGCAACTTCCGGTAATGCGATCTCATCAGGCGCCGGACTTCGTAACGGACTGAACGGTCCGTCGGCAGCCTGGAGCAAGCTGACATTTGCCAATACTCCTACACTCGGTAACTTTACGCTCGGTACATTCAGCTCAGTTCATGACTATTTTATGGACCAGCCGCAGACCCAGACCGCCAGTTCACCATTAACGTTGTCTGGAACCGGTGTGAAAATTATCAACGCCGGGACGAACGTGACGATTAACGCCAGCTCAATTCCGCTCAAAGGCACTTTCATCGTTAAGGCGAGCGGTACAGTGACGATTACAGGTGACATTACCTATGATACGGGTGGCTCCGTAACGAACATAGGCGATATACCCCAGGTGGTCATCGTAGCGGATAATATCAATATACGCAGTGGTGTGAAGCGGATTGATGCATGGTTGTTGGCTTCAGGTACTATCAATACGTGTTCTGACAAGCCAGCCGGTAATCTTACAGCCAATATTTGTAACCAGCCACTAGTAGTGAATGGCCCGGTTTCAGCCAATGCGCTGCATGTGTATCGAACGGCCGGAGCGACAAAGACGAACCCTGAAGAACCCGCCGAGACCTTTCGCCTCACCCCGACAACATACCTATGGGCATTCGATTTCACGAATCAGGCCGACCGTGTCAAAACCACCTATGTGACCGAAGAAGCACCTCGTTTCTAAGAACAATAAAAATTGTTGTTCCATTACTGGTAATGCTTATGTATAATAAGGGGTAATATGGCAATCATACAAAGCGTGGGCGACTTCTTTGCACTGGACATAGGCACGAATGCTATTCGTGTCGTCCAATTGGGTAAGAGCGGACAGGGCGGCTGGACGCTGCAGCATTTTGGTTATGCACCGGTAGACAGTAAGTTAACTGCGGCCGACTCGGATGAGTCGCGTCGGAAGCTGGGCGAGATTATTATGACCGCCGTGGGGCAAAGCGGTATTCATACCAAAAATGTGGCTATCGGTCTGCCGTCACAAAAGACATTCACGACCGTTATCGATGTGCCAACGATGGCAGAAGCGGAACTCAAGAACTCTATAAAGTATCAAATAGATCAATATATTCCGATGGCGGTCGACGATGCACAGGTTGACTGGTCTTTACTTGGTCAATCAGCGCACGATCCAAAGATGCAGGAAGTCCTGCTTGCAAGTACGGCGAAATCTTATGCGGAAGAACGGCTGGAGCTCGTTGAAGCTGTCGGATTCAATGTTATCGCTGCAGAACCTGATCCGCTCGCTATGATTCGATCACTCTTGTCTCCAGGAGTACAGGACGGCCGCTTGATTGTCGACATGGGTGAGCACTCGACCGATATCGCCGTTGTCTTCGGTGGCAATCCACGATTGGTCCGAACTATTCCGACCGGTCTTCAAACGCTCTCGAAAACCGCTACTCAGAGCCTAAGCGTCCAAGAGGATCAGGCACGCCAGTTTATCTTGAAATTCGGCCTGTCTCCGGACAAGCTTGACGGTGTCGTGCCTCGGGCACTTGACGCGATTCTAGACGGCTTTACGGCTGAGCTTACAAAGTCGATCAAGTTTTTCCAGACACGCTATCCGAATATACCGGTTGGCGGTATCATCCTGTCCGGCTTTAGTGCCGTCGTACCGCACCTGGGAGATTATATCGCTAGTAAGACGGGAATCAGAGTCGAAGCAGGTAACCCATGGCAATATGTCACTGTTTCTGAGCGCGATCGTCAACAGCTGGCGCCGGTGTCTTACGAATTCGCAACCGTTGTTGGCCTTGCAATGAGGGAGAACAAGGTATGATAGAAGTCAATCTCGTTCCAGATGTTAAGAAAGAACTCATCCAGGCTCAAAAAATCCGGACTCTCGTCGTGTCTATCTGTATCATCGCGACCATCGCGGCTGTAGCGGTCACTGTCCTATTGGGGCTTTATGTCTTTGGTGCACAAGGTTTACTGATGTCAAATGCAGAAAAGGGAATCAGGCAAGAGAGTGATAAATTAAACCAAGTGGAAGATTTGCCAAAGATTTTAACTCTTCAGAACCAAGTTCAGAAGATATCCGAGTCGCATGATTCGAAGGCTATCACGTCACGTATCTTCGATGTCTTACGGGCGACAAACCCACCGTCACCGAACAATATCGCCGTCTCTACGGTTAGTATCGATACAGACGCTGCTCAGATAAAAATCGAGGCCCAGTCACAGGGTGGTTATCGAGCCCTTGAGACGTACAGTAAGACGATAACAGCCGCCAAGTTCGCCTACACACCGTCTGATGGTGGTGAAGAAACGACCATTCCACTGGCGTCAGATGTCGTCTTTGAGGGGGTGGGCTATGGACGTGATACGACCGGCCGCAAGGTACTTAGTTTTACACTGACGTTCACGTATGCGCCTGAGCTGTTCGCTGTTAGCTCAGAGAAGGCCAAGGTAGGCGATTTGAAGTACACGAACGTGACCGACTCATACGTCGACATTCCAGAGAGCTTATTCACCAGTAAAGCGAAACCGATTGAAGAGGAAGAAAAGTAATGGCAAAAAAAGACGCAGCGCTCGTTAAGCGCCAACAAATCGCCAAAGCGAACCGTCTGATGTTCATGTGGATCATCGGTGCCTCTGTCATCCTCGGTGCCGCTGGAGTCAGCTCACTGTTCATGGTGCGCAAAGCGGCCTTCAACAATAAGATTCTTACTGCTGAGAACAAGACGATCAAAACCCTTAAAGATAACAACGCAGCCGTTGATCAGCTGCGCCAGAATGTGCGTGTTCTTAATACGGATCCTGCGCTTGCTTCAGCCAAGGCTTTTTCAGACGAACAAACGATCCGTGTCATTCTGGATGCACTACCCGATGAGAAGAACATACCGGCACTCGGTGCATCTCTACAAAAAGAGTTGATCAATGTACCAGGAGTCGATCTTGAGACACTGAACTTCGCCGATGTCGGCGGTGATGTCTCGATCGATGGCGCCGGTGACAGCGACTCCACGATCGCATTTGATATGAAGCTCAGCGCAGACAGCTCTGGCAACACCTCTGCGACACAGAAACTTGACCAGGTTCTACGAAATTTGGAGCGATCTATCCGGGCTGTGAAGATTCTTAATTCAAAACTTGAAATATCTGATTCCGGAGCGACACTGACGGTATCTGCAGCCGCATATTACCAACCAGCCGTGAGCCTAGAACTAAAGAATGAGACGATAAAGCCATGAAGAAAACAGATTACGCAATGATTAT
>CAZVUH010000004.1:0-35000 GCA_964629565.1 uncultured Candidatus Saccharibacteria bacterium | reverse complement strand
ACGGTCGCTGTATTGCCGAGTTCCTTAGCGAAGGTTCTCTCGTAAGCCTGAGTCTACTCGACTCGAGCACCTGTGTTGGTTTGCGGTACGGGCGGCTATAATCACACGTACATCTGCTTTTCTTGCCAGTGCCTTTTCTGAAATCGTTAATCCGAAGATCAACTCTCACTCCCTTTGCGTTCCCGCTAGGTTGGACGGATACATACCATGAATCCGCTTCAAATATCTCACCGTGAACAGTGTACAAATTATAACCGGTCCAGGAATATTAACCTGGTGTCCATCGCCTACGCTATGCGCCTCGGCTTAGGCCCGACTAACCCTGGGACTATTACAGTGGCCCAGGAAACCTTGCTCTTACGGCCGATAGGATTCTCACCTATCTTATGGTTACTCATTCCAGCATTCTCACTTCCTACCGCTCCACCAGTACTTTACAGTCTGACTTCACTGCTGATAGGAACGCTCCTCTACCACTTGCAATAAATTGCAAATCCATGTCTTCGGTATAACACTTTAGCCCCGTTACATTTTCCACGCAAGATCTCTTGACTAGTGAGCTGTTACGCACTCTTTAAATGAATGGCTGCTTCTAAGCCAACATCCTAGCTGTTTAAGAAATCTCACCTTGTTTCCCACTGAGTGTTAATTTAGGGACCTTAGACGATGGTCTGGGCTGTTTCCCTTTCGAGCGTCGAGCTTAGCCCCGACGTTCTAACTGCCATGATTACACATTTGGTATTCGTAGTTTGTTAAGGGTGGGTACCGTTGCCAGCCCCAGTCCTTTACAGAGCTCTACCCCCAAATGCTACTACATGACGCTAGCCCTAAAGCTATTTCGAGGAGAACCAGCTATCTCCGAGTTCGATTGGCATTTCACCTCTAACCACAAGTCATCCGGGCCCTTTGCTGCGGACTACGGTTCGGTCCTTCACGACATGTTACTGTCGCTTCAACCTGCTCATGGTTAGGTCACCCGGTTTCGGGTCTAATCCCTTGTACTTAATCGCCCTATTCAGGCTCGCTTTCACTGTGGCTCCGTCACTTGACTTAACCTTGCACAAGAAATTAACTCGCTGGATCGTTCTACAAAAAGCACGCCGTCACCCCGAGGGGCTCCGACTCCTTGTAGGCACAAAATTTCAGGATCTATTTCACTCCCCTCCCGGGGTTCTTTTCACCTTTCCATCACTGTACTAGTTCACTATCGATCGTATATTATATTTAGCCTTGGCTGGTGGTCCAGCCGGATTCAGACAGGGTTTCTCGTGCCCCGCCCTACTCGATAAAACACGTATAAGGTCAATGTTGTTTTCGCGTACGCGATTTTCACGCTCTTTGATTAGTCATTCAAACTATTCTGCTAACAACATGATTTTTTACCTTATCCACTCGGTGATAGCCGTTGGTCGCAAATAACAGGACTCGATAAAATCGAGGTCTGTTACTTGGTCTCGTGTAAAATCACAACCCCCTGCATGCATTGGCCTATCAGCCATACTCATTAAAAATGAGAACATGTAAGGTTTGGGCTCTAACGGTTTCGCTCGCCACTACTCCCGCCATCGTTATTTACTTTCTTTTCCTCAACCTACTAAGATGTTTCAGTTCAGTTGGTTCCCTTCAACTATCCTATTTTATTCAGATAGAGATAACACGACATGACTCGTGCTGGGTTTCCCCATTCGGAAATCTCCGGATAATAGCTTGATAACAGCTACCCGAAGCTTATCGCAGTTTACCACGTCCTTCATCGGTAATATACGTCTAGGCATCCATTTTGTGCCCTTGAGTACCTTTTTATGCATTGACTTAACGAGTAATTGTTAAAAACCACTCGTGACCGTCAATTTATAAATAATTGTTTCACTAATTTTCATTAATGAAACGATATCGTTTCTTACATTAGTTGAATTGTTAACGTCCCGTGACTCAAAACCTTTGAGCGCACATTTTCGAACACCGTAGTGTGCGTCGTCTGCACTCAAGTTCATTTTTTGAACAACTTTTCGATAATACCACTCTGAAGGGTTGTTTACAAGTGTTTTTTCGAAGATTATTTAGATTGTAGGGCGCTTTGGACCTCGCATTTGTCCTGGCCGGGTTGAAACCAGTGATTGTGCGGCTTATTGAACCGCCAATATGGTTGTTGCTAGAGGTACCTCGCTGTACGTAGCCTATTACATTTCATTATACCTCACTCAGGTATAAATGACAAGTATCTTTACTTGCCTTTTTACAGAGAGTTTCTTATACTTATGCTTATACATAGCGGCGGCAAAAAAACGTCGTTCAAAAATAAACAATACCCATAACCAGTCAAAGGAGTTCGGGATGCGCATGACCCCTTCTAAAAACAATACCTATATAAAGTCAGGGCTGATCGGCCTTGCCGCTCTTTTGACCATTACCACGGGTATTGTTGGACATTCGCTCTCGCAGCGCCCCGCCGCGGCTGCTTTTGTTCCAGAGTCGTGCTTCACTATGGATCCTGGCAATGTCAATAAAATCGTCGCTTACAATGTAGGGAGTGACCCCGATTGTCTCGCCAATGTGACCATCCCCTCAACTGTTGGCGGTGAAACTGTACAAATTATTGGCTCGGGTATCTTTTACGACGACACTGTTACAGGGCTCACGCTGCCAAATACCATTACCGAAATTGAGTCGGGTGCACTCAACCAATCTGGTGTTTCCCTTAGCAGCCTGTCACTGAGTACCACTGGCGACCTTTTAATTGGTAGCGGTGCCTTTGGTGACGGTATCACTGGTGCCGTCTCTATTCACTCTGGCGGCGACCTGACCTACCACGAAAGTGCTACTGGTGCGCTCACCTCACTCACTATTAGTGCCGATGGAACAATAGACATACCGACAAGCACGGCGGGCACTGTGAGTATTAGTACGCTCTCTATCACCTCCGGGGGCGACTTGTCTGTGACGGCAGGTGCCTTTAGTGGCACGACCCTAGGAGATGTCACCGTTCACTCTGATACCAACATCGCCATTAGCGGTGGCTCATTTACCTCACATATAGATAGCTTCACTGCTACCTCCGGTCAATCGCTGACTCTCTCTGCGAGTATGTACACCTCATTTGGCCCTCGCATGGCGATCAAGTCTGTTGACCTGCAGGCCGGCACAACACTCACCGTCACCTCGAGCGCACTGAGTCGACTTGAAGCAATGACGAACCTTTCACTTGCCGCACAAACAGGCCTTCTGCTCATTCAGAACTCTTCCGTCTGTGATATCACCGACCTTACCACAGTGACCATCTCGGCACCGGCTGGCCTCACCGTCACTGGCGACGGCCTCTGTAATATGGCCGACCTCACGACAATCAACCTCCCTGGCCTCGCGGGCAACGTTTCAATCAGCGGAAGCCAGTCGTTCAGCGGTCTCGGTATCACCTCGTTCGCCCTCAACACTAACGGAACTATTACCATCTCCGATGGAGCATTTATTGGCGCACTTCTACTTGAAACCGTCTCTCTCACCGCCACAGGAGACGTCACGGTCACAAACGGTAGTTTTAGCTCGAATGTCCCTGCTCTCGAGTCACTGACCATACAAACTCCTGGAAATGTTGCTATTACCAGTAGCGCCTTTCAATCGACATCACTTAAGGACGTCAACATTAGCGCCGGTGGTGATGTCGAAATTCGCAACGGTGGCTTAGGGTACACAGAATACCTCGAGCAGGCCTCTATCGCTGCTGGTGGACTACTCACTGTCGAGACCGCGTTCAGCAACGCCGGCCAGTCAGGTTCGCAACCTGCGACTATCACACTCAATGGTGGTACTGGCCTGCAGATAAGTAACGGGAGCTTTTATGATGCTCTTGCGAGTTCAGTAAGTCTCGTCTCCGGTGGAACAACCACTATCCTCAGTAGTTCTTTCGAACGTCTTGTCGCCACTTCACTCATTTTTCAATCGTCTGGGGCTCTTGTTATAGATGAGGGTTCGTTCGGCAGAATTTCTATACCCCACCTAACACTACCTGCAAGCCTCACTACTATTGGTGGTGGTGTCTTTGAGTATTCACAGCTTCAGAGCGTCACTCTCTTAAGCTCGCCGACAATCGGGGGTAACGTTTTTTGTGGAGCGGGTATTGGGTTCGACATGGCCACCTATACTTACTCTGATTTTAGCAGCATCCGCTACCTCCCCGTCTACGCACCGAACGGCACCCCCCTCGCAAGCTTCACCTGCCCACCAAGCGACCCTAACGGTGAAGGAACAGACTACGCTATGGGCGGCTACCTTATTAACCCGGCACAGCTGACCGTCACCCATGCAACTGCAGGTGGTGGCACGGCAACAAGTACGACTGTCGGAGAGCTGTCCGACAGCACCCCTCTGACGAGTTACCTCGTCAGCGAAAACCCAACCGGTGACCTTGACGCATACTACTACAGCGGCGAATCGCTCTCTGTCACAGCTCCGGGCAATGACCCTGACCTTACCCCAGCGATGCACTCGCTTATCCTCACCAGCGGCTCGAACAGTGCCATCTTTACCTACGATACCCCTAGCACCCCTGGTGGTACACCTAACCCGAATAATCCTCACGCTCCTGGCGTACCAAACACTGGACTTCTAAGCGTCCTCGCAACACCTGCGCATACTGTTCTTGCAACGAGCACCGTACTTGGACTGCTTGTCGGCGGAGCATTCATCGTGCGCGCACTCGCTCGCGACGACCGCGGGTAGCCTACCGCCCCAAGAGTTCCGTGCGCGAGAAAACTCTATAAATAAAAAACACCACGGAGTGGTGGGCGATGAGGGACTTGAACCTCCGACCTCGTCATTATCAGTGACGCGCTCTAACCAGCTGAGCTAATCGCCCACGAATCCGTGGTGTTTTCCGCTCGTTAGCCTGGCGTTTTTGGCGCCATAGGCCTGGAACAAAAATCAGTTCTGGTGGAGTGCGCAAGACTTTCGCCTTGTTCACCCCATAAATGTGGTGGAGCAACAGGGACTCGAACCCTGGACCCCCTGCTTGCAAAGCAGGTGCTCTAGCCAACTGAGCTATTGCCCCATTCGTACAGAACTCTTGGTATTTTAACGTAAAACCCCCCGATAATCAAGGGGCATGCTATAATTTATACTATGCATAAGCTGAAAAAGCTATCACATAAACAGTTCGACGATTTCGCACTTCAGCACCCCCAAGGCAACTGGCACCAAACCTCAACTATGGCCACCTTTCGCGAAAAGCTTGGCTGGGACGTTCACCTTCTAGGGTCGTTTCATGACGACTCCTTAACCGGTGCGGCTCTCTTGGCGGGCAAGGCTGGCCGCTACGAGGTGACAATGGGTCCTTTGGTCGATTTCGCCACCCCCGGGGTAGCACAGGCTTTCTTGATCGCCTTAACAGACTACACAAAGTCTATCGGGGGCATTTCCCTGCAAGTCTACCCCTATAGTGTGTACCAGCTACGTGACAGTAGCGGTGCAGTTACCGATGGTCCACACACCGCAGCACTTGCTATCCTCAAGGCGGCCGGTTTCACCCATAAAGGGTTTTCTGTTGAATACGACCACTCTGCAAACCGCTGGGTCTATGTCAAAGACCTGTCTGGCATATCTACCGAAGATGACCTTCTTATGTCGTATCGACAAACCACTCGGCAGATTATTAAAAAGCTCGACCACTCACGGTATTTGGTAAAGAAATTAAAGTATGATGAACTTTCCATTATTAAAGACCTAATTGATGCGTCGAACGACAAAAATGGCGTCCTCGGCAGGCCACTGAGTTACTACCAGCACCTTTACACCGAGTTTGGCGATACGGTTGAATTTCTTGTTGTGTACTACGACGATACCACCCCACTTTCGGGTGCCGCTTTTATCCACCATCATAACGAAACGGTTTATTTTATATCGGGAACAGACACCAACTATCGCCACCTCTACGGGGGTCACTACCTGCAGCATTATGTAATGTTGCAAGAAATACAACAAAAGCAGTATCGTTATAATTTTTATGGTATTTCTGGGCATTTTGACCATAACCCATTGCTGGTTTATAAGGCAGGATTTAAAGGCTTTATTGAAGAATATACGGGTGGCTTCGTGAAAATAATTCGTCCAGTACAATTTTATGGGCGCCGCGCTGCAGGTGTCGCGAAACGGGGTATCGACCGCGCCAGCAGTAAGCTCCGTCGAGGGTCGGCGGCATGAGTTATGCTTTTCGAGAGGTCTCGAGTAAAGACCTCGCCACGTTTTTCGCCTCGCACCCACAGGGGTCGTTTGCCCAAAGTATCCCTATGGCAGAGGTACGCGCCGACAATGGACGCGACATCCGCTACGTCGCCGTGTACCAAGGTAAGACTGTTGTCGCTGGCGCCCAAGTCAGCATTATTGCCGGGCGCATCACATCGGCCGACATTACCAGTGGTCCACTGCTGGACTATACAAATGACGCGCTCCTCGCCTTCTTTACTGATGAATTGCAACGCTTCCTACGGGCGCACGGTTGCGCATACGTCACCATTAGTCCGTATATCGAATACAGCGAAGCGGCCCGAAAAGCCCTGACAAAGCTCGGTTGGCAGTACTCTGGCCGCATTAATGCCAGTGCCGTTGGTATTCGTGGGAATATTCGTTGGATTTTTGTCAAAGACCTGCAAGGCCTGACGCCAGAAAACTACCGAGACAGCTACGCAAAACGTCATCGCCGCTACATTAAAAACCATGACAAAGGCCTTACTATTCGCCGCCTAAAGCGTGACGATCTCCCTCTCTTCCTGGACATCATGAAACACACCGCCGAACGGCGACATTTCACGAGTCGTAGCGACGATTATTTCTACTCACTCTATGACCATTTTGGCGATAACGCACAGTTTCTTATTGTCGAACTAGACAAAACGACCCCTGTTGCAGGTATTCTCTTTATTGAATCAAATAACGAAGTGGTATCATTCCTCGGTGGTGCTGTTGTTGACTACGCGCGGTACCGTGGCTCGTATCTACTGCACGACCACATGATTAAATACTCGATTGAAAAAGGCTATAAACGCTATAATTTCTATGGTATTGAGGGTAAATTAGACGACCCGAACGCCGAGGGGTACGGCATCTACGAATTTAAGGCGAAGTTTGGCACTGGGCAAGCTGTTGAGTTGCTAGGAGAGTTCGTATTACCTATTCATAAGGTAAAGTTTGTGCTGCTTCAAGCGACGCAAAAAGTAAAGCGCAAAAAGTTATAACAAAACTACCCTCGGCAAATACCGAGGGTAGTTTATTTTCACAACTTAGTAGTGCAAACCGTATCATCGTCAGTCGTATATTGAGATTTTTTTGAACTTCGTCTTGTTCCAGTAAACTGGAACGACATTGGTAAGTAAGCTCGGCTTACCAAAAAGACCGACCTAGCTATCAGTGTATGATTACTCGATACACTGGCGTAATTCTCCCTAGAAAGGAGGTAATCCATCCGCACCTTCCGGTACGGATACCTTGTTACGACTTAACCCCAATCATGCCCCCCACCTTAGGCCGACGAATCGGACTTCGGGTGTTGGTCACTTTCATGGTTTGACGGGCGGTGTGTACAAGACCCGGGAACGTATTCACCGCAGCTTGCTGATCTGCGATTACTAGCGATTCCGACTTCATAGGGGCGAGTTTCAGCCCCTAATCCGAACTGGGACGAGCTTTGATGCGATTTGCTTCACGTTGCCGCTTCGCTGCGCATTGTACTCGCCATTGTATTGCGTTTCTAGCCCAGGACGTAAGGGAAATACTGACCTGACATCATCCCCTCCTTCCTCCCCGTTGCCGGGGCAGTCTGAATAGAAAAATACAACTATTCACAAGGGTTGCGCTCGTTGATGGACTTAACCAAACATCTCACGACACGAGCTGACGACGGCCATGCATCATCTGTCACAGGGTTCCAAAAGGCACACTCTACTTTCGTAGTGCTTCCCTGGATGTCAAGCCCTGGTAAGGTTCTTCGTTTATCATCGAATTAAAGAACACGATCCACCGCTTGTGCGGGTCCCCGTCAATTCCTTTATGTTTTAGTCTTGCGACCGTACTCCACAGGCGGGATACTTAACGCGTTAGCTTCGCTACTGGAGGGGTCGATACCTCCAACAGCTAGTATCCATCGTTTACGGCGTGGACTACCGGGGTATCTAATCCCGTTCGCTCCCCACGCTTTCGTGCCTCAGTGTCAGAAATGGTCCAGTAACCTGCCTACGCCATTGGTGTTCCTTCTTATATCTACGGATTTCACTCCTACACAAGAAATTCCAGTTACCTCTACCATTCTCGAGTTTACCAGTTTAGATAATAGTCTGTACGGTTGAGCCGTCAGCTTTCACTATCTACTTAATAAACCACCTACGCAACTCTTTACGCCCAGTCACTCCGGATAATGCTTGCACCCTACGTATGACCGCGGCTGCTGGCACGTAGTTAGCCGGTGCTTATTCATAAGTTACCGTCATATTCTTCACTTATAAAAGCAGTTTACAACCCGAAGGCCTTCATCCTGCACGCGGCGTTGCTCCATCAGGCTTTCGCCCATTGTGGAAGATTCCTCACTGCTGCCTCCCGTAGGAGTCTGGGCCGTGTCTCAGTCCCAGTCTGGCTGATCATCCTCTCAGACCAGCTAATGATCGTAGTCTTGGTGAGCCATTACCTCACCAACAAACTAATCATACGCGGGCCACTCCCAAAGCGGATAAATCCTTTAATCCGAAGATCATATGCGGTATTAGACACCGTTTCCGGTGCTTATCCCTCACTTTGGGGCATGTTCCCACGCGTTACTCAGCCGTCCGCCGCTCGCCGCCAAGTAGTAAACTACTCGCGCTGCCGCTCGACTTGCATGTGTTAGGCACTCCGCCAGCGTTCATCCTGAGCCAGGATCAAACTCTCCATAAAAGATGTATCTTACGATACGTCTATAAAATAGACTGACGATGATATTGCACAACTAAATTGTCAAAGTACAGAAATCATCTGTCCAACTCGCATTTCGATGTTGAGTATCGCCTCACTTCCACTCCCTGGGCGACCAGACTGATATCCATCATACGTCATAAAAAATTTCTTTGCAAGGGGCAAACTGATTTACTTAGTAGCGAAAAAGACAACAGATCCGATTGCAACGCCTAACAACGCACCGGCGAAGACTTCAAGGGGGGTGTGGCCCTTGGCAATACGGGGTATCTTTACCTTGCTGCCTGTTTCTTTGATAAGTTGCTTGATCGCCTCGCCCTGTTCTCCGCTCGAACGTCGAACTTTGACCGCGTCGTAGCAGACGATCAGTACGAACAGGGTCGTCAAGCCGAACAGGCCGGAATCAATACCATTTTTCAGGCCGATAACCGTCCATAGCGCCACCGATGTTGCCGCGTGTGAACTCGGCATGCCGCCAGAGATAAATAAGTGGCGCGTCAAATCGACTCGAATACCTTTTATGCGTGCAACGGTGTATTTAACGATATGCGCCAATAACCAGCCGACGACGACCGCGAAGAGATACGGCGTCGCGACATTCATTACGACTCCGCCTCGTCTTCTTTCTTCTCGGGCATAAGGCCGATTGAGGAAACGCTATCTCCGTCAGCTAAACGCATGATGGTAACACCTTGTGTCGTACGACCAAGTAACTTTATGTCGTTCAGGCTCAACCGGATTGTCTGGCCGTTCTTTGAGATCAATAGTGCCTCTGCCATATCCGGATCAATCGTCTTGACTGATATGATCGGACCGGTCTTGGCCGTCACGACGGCCGCTTTGATACCGACTCCGCCTCGCTTGTGGCTCGGGAAGTTCGATACTTTCGTCTTTTTGCCAAATCCTTTTTCACTGATGACTAACAGTGTCTGTTCGTCATCGACGACGATATCCATGCCTACAACCCAGTCATTCGGCCGGAGACGGGCGCCCCGGACACCCCGGGCGGCTCGTCCCATCGGGCGGGCATCTTTTTCATTGAAACGTACCGCTTGTCCGGCTGATGTTGATATAATAACATCATTCTGACCTGTGGTTTTCTTGATCCAGCGCAGTTCATCGCCATCATCTAACCTGATCGCGATCAGACCGTTCGTGCGAATGTTGGCATAATCTTTGAGCGGAGTCTTCTTGATCGTTCCCTTAACGGTTGCCATGAAGAGATAGCCGTCATCATTGGCGTCTTTTTCGTGCTTGATGATAGAGGTGATTTTCTCTTCGGGTTGAAGCTGCAGCAGATTGACGGCAGCAACACCCTTGGCCGCAAGACCAGCCGCTGGGACTTCATACGCCTTTAAGCGGAAGACGCGGCCCTTGTTGGTAAAGAAGAGCAAATAGTCGTGCGTGCTCGCTGGAACCAGCTGATCTATGATATCTTCCTCTTTTGTGGTCATGCCGCGCTTACCCTTGCCTCCACGGTGCTGGCGACGGTATTCGCTCGCGAGGGTACGCTTGATGTAGTTCTCGCCCGTCAGGAGGATGACTGAATCTTCTTCAGGAATCAGCTCTTCGTCACTGAATTTACCAAGCTCATGATTGATAATTACGGAACGACGCTCGTCGCCATATTTCTCTTTCATTTCCAGCAGCTCGGTCTTGATAACCTTCAGAATCTCTTTCTCGTCGGCAAGAATGGCTTCGAGTTTCGCGATCAGTTTAACGAGCTCAGCCAGCTCACTTTCAATCTCTTCGCGTGACAGCCCGGTCAGGCGGCGGAGTTGCATCGCAAGGATCGCGGCAGCCTGGATATCGCTTAGCTTGAATTGCTTCTTGAGGTTTTCTTGGGCTATCTCTTGAGTACGGCTTGCGCGGATCGTCTTGATGACTTCATCGATATGATCAAGGGCGATCTTATAGCCCTCGAGGATATGCGCGCGATCTTTCGCTTTCCTTAATTCGAATTCGGTACGTCGACGAACGACTTTCTGGCGATGCTTGATGAACTCCTGAAGCATCTCCTGGAGGCCCATGATGCGCGGCTGGATGCCATCGATCAGTGACAGCATATTAAAGTTAAAACTGGTTTGAAGCGCAGTCAGCTTATACAGCTGGTTGAGCAGCTTCTTTGGATACGCATCCTTTTTGAGTTCAATAACAACCCGGACTTTACCCCTGGCCGTCTCATCCCGTAGGTCACTGATGCCGTTGATTTTCTTATCTTTGACAAGTTCGGCGATCTTCTCAATCAAAGTAGCTTTGTTGACACCGTAAGGAACCTCGGTCACGACGATCTGATGGCGACCCTTCTTCGTTTCCTCGATGTCGGCGACGGCACGCATCATCACACTTCCGCGGCCTGTCTGGTAGGCCTGCTTCATAGGGGCACCTCCGTAAACGGTGGCGCCTGTTGGGAAGTCGGGACCCTTTACGTGCTGAAGTAGGTCATCGATCGTGGCGTGTTCATTATCAATGAGTTCAATCGATGCATCAACCAGCTCGCCAAGGTTATGTGGCGGAATATTCGTAGCCATACCCACGGCGATACCGATCTGTCCGTTAAGCAGAAGATTCGGTACTTTCGCCGGCAGTACGACCGGTTCCTGGCGTGAACCATCGTAGTTATCACGGAAATCAACCGTTTCTTTTTCAATATCGGCAAGCATGTCATCGGCGATTTTCTGCATCCGCGCCTCGGTATAACGCATCGCGGCGGCTTCGTCACCGTCCATCGACCCGAAGTTACCCTGCCCTTGGATAAGTGGATAACGAAGCGCCCAAGGTTGCGCGAGTCGGACCATAGAGTTATAGATAGCCGAGTCGCCATGAGGGTGGTATTTACCCATAACATCACCGACGATAAGAGCGCTTTTAACGAACTTGCTTCCGGACCTGTTGCCGTTCTGGTTCATCGAGTACATGATTCGCCGGTGGACCGGTTTTAGGCCGTCTCGCACGTCCGGAAGAGCACGGTCAATAATAACGCTCATCGAATAACGGAAGAAACTGTCTTCCATCACCTTCTCAAGCGTACGGTGTTCAATTCCTGATGTTTCCATCACAACGCCTTCTTCAATCGGTTCTTCACCTGCTGGTATATTCTGTGTTGTATTTTCGTCCATCATAAACCCCTAAATATCTAGTTCCTCAAGTTTTGCGTTCTTCGCCTCTGATTGGATAAAGTTTTTGCGAAGACTGACATCGTCACCCATCAGCTTGGTGAAAATTGCATCAGCCCGCTCTGCATCCTCCACATCCACCTTGATCAGTACGCGGTTCGCCGGATCCATAGTGGTATCCCATAGCTGCTCAGCATCCATTTCACCAAGACCCTTGAAGCGTGAGACCGTTACGCCGGCTTGCTTCATGCGGTCATCATTCGAATCAATGGTAACTCCACGAGCGGCTTTGTCGGCAATAATCGCGTCAAGCTCGGCTTCAAGCGTAGATTCGTCGTAGACGTATTGTTTCTTCTGTCCCCTATTAATACTGAAGAGGGGCGGTTTAGCTAGGTAGACATAGCCGCCTTCGACAACTTCTTTCATGTAGCGGTAGAAGAACGTGAGCAGTAGCGTCGCGATGTGACTACCGTCGACATCGGCATCGGTCATGATGATGATTTTGTGATAACGGAGACCGTTAAGGTCGAACTGTTCTCCGACTCCGACGCCAAACGCTTGGATCATAGCCACGATCTCTTTGTTGGCAAACATCTTATCAAGGCGGGCGCGCTCGGTGTTGAGAACTTTACCACGGAGTGGCAAAATTGCCTGAGTTTTACTATCTCTTCCCTCTTTAGCAGATCCGGCCGCTGAGTTTCCCTCAACGATGTAAATTTCACTATCACTCGGGCTCTTGCTTGAACAGTCCCAGAGCTTGCCGGGAAGTCCCATGCCGTCAAGCGCACCTTTTCGAAGGACATTGTCGCGTGCAGCGCGGGCAGCCTTACGGGCACGTGCCGCTAGCAGAGCCTTCCCGACGACTTTTTTAGCAATATCCGGGTTCTCTTCCAAATAATAACTGAAGTACTCATTCATCACCTGTTCGACGTAACGCCGAACTTCAGGATTGCCCAGCTTGTTCTTTGTCTGACCTTCAAATTGCGGATCAGGCAGCTTCACGAGAATGATCGCGGTAAGTCCTTCACGAATGTCGTCACCTGTCAGGTTATCTTCTTTCTCTTTCAGAAGGCCGTTTTTGCGCGCATAGTCATTAATCACGCGAGTCAATGCAGAACGGAAGCCGATAAGGTGCGTTCCACCGTCTGGGGTCAGGACGTTGTTGGCAAAGGGCTTTACTGTCTCGATAAATGTATCGTTGTACTGTACGGCGACCTCAACCATCGAGTCTTCAACTTGCTTTTCGACATAAAATACTTCGTCGCTGAGAACATCTTTACCGATGTTCAAATGCTTGACGTAACTCTGGATACCACCTTCGAAGTAAAAGGCCTCCCGCTCTTTCGTACGGTCATCACGGACCGCCACGTAGACACCCTTCGTGAGATACGCCTGGTGACGAAGATAATTGACCACCCACTTATAATCGAATTCCACCGTTTCTTTAAAAATAGTCGGGTCCGGGTAGAAAGTAATCGTCGTGCCGGTCGGTCGGTCGGTTTTGCCGACCTTCTTTAATGGTCCGGTCGATGCTCCCCGCTCAAACTCAATCCGGTAAAGATCACCTTTGTGAACCACTTCGGCAATAAGCTGAGTTGAGAGTGCGTTAACTACAGATGAACCGACACCGTGAAGACCGGAAGAGACTTTGTAACCGCCGCCGCCGAACTTACCACCGGCATGCAGTACTGTCAGTACCGTCTCAAGCGTGCTGAGGCCGGTTTTCGGGTGCTTGTCGACTGGAATACCGCGTCCATCGTCGCTAATGGTGATGCCGCCATCTTCCAGGATCGCCACATCGACACGCGTCGCAAAACCAGCGATCGCTTCATCGATGGAGTTGTCCGCGATTTCTTTAATGAGATGATGTACGCCGTCGTAACCAGTGCTACCAATATACATACCCGGACGCTTACGGACCGGCTCAAGCCCCTCCAGGACCTGAATTTGCGACCCATCATATGAGTCTGCTGTTTGTTTCGCCATTATTCCCTCACTTATTCAGACGTTTCTGCTATTTACAATACTCCTATTATAGCGGATAAATTGTGTTCACTCAAGCTATTGTCTGAACATATTTCTTATGCTAATCTTATCTCTAAGAGGTAATTAAAAATAACAAAAACTATGTTTCGAAAAATAGTCTCCAGCTTACCATTCAGTCCAGCGTTGGTCGGACAGCTCAGCTTCTATGCGAAGCGCTTAAAAAAAGAAGAATTGACCAGGCGACTCGGTCTCATTTTTACCGTATTGGCGCTTGTCGTACAATCATTTGCCGTTTTCCAGGCGCCTGAAGCAGTTAATGCGGCGAGTCCGGCGGATTTCGTGCGCGGCGGTGTCTCGAACGTGCAGGAGTTCCTGCGAGCTTATGACAGCAATAGTAATAATATAAAGACCTTGTTTACCTCCCTCGGTATTACCCGGAGCGAAATCAAAGCCGCGAAATCTGATACGATCGGTAAAACCGGTTACTATAACTGGTCCATGACCAGTCTTTACAGTCACGAGCAGGGCCAACGGGCATATACGTTCTACGAACCGGATGGCACGAGCCATACCGTCTATAACCGGCCTATGAAGCTTACCCAAGAAGGAAAGGCACCTTATCCTGTATTTGTCGGCCACTCTCAGAAGTTCGGCTGGTTTGCCATCAAGAAAGATTGCGGCAACCTCATTACTAAGAAACGTCCGCCAGTCGTAAAGCCGCCAGCTTCGAGCTGTAAGGATTTATCAGTCGCGACGCTCACACGCACCCGTGTTCGCTTCGATGCGAAAGCTACGGTAAGCAGTGGTGCCAAGATCAAATCGTATACATTCACCGTCAAGAACGCAAATGGCAAAACTATCCATACAAAGACGCTGAAGTCATCATCAACGGCAAAGAGCTATATCTACGATCAAGCGAAAGTTGGAACCTACAAAGTCTCCGTCAAGGTTGATACGAGCGTGGGGGTCAAGAAAGATAGTGACTGTAGCGCCCGCTTCACGATCAAGGCGCCACCTGCCACCCCTACCGCCGTCTGTAGTGGCCTCTCGGTCGTCGTCTCAGATCGAACCAACGTTGAAATGACCGGTACGGCAACCGTAAGTGGTGGCGCGACAATCAAAAAGTATACTTTCGTTATTACTGATTCGACCGGCAAAGCGGTCGCTACCAAAAGTGTTACGACCAGCAGCCAATCGGCCGCCGCAGATGCCGTCGATATAGCGACACCAGGCAGCTACACAGCTAAGCTGACGGTAACAACAAGCATCGGTGACGTAACAGATACGACTGATTGTGTAGCTAAATTCTCCATTGAAAAGCCCGCGGTTTGCGCCATCAATCCTAGTCTTCCTGCCGGTGACAAAGATTGCCAGCCATGTCCCGGTAATCCGGAAATCTGGATCAAGGACGCCGACTGTGAAGCGGATATCGTTCAGACAAAAACCGCGACCAATGTCAGCCACGGCAACGAGAACGCCGCCACCCTGACTGCCAAGGCATCTGACAAGATCGCTTATACGATCCGGGTTGAGAACCGAGGTTTCAAGACGATGGCAAATGTCCCTATCGAGGAAAATCTACGTGACGTACTGGAGTATTCGCAGCTAGCCGATAATGGCGGCGGTGCTTATAACGACCAGGCAAAGACTCTTAGCTGGACAGCTGTCTCGCTCGCCCCTGGCGAAAGCCAGTCTCGGACGTTCGTGGTGCAGCTTGCCAGCAAGATACCCGCTACGAACTACGGTACCAGCAACTCCGATTCGTACAACTGTGTCATGACGAACACTTTCGGAAACTCTATCGACATCAAGGTACAATGCCCAACACAAAAAGTAGTCGTGGAGCAAGTCGTCAAAGAGCTCCCTCATACTGGACCACGAGAGAATATGATCTTCGCCGGTGTGCTTCTCTCTGTCGTAACCTACTTCTACGCACGATCACGACAAGTTAATAAAGAGATCCGATTAATCCGCCGCAATATACACGCCGGCACAATCTAACGTAAGCAAGGTGGGATAAGATATATGAGTAACGCAGAACGAGCACCCGGAACACAGCATGAGAGCGGCGGTGATAAGAACCGTGAGGCCCTTGAACAAGCCGGGGCAGAACGACGCGAACAACTACGTGAGAATCTTGAACGAAGCGTAGAGAAGAATAAAGAGAATCTAGAGACGGCCACGGCGAAAGCCTTGGAACATGCGAAAAGCATTGAAAAGAAAGAAAAGTCTAAAAAAGAGGTTGAACGACCAACGGTTGAGCGGCGCAAACACGGCCCGATCTCACGTGCCGAGCGCAATGCCAGCTACAAGAAGACGATGCGGCAGGTCCAAAGCGAGCTCCCCGCCGCAAGCCGCACTTTCAGCAAATTCATACACAATCCGGTCATCGAAAAAACGAGCGAAGCCGTCGGCAACACTGTGGCTCGCCCAAACGCCATCTTGGCTGGCTCGTTATGTGCCTTTATCTTCACGCTCGGTCTCTACCTGATTGCACGCAACGAAGGTTATCCGCTCTCAGGTGCGGAAACTATCGCTACCTTTGCTGTTGGCTGGGCTGTCGGTCTGTTACTCGACTATCTCCGACTTGAAATAACCGGCAAGAAATTTTAGTTTAACCTTATCTGTCGTTCAGTTTGATAGATACTTCACTTTGATCATTATTCCGAAGATCAAGCCTGGTTGGTGGCTCCTGTGATACCGCAGGTGAATTTATGACGGGCTGCGAACTAGCCGTTGCTGCAGGTGCCGCCTGTGCGACCTGCTGTACAGGAAACGGCGGTTTATTGCCCCCTAGTTGTTGACGCTTAGCTAGCCACTCATCAAGGAAAGACGAGCCGGAGTTGGAGCTGGAAGCAACTGGTGCTACTGGCGAACCGATGCGCTGCTGATTTTGGCGCATCTGCTCGAGCCTTGCTTTCTTCTCCGCTTCGGCTTTGCCGAGCCGATCGAAGATTTCTTTCTCGACCACCCCGCGTGGTTTGCCGTACTTCGTAGCCGACAACCGCTTCAAGGCGTCGCTGAGCTGCTGATTCGGCTCACCCATAGGAGCGATCCAGTTCATGCTGAATGGCGCCGATGGCACATTGTTTATCATGACGCTGGTGATCGACTGGTGATTCGGCATTTTGGTAAGATCCTCCGTTTCAAACGTTGGAGCGAACTTCTTGACGAGAATCTCCGCGTCGGTGATACCGATACGACCGGAGATGACTGTACCGACGTTACCGATGATCGCTTCTCGAATCTTATCGGTCAACTGTGTCATAAACTGGTTCCCAAGCACCAGATTGAGGCGGTACTTCCGCGCCTCAGACAAGATGGACTCGAAGCTGTCCGTCGCGAAGTTCTGGAACTCATCGACAAACAGACAGAAGTCCTGTCGCTCTGCCTCAGGTACATTTGCCCGGCCCATAGCGGCAGCCTGGAACTTCATGACAAAGATAATACCAAGCAGCTTCGAGTTGAGCTCACCCATCTTACCTTTTGACAGGTTGACGAGCAGTATCTTCTTGTTATCCATAATCTCCCGTAAGTTGAAGCCGCTTTTCGTCTGACCGATGATGTTACGCATGGCATCGTTACTGATGAACGGTCCGAACTTCGAGACGACCCAGCTGATCACCTCACCGGATTCGTTTGAACGCTTGGAATCCGGGAATTCTTTCGTCCAAAAATCGAGCACGGTCTGGTCGGTTACGTACTTCAGCTTACTTTTCATGAATTCGTCATCGATCAACAACTTCGGTATGTCGATAAATGTGCCGCCAGCCGGATCGGACATGAGCAGCAGCGCACAGTTACGGAAGATGTGCTCAAGCCGCGGGCCGACAATACCCGTATGCCCGGGGTCGTACAATCCATAGAGCATATTGATGGATTCTTGAACCAGAAAGTCTTTCTGGTCCGGATGATCAAATTCAAACATATTAAGACCGATCGGATTGGTCATATCGCCGGGATTGAAATAGATCACATCTTCGACCCGCTCTTTTGGAACTTTACCGAGCAGCGTTTCAACGGAATCGCCATGCGGATCGACAAAAGCGAAGCCCTTGCCATCGAGCATATCCTGATAAGCGATATTTTCGAGTAACACCGATTTACCGGTACCGGTCTGACCGATTATATAAGTGTGCCGCCGGCGATCGTTCACACTCAAACGAATAGGCTTCTTAACACCCCTGAATTCGTTGTAACCAAGTAATACCCCCTCATCCATGATCTGGGTTGGACCGTCAACCTGCTTGCTCATCTGACGTTGGACCTGAGAAGTTGGAATGCTCTTCTGATCGGGAAGATGAAAAACGGTCGCAAGTTCAATACTGTTCAAGAGGTTCTGCGTAACCGTTTGCGGGAAGAAACGGAATATATATGCCGTTACCAGCTCTTCGATATTCCGTGAGACTGCGAATTTAAAACCATTATACGTCGGTGAATCAAACAGCGAAAACGCTGCCACGATGTTCTTTAAAAGTGCCTGCGAACGAGAAGCCGTATTCGACGAGACCACCACACGAATCAATACTTCGTAGCCAGGATAGCGCGTCTTCTCCTGCAAAGCTTCGACAGTCGCCTGCTCAAGCGAGCTCAGCTGCTTGCCTTGCTCATTAGCCTTATCCTTTGCTGATTCAGGTGGTTTCCACAAGGCTTCCATGAGATCCTTTGGCGCGATGATGCTGCCGAGACCCGAACTGGAAACTCCTTTATCTTTAACGATCTTATCCGCTGCCGCAATTGAGCGTTTCACCCAACCGCTCGGTGCTGGACGAAGCAAGATCTGCACGCCGATACCGTCTTCGCGATTGGCGGAGGAAAGAGCGTTGAGTAATGCCCGGGCGGCATCCCGCTTTGATTCCTGGTAGGTGGCGATGGGATAGATGAAATCTTTTTTCAGCGTGAATTCCCCACCGATCGTACCGCTCATCTTGCCCGCCTCACTAAAGATATTGTGCTCCTCAACCTCTTCCAGCCGCGCCGAAGGATAAGCCGCCGAGATAGCCTGGCGCACGACATCGACAAGCACGACTGGCACGACCGTGTAGTATAGCACCAGCCCGTCCTTGGCGACGATCTCGAAAGATACGTGCCGTTGGCCATAAATCCTACTCTTGAAACCTTTGGTGGCCGTACTCGCGATGATGTTATACATCACCTCGGCTTGCGAGAGCACCTCTTCAGTGAGGTCGCGTTCGTCGCGGCCACCACCATCAACATCTTCACTGCTTGGTGGAAGATGAATGATCATCGGCACCATCTTAAGGCCCCGTTCGAAGTTCTTCGCTTCCCGCATCGTCTTTTGGTACTGCAAGAACACCAACAGAAGGCTTACGCCAACGATGATGAGAATGATAAAGATACTAAGAACAATGCCTATCATATACGTACTGTTCTCCTACGCTGCCAGATCATCTGACGACCCGAGTTGTTTACCATATCGCTTACGTAAATAATCTACTTGTAGTTTTCCCACCTCTTGCTCTCTTCTGCGGGGATCGTCGCGGGTTTCCGCTATGATTTTCTTTGCCTTATCAACCCATTCTTTCTCTATAAGGTCATCGTCGGCCGCAACGACAGGATTGCCCTGGTCTGCGGCTGGCTGTGTCGGGCTGGTGGCAGGAGCTGGGGGCACAGGAATAGCGACCGGTGTCGGAAGAACCGGCGTGGCAGTTACCGCGGACGGGGCCGCTTCGGCCTGTCGCTCCATCGGCCGCTCACCTTGCTCAAAGCCAGTTTCTGGCGATGGCGGCAATGGTAGTGTCTCAGGACTAAAGCCTTGTCCCCCAGGTCTCAATTCAGGACTCAGATTCGGTGCAGGAAGTTTTGGCTCCATATCTGTAATTATAGCATAATCATTTCGAAATTAGCTGGTTATTTTCGCAGTATAAATACATGCGATTACCAAGAAAAGACCGACGAGCACGAGCTCGTAAAGATTGATACCTCCGACAGATTGCATACCGATCAGCATCACCGGCCCCAAGGCAAGGACTGAGGAGAAATAATAAGCTCGTAGAAGAGACAAGGGCTGAAGCGGCCGCCGGACCGTAAACGGCCGGAGTAACCTCACTACGATCTTATACGTGCCCCACGATAGAAACGTGAGACCAACCAGCACTAGGACGTACATGCAGACGAAGACGCCTAGTATTCCCAAGGGGCCAGCCGTGGTAGGCGTCGTCACCAAAAGAAAAAACAGCAATACAATTGCTGCAATAATACCCGATACGATCAATGTTCTCGCCAACATATACTCCACTATACCCCATTTCAAGAAAAAAGAGCCTGAGCGACAAACCATATGCGATGGTCGCGACATCCGCCGCTAAAAAATAAAAGGGCGCGTGCTTCCAAAGCAGTTTATCGCTCGAGGCGACTGACCGCTCCAGCAGGTTGCTGGGGCATATCACTTGCACGTTCGTTCCTCTAGCTGTAACTTATTACGTAACAACCGGTACTTGTACGATGCGCGCTCAACGCTTCACTAGGTTTCGGCGGAGCATCGATAACGCCAATGGTGTACGAGTAAAGGTGCGTGAGCTGCATGTGCAACTCATAATTCTCATACGTTGCCGTTATCGACTGTCCGTCGTATGACCTAAGCGGTCGGTTTGAATTGTCAATGTGTTTTTGCTTTTGTTTGTGTTTGTAAAAGCTTGTGTCTACAGTAGCATAAGAAGTATCAGCGGTCAATACTAAATCGATGTTTTAAATACAAATGCAAAGCACAATGTAACGTTTTATACCTGTTACATAGTAGTAAGTTGTTTAAAAATCAACGTTGTTATTTAGTACTTTTCCTAATCACTTCCGGACACCTTCCTACTTGTACCGACTAAAGTTTCCTTGTTATTAATCCCCCACTGTCTCCAGGGCTGCAGATCGCTCGTATTTTGCTATATCTCCATAGGTCAGCCGCCTCGATGCCGCCATCGGCAAATATATCAGTTGCCGCGATGGATTGTGCTTTTGCCTTTAAACATTCGTTAAGAATGTCTTTCCGCTGCGGATTGAGAGCAGCAGTGTATTATATAGTCAAAACAAATCCTACGACCTTAACCTTATTGCTATCCTACCAACTTGGAGCGCCCCGACTCACAGCTTTGCCATATGCGAAACATGCCAATGACAAGACTTCGTCGAAGTTCTTTCCATCCATGCCTCGCGCTTTCAAGCTTGCAAGCATCGTTCATAAAATATATCGTCAGGACCCGCGCTTTTGAGCATATAGATCGCACAGCCGCGTCTTTACAGCATAGCGTGGACAGACTTTTACAAAGCCAGGCATATAGTGAACGATGCGTCACTCCCCGATTCACAAAATCTATTCCGTCGATTCATGATGGCGCCATCAGTCTCTTGGTTCTTGTGATTCACAGGACCCCATCCTGCAATGTTGCGCCCATCATATGGCAACCGCTATATATAGTGCCTAAAAACTATGTCATACGCGTGGTATTTTTTACTGAAAAAATCTTTCAGAATAGTATTGACTTAAGCGCTTTCAAGGCCTATTATAGGGGTAGTTCCTGAATAAATAAATTATACAGGGACCAAAAATAAACAAGAACTCAAAAACTCCACACGAAACAACCACTACTCGCAGGTGGTTGTTTTATTTTGCCTGAAAATATCCGGATAATATAAAACACTCGCAGTCTAACGCGAGTGTTTTTCTTGTCTAATTGGTGGAGCTGCCGGCAACCGCCGCCGGGTCCAAAAGGTAACAAATCATTCTTCTACAAGTTTAGTCTGGCTTAAGATTTACAACTCTATGAACTAAAAGCTAGACGAAAATGTTCATGTTGTTGCGTGGCAAAGTGTCCGGTATATATGCCACTGCGCATATATACCGTGAGCGACATGAATATAACACCACAGAAGCTACTATGTCGCCTGTAGCCTGTGATGATCGAGCGTATTAGGCTGCGATTGGCGCAAAAGCGAGTTGTGGCTTCAAAGAAGCGACAAATGCTTTTGCTTTTGCAGTAAATGTTGCAATTATATATACGTAACGTGTAAAACGGCTTGCGGAATGATTTGTTAATGTCCTCTTGTCGAAAGCTAATTTCAGCCCCACATCTACTGACCATTATACCAGATTAACAGAGGTATTCAAATAGTCCTTTGGCATGATATACTGGAGTCACTATGGGTGGTGTGTCAAAAGTTCTCTCCGTAGCTCCAGTAGGGTTTGATGCGTGCATTGTAGAGGTGGAAGCCGATTCAAGCAAAGGCCTGCCCTCTCTGCAGATCGTAGGCATGGGAAACAAGGCAATAGACGAAGCGAAGGAACGTGTTCGCAGTGCCATAAAAAACTCTTTGTTAGACTTTCCAACCCGTAAACTTGTCATCAATCTGGCACCCGCAGAGTTGCCGAAAGATGGAACGCACTATGATCTCGCAATCGCACTTTCTATCTTGATTGCCGCTGATGAGCTTAAACAAACAGAGGTGAACAATGCCGTATTCGCTGGCGAGCTTGCGCTTGATGGAAGCTTGCGTCCTATCAAAGGAGCGATTGCGATAGCCGAAGCCGCCGTTGCCGCCCAAAAACAATTCGTTTATCTACCCGTCGAGAACGTTTCTCAGGCTTGTTTGATCAGTGGAATAGAGATAATTGGCGTCTCTTCGCTAAAAGAATTGTATCTCCATCTAAAGTCAGAGGTGCGTATCCCTGTGAGCCCCATCCGTCCGTCTACTGTCGCACAAGCGAGACAGTTATCAGAATACCCTCTTCTCGACGAGATAAGAGGCCAAGAAACGGCAAAGCGAGCCCTTATCATTGCTGCGGCCGGCCACCATAACATCCTTATGAATGGCCCACCTGGAGCCGGTAAAACTATGTTAGCGAAAGCCTTGGCAGGACTCTTACCGCCCCTTGCAATCTCAGACCAGGTCGCGGTTACCAAGCTACATAGCCTGGCTGGCGAAGCCGTGGAGGATGTGGTTGTCGGTCGCCCCTTCCGTACACCCCATCACACCGCCAGCCGCATAGCACTCATCGGAGGTGGGACGCGACCACGACCGGGAGAGATTAGCCTGGCACATAAAGGAGTCCTCTTTCTCGATGAAATCCCGGAATACCCGCGCGCTACACTCGAGGCGCTTCGTCAGCCCTTAGAGGACAAAACTATCTCCATAAGCCGCGCTAACGGCTATAGTACTTATCCGGCCGACTTTATGCTCGTTGCCACCATGAATCCTTGTCCCTGCGGCTACTACGGAGATGAGAGTCGGGAATGTACCTGCAGCCCAAACCAAATCGCAAGCTACCAAAAGCGACTATCCGGTCCCCTGCTCGATCGAATAGATCTGCACATTACTGCCAGCCGCGTATCAAATACCGCTCTGTTCTCGCAATCTGAGATGCAAATGAAACAACATAAGGATGCGTGCATACTCATTGAAAAAGCTCATGGTAAGCAACTTGTAAGATACAATAGTAGCAATAAAAACAACGCAAACTTATCTTCTAGAGATTTGAAACGATATGCAAAGCTTAATACGGACTCTCAAAAGTTACTGGCCGAAGCGACGGACCGACTTGGTTTAAGCGCACGTTCGTATTTCAAAATTGCTCGCGTCGCGCGAACCATTGCCGATCTCGAAGACAGCGAAGATATCCAGGTGCAGCATGTCGCTGAAGCGCTGCAATACAGAATGAAATCCTCTTGAATATACCACCCCCGTTATGGTACAATGGCAATCGAGTAATGTTCAAACAATAGCGTACTCGAAAAGGAGAGCAGCAATCAGTCAATCAATTCGGATCAACGAAGCCATACGTGCAAAGGAACTTCGTGTCATTGGCACAAGTGGAGAGCAGCTAGGCATCGTTGCGCGGGATGAAGCACTGAAGCTAGCCGAGGAAGCGGGAGTCGATTTGGTTGAGATATCACCAAATGCGGATCCACCAGTTGCCAAAATCATCGATTGGGGTAAGTACCAATACCAGAAGATGAAAGAGCAACAGAAGAATCGCAAGAGCAGTAAGCAAAGTGAGCTGAAACAAATGCGATTCGGATTGAAAATCGGATCGGGCGATCTCGACATCAAACTGCGCAAGATTCGCGGTTTCCTCTCGGAAGGCCACAAGGTTCGCATCCAGATATTCTATCGTGGACGTGAAATGGCCCATAAGGAACTCGGCTACGAAATGATTGAAAAGATTATTGCCCTCTTGGAAGATGACGCAATCGTTGAACAAAAGCCTCAGATGGCTGGCCGCAATCTGAGTATTGTAATAAGGAGTAAATAATGCCAAAGCTAAAAACCCATAAAGGAACGGCGAAGCGAATGAAACTTACCAGCACCGGTAAGGTTACACGTCGTCGCGCCTTCGGTACCCACTTGCTCGCCAAAAAGAGCAAGAGTCGCAAGCGCGCCATCAATACCACGGCAACCGTGACCGGTTCGATGGCAAAAAACGTTAAACGAGCTCTAGGAGTCTAAATCATGCGAGTAAAACGAGGCGTCACCGCACGCGCAAAGCACAAGAAGATATTAAAAGCCGCCAAGGGGATGCAGCACAACCGCACCCGAAGCTTCCGTCTTGCTAAGCAAGGCGTAATTCGCGCATTGACTTACGCTTACCGAGATCGACGCAACAAGAAGCGTGATCTTCGTAGTCTATGGATTACCCGAATCAATGCCGCAGCCCGAGAAAACGGTACGACATACGGCAAGCTCATCGCTGGTCTTAAAAAAGCCAACGTTGAATTGGACCGAAAGATTCTCGCCGAACTGGCAGCGAATGAGCCGAAAGTATTTTCTGCCATCGTAAAATCTGCAAAAAGCTAATAGCTTTGCTTCATCAAACTAAAAACACCTGCATTATGCGGGTGTTTTTAGTTGGCAGCCTACCTGTAAGCCGGGTTCTGTCGAGGACGATCATCTATCTAGCCTTCAGATTGCTCAGAAGGTCGAGCGGTTATCGACCTGCGGACGGATCATCCATAATGCAGATCTCCTTGCAGCCGACAGGGTTTACCTCCACTCCGTGTCGCCACGGAGTGCTGTGAGCTCTTACCTCACTCGTTTCACCTTTTCCCCGAAGGGTAGTTTCGTTTCTGTGGCACTTTCCCTAGGGTTTCCCCCGGTCGCCGTTAGCGACTGTCGTATCCTTTGCTGCCCGGACTTTCCTCTTGTTATGAAACAAGCGATCGTCGAGTAACCTGCCTAGCAACCAGTATACCCTATTTGTTTTCGTGCGCGTTAAGAATCTTGTTGACCATCCCATCGGCAAGTTGGTTGAATTCGCGACGGACATGCGTAAAGGTTACCTTATCGAAATCGGCGACTAGGCTTTTTATCCTCTCGTGAACCGGCCATAGTTCACGGTTTTTAATCGTATAGATGCCATTAAGCTGATTAACAACCAAAAGGCTGTCGAGTCTAAAATCAATTATACGGCCTCCGATTTGCTTGGCCTTTTCCAAGCCGAGCAAAACGCCATGGTATTCGGCTTGATTGTTCGTTGTAATCCCTAAATACATACCACCCTGATGGATCACTTCTTCGCGTGTATTCATGATGACAAAGCCAGCCGATGACGGTCCCGGATTACCGCGAGACCCGCCATCCGAGTAAATGATGAGGTGAGAGACGTCCGATGTAAAAGCAACATCAGAACCGATCAGTTCCTTCTCCTTCACTTGTTCAACTTGTTGTTGTGATATACCCAACAATAGTTTTGCCGACTCTGTAAGTTCCTCTTGTTGTATTTCCGACACTTTTTTCCAGAGGTATTTATCGTAATTTCTACTGAGCTCTACGTTTGCTTCACCAGGACTAAGACTAACGAGATACAGAATGAATACATATTGGATGTCCCGATCATCGTGGTCGATGTAGGTTAAGACGTCAAATAGCTGAGCTGTTTGCATCGTGACGGCCGCATCGTCCTTCAGGTAGCGCGCTAACGCTTCTTCCGGCTGCTCCCCATAACCCAGCTTGCCGCCCGGAAGCTCATATTTACCCAGGATACTATCGCGACCATTGGCGCGTCGGAGTAGAAGTGTTTTCTCACCTCGTCGTATAATCGCTCGGACTGCTGTATGTTGCTTCATGGTTTGTCTTCATAGACGGAATGTCTTTTAGGTAATAATTTCATTTTTCGTGGTCGGGATGACAAGACTTGAACTTGCGACCTCACGGCCCCCAGCCGTGCGCGCTACCAACTGCGCCACACCCCGACGTAAGATACAAGAAGCCCCGACAGCATAGCTCCTGACGCTTGATATTCCCCGCGTAATAGCAAGGTGGGTGCTCTCAAATCGTCTCCACGGAAACGAATCATTCGAACTCCCTATCATATGATGTTAGGAAAATCATACACGCCAGGGCGGCTCTCGGGACTCTTTTATTATAACATTCTGACTATCTAGAATACAAAGATATGCATAAACAGTGTCAGTATGGCGTCGATCGCTGCCAGCATAAACTGGCCGATCATAGTGCCCCCCACCATGACCAAAACAAATACTAGAAGAATCCCGTATTGTTCAATGACCTCCATGACACGACGTACGAAGTCAGGTGCGAGTGCGTAAAGCACTCGAGATCCATCAAGGGGTGGTAGCGGAATCATATTAAACACGAAAAAGCCCAGATTGACATATATGGCGGTCGTCAGGATATCGCCAAAGAAAGTCTGCGGACTGCCAATCGATGCCCATATACCGTATAACACAAAGGCCAGGACAAAATTAGTCAGTGGGCCGGCCAGAGCCACGAGCGCAGCTCCCCACTCGTCATACTTGAGCTTACCAGGATTGAACGGTACCGGTTTGGCGCCACCGAATATCGGCACGGCTCCACCAGATAGATAAGATATCACCACCAAGGTTAACGGCAAGGCAATCGTCAGGAACGGATCGATATGCTTTATCGGATTAAGCGTGAGGCGGCCCTCCCGTTTCGCCGTCTCGTCACCAAGCCAGTAAGCCATAAATCCATGCATCGCCTCGTGCAACGTCATTGAGATAAGAATCGTCACAAGGACAACCACCAAATACGTCAGTAATTCCATCCTTTTATTATAACGCATATCACCACTGTTGACGAAAAAGGCCTAATGCGATAAAATTGTACAGATTGTTTAAATATAACGTATAAAGCGAGAAGTATTATGGCAGCACGATGCGAGCTCACCGGTAAAGGCAAGCAGTTTGGTCACAATGTAAGTTTTTCATTGCGCCGCACTAAGCGAGTTTTTAAGCCCAACCTTCAGAAGAAGACCTTTGTTGTTGATGGCCAAAAAGTGACGATGACCCTTTCGACGCAGGCTATCCGAACCCTTAAGAAAAAGGGTATTCTTGGTCAGCCTCTTGAGACCAAAGCGGCAAAATAATCTTTGACACTAAAAAACACCGTAGCGAAAGCGGTGTTTTTTAGTGTCAATTTTCCTGTAATCAGCTTCGAGACAATTCAATGACCGTCAATACTTGCGGTAAGTTGTTGATAGCTTTGATCTTCAATTTGTCCATCACTTCCACCGGCGCGCCAAGCTCACTGGTAAACACACTCAGCTCATCCTGAGGCACTTCGTATGTAAGGGCCGCATCGGCATAGTGCACGGGGATAACGGCCTTGGGATCAAATCGACGGACGAGGTTTACGGCTGCAGTCGCATCAAGCGTATAACCACCCCCGCCAACAGGGATAATTAACATGTCGATGACACCGATCTCCTCCAGTTGATCTTCCGTAATAGATTCGGCAATATTACCAAGTATAGCAATCCGAATATCTTGCACTTCAACCCTATAGATTGTCGCAGCCAGTTCTCCGTTCGATACATCTATATGGCGCTGGGCTGCTACGCCCCGGATCGAGAAATCACCTACTTCGTATTCCCCCGGTCCCTCAATAACCAACTTCGCATCTGAGCGCTCCAGCGCAAAGCGAGCTTCGGTTGCCAACTCCACGGCATCTTTTGTTACTATATCCTTCAGCCCCACGACAGAGCGGCGCGGATCGGTCACAAGTACCGATTTCTTCGTGGAAATAACGACGGTGTTACCACCTTTATATTCAATATCAAACATATTTCTCCTTTACTGATTTTTTAGGATATTATCTGTATCAACGACGACGGTATGGCGGCCAGCCAGAATCTCAGTAATGAACTTATCTCGGACACTCAGACGATAATAGAACTCGTCGTAGGACATGAGACTATAGTTGATCTCGCGACCCTCTGATGTCTCGATTGTCTTGACCGCCTGTTTGAGCTTCAGGCTTGGCGTATTGCCTACGACAAGAATATCTACCGTGCTCGCAGATCCTTGGACAAGAACGCCCGCCAAGACTATCAGCCTGACACCCGGTAAATCCTCAAGGACACTGCGCCATGCAACCACAGTCTCCTTCGCCGAGACCGCACTCACCTGCTCATCTGCGAAGATCGCCCTCAACGGAACATAGTGTTCATAACGCTGGTTCACCTCGTAATATAGCTTATTATCGGCACTGTCACTCGTGATAATCCCAATGCTCAGCATGTTCGAAAGCTCTCTGCGCACCGAATTAATCTGCTCATCGATCAGACGAGTTATCTCCCGGACATAAAAAGACTTACCTGGATTATTCAAAAACAGGTGGAGTAATTTTACGCGAGTTTTTGAACCAAATAATGCGTCAATCATATATCCCTTAATAACTTTCGTGTTCTATCATATCATGATTTGTGTTCATTGACGAGCTGTGCCGTTATATAGGCGGCGGCCTCTGTTACGGACAGCCACTTGATGAATGGATTGCGTTTCAAATATGTCATCTGTCGTTTTGCCAGACGCCAGTCTGCTGTTGTAAATTTATCTTTAAGTTCTTGGTATGTCAGTTCATTTTTAAGATAGCGATGGATCAGCGGATAGATATTTCCTGTCATGGCCTCGCTTTTCCAGCCATATTTTTTGCCCAATAAAGTAGCTTCATCTACAACACTATTGTTAAATAGGTGTTCAGTGCGTTCTTCGATACGTTGCCGTAAAAGTACTTTATCCGTAGCAATGCCTACAATAATGCTCATGTTTATAGGGGTCTGCCTGCCTCTTTTTACCTGGCTCCCTTGTTCAATCGCTCTAATCAGATAGCGTTTATTTTGGTTATTTTCGGGTAATTTTATGTTGTTATCTATACAATATTTATGTAAGTCCGCTAGAGACAAACCCTTCAATTTCGTGCGGAGCGCATTGTCAGCCGGTGGGCCAAACTGATAATCAAACAAGACGGCATCCACATAGAGGCCTGTTCCACCAACGAGGAATGGGATGTGTCCACGATCACGGATTTGATTAATCATTTCAAATGCGTACTTTTTAAAGTCGGCAGCACTGAAGTAACTTCCTGGTTCAACAAGGTTTATTCCCCAATGCGGGACACGGGCTTGTTCTTCTGCGGTCGGTTTTGCCGTACCGATATCCATGCCTTTATATATGGTGCGCGAATCGGCACAGATGATTTCTCCTCCGTGCTTTTCGGCCAATTCGATCGCCAGTGCGGTCTTACCGCTGGCGGTCGGACCGACGATGACGACGAGCGGTAACTTATCTACAGCTCCGGTCGCCATCGCCGTTCCTCAAAATCATCGACGATAAAGTTCGTACAAGTCACCCCTTCGGCTTCCAGTAACTGCTGCTGCGCCTCCCTACCGCCATGAAAGCCGCTCGCCAGTCCTCCGAAGCGATTCACAAGCCGATGCCATGGCAATTCTGTCGGCCCATAGTGTGCCACTCCACCGACGATACGGGCGGCATTAGCATGACCGGCGAGGCCGGCAATATCACCGTATGTTGTCACTTTGCCGGCCGGCACTTGAGCCATCAGCTCATAAATCTTTTCTCTCAGAGACGCCGCATTCACCATAACCTCTTGCCCACCTATAGCGCCTGGAGGTATTCGCTCAGTTTATCAAGCGCGACCTTCTCTTCCCCGGCTTGAGTACGGACACTGACTTCACGTGCCTCTTTGTCTTTTGGACCGACGATCAATTGAACCGGGATTTTCCAGCCGGTTGCCTCACGGATTTTCTTGCCGAGACTTTCATTACGATCGTCGCGCGTGAAGCGTAACTCATTATATTTCACCGGCTTCATCAAGGTAATGTCTCGTAGAATTCCTTCTATCTCCTCAACATAGTCAAGTACCGTCTCGTTGATCGTTAAGATGCGAAGCTGCTCGGGAGCCAGCCAGAACGGGAACCATCCGGCCGTATGCTCGATATAAACACTTAAGAAGCGTTCGATCGAACCAAGCAGTGCCGAGTGCACCATGACCGGTGTCTGTTTTTCGCCCTTTTCGTCGGTATATTCCAATCCAAACCTGCCCGGCATCACGAAATCAAGCTGGACAGTGGCAAGTTGATGCTCGCGGCCGATGGCATCAGTCGCCATAAAGTCAATTTTAGGACCGTAAAACGCCGCTTCACCTTCTTGCTCGAAATATTCCAGATTATTGGCGACAACGGCAGATTTTAGCTGCTCTTGGGCCGACTGCCACAGCGAAGCTTCTCCCAAGTAGGCGTCGCTGTCATCCCTGTAACTAAGTCGGACCCGCAGTTTGAGATCCACCTGCGCGTACAGCTCCTGCGCTGCCGCCATCAAGCCGTGAACCTCTTGTTCGATCTGATCAGGTCGACAAAATACGTGGCTGTCATCCTGGGTGGCCGATCGTACACGGTTCAGCCCTCCTAGTTCGCCCGTTTTCTCATCTCTGTAAATTGTTGTCGTCTCCAGATAGCGCACGGGCATGTCACGGTAGCTCCGCGGCTGTGAAGCGAATATCTGAGTATGGTGCGGACAATTCATCGGCTTCATAACAAAGTTGTCGCTCGTTTCCTGACTCTTAACGAGAAAGAGCTCGTCGCCAAATTTTGCCCAATGACCGGATGTCTCGTAAAGATCATGCTTCGTAATATGCGGAATCCAGACTTTCTGAAAACCGTTTTGCTCTCGTAGCTGGTTACTGTAACGGCTTAATAGCTCCCGCAAGACGGTCCCGCGTGGCGAGAACATCGGCAGTCCAACACCGACTAGCGGCGAAGTTGTGTAGAGATCAAGCTCTTTGCCGAGTTTTCTGTGGTCCCTTGCCTTTGCCTGCTCCAGCCGCTCAAGATATTCATCCAGTTCTTCTTGGGTTGCAAACGCGACCCCATATAAACGCTGCATCTGCGGATTCTTGTCGTTGCCTCGCCAATATGCCCCGGCAATGCGAAGGAGCTTAAACGCACCGACTTGCTTGGTGTTCGCGACATGCGGTCCACGACAGAGATCGACAAAATCACCATTCTTATAGAAAGAAGCCTCTTCCACAGCTGCGTCGCCGTCAGTAATCGTACCCATTTCCGAGGCGTCAAGATCCTTGGCTACCGTCGTGCCGCTCCGCTTCAGATCGTTCAAAAGCTCTTCTTTATATGGCTGCCCGTTCTCTTTCGCCCACTCAATCGCTTGATCTATTGGCATCGTAAAACGCTCAAACTCCTGAGACTCGCTAATAATACGACGCATCGTCTTCTCGATTTTGCCAAAATTCTGTTCGCTAATTTTTACTTCGCCAAGATCAATGTCGTAATAAAAGCCGTTCTCGACCACTGGACCAACACCGAATTTAGCCTCTGGCCAGAGACGCCGGACTGCCGCTGCAGTAATATGAGCCAGACTGTGGCGCATGGCATGTAGTTGATCGTCGTTCATAGAAACATCTCCTTTAAAATAATAAAAACACGCTGCAATACCTACGTATTCGCGTGCCTCGGTCCCGATCGTATCAGGAGGTTCCACCTTGGCTATTGCTCTTGCTCCCGGAAGTTTACGTGCTCCGGCAACCGCTTTCACGTGCTCAGCGGGTGGTTAAACCGCGTCATTGCTTAGACTCATAATACAAAACTACCTCAGTTATTGCAACAACCGCCCCTGTTTGCTATAGTAGTTCAAGACTGAGGGCGATTAGCTCAGTTGGCTAGAGCACCACATTGACGTTGTGGGGGTCAGAGGTTCGAGTCCTCTATCGCCCACCAATCATGGAAGACCTTGCAGAGGGTCTTTTTTATTTCCCCATACTGAAGCAGTTTTCCACGCGGGAAAAAGGACTGCGCTCTGCGTTTGCATATCATTAATGATATATATATGAAAACCTCTATGCTTGACAATTATAACTGCTTATGCTAATATAAGAACCATGGTCAGCAAAGCAACACAAACAAACCACAACGAAAAACACGAAACAAGCGAATCGCTGCTATCCAAGTTTAATCTTGCTTACGAGTGGGATAAGAGCTGGAAAGAAGCGAAACAAGATATACGAAGCCGCACCGAGCGCTAGTATAAACATGCCAACCTGCTAGGCCATAACCCCTTAAAAAGATCCTCTTTCAAGAGGATCTTTTTTATTCCCCAACTGGCCGTAGGTTATCCACTAGCATTATTTATAGCTGTATGACAATATATAGATATGTTTTGTATAAATTGTTTTCACAAGAACACTCAAGTCGTAAACTCACGTGCCTACAAGAAGAAACCTGCTATCTGGCGACGCCGACGCTGTCCTGATTGCAAACAGATATTCACAACGGTTGAGCGGCCATCGCTGGCAAATGGTGTGAACGTTTGGCGCGAAGACGGCAGCAAAGCAGCCTTTAACCTTGGAAAGCTGATTATCAGCATTTCTGCCGCGTTCAGCCATGACAGCGAGCGCGGCAAGATCCAGGCGCTCGAACTTGCGCAGACGGCCGAAGATATCCTGGCAAGCGACTATCCCCTCATAACCACCGGGGACATTGAAGCAGTTGTCCATCAAGTCTTAAAACGCTTTGATGAGCTTGCCGCCGTTCAATATGCGGCAAGGCATGGCCTTATCGTTTCCGCAAAACGCCGCGGCCGGCCTTCGATCGTTTCGCCCGCTCAACCGACTCGGCAGTCGCCTTCTCGGTAACATCAAATTTGTCGAGGTATTTACCAAGGAACAGCAAGGTCTGTGAGTAGAAAGCCGACAAAGCACTATAACCGATCGCTGTCACGGGCATCAGAACCCACTGGAGCAGCATACCGATGCTTCGGTGACGTTTGTAGCGCTCGGGTCGCGGCGGAAGCAGCTTAAAGGCCAGGAAGACCGTTATAACGAGACCGATCATGGCAAACTGCTGGAATACGCTGATAACTTGCGGTAATTGATGCGCAGCGATGCTACGGGCGGACTCCGGATTGATCAGAAGCGGCACCCAGCCGCCAACAGCAACGAGTATCGAAACGCTCGCAAGCGTGATGTGACTATCCAGGAGGCGGAAGAACCGGCCAAGGGCTGGAAAGAATGGGACTGTACGGTCTTTCGTAAATATATGCGTGGCAACGTAAGGGATATCCGAGGCGCCGTAGGCCCAACGTCGGAGCTGAACAAACTGCGCCTTCAGAGTACGGAGATAGGTATCAGATAAGACGGCGTCCTGGTAAATAGGCACGTAAACCGGCACGACTGAATAATCTCCACTAAAATAGAAATAACTGCGCCAGTACTGGTGTCCGTCTTCGACGATGGTGCGCGTACTCCAAAAGTCCATGCCCACCAAGGCATCCATCGGCTGTGAGTGAGAAGCAAAGTTACGAAGCGTATGCGGCCTCATCGAGGTGATGATATTCCAAAATGAATTACCCGTCGCAACGACGCGCATCGGAGCTGGAACGTCCCAGATGTTATTGAGAAACAGCGAAATGGGTTGAAATGCCAAATGACGACGGTTATCGTGAACGATGTATTCGTAAGTCACATAGTCGAAATAGGACGGATGTGGACGGTTGTCGCTATCGAGCGTCGTAACGATGACATTCTCGTAGTTAATACCCTGCGCATCAAGCCAATATTTCAAATATCTGCCGCCATAGGTGATGTTACCACCCTTGCCTATCACCTCATTTGGCACATCGTCCGGGTGTTCAACCAGCTGGAACGAATGAAACCGTGATCCGTACTTATCCTGAAGGCGCTGTGCCGTGGCGCGCATCTTGGTGCCGCCCCGCTCTTCGTATGCCAGAACAACGATGATGTGATCGTTGTCGTAGTGCGTGTCAGCGACCGACTTGAGCGTCGGATCGAGCACCTCAAATGACTCGTTGTAGGCCGCGATAATGACCGCATTGTAAATTTCTGACGGCTTCGGGTACGATTCGGGGGACACCGACATGATCTTCAGGTTTTCCTGGTGTTGCCGAAAACCGAATTTTTTACTATGATGCGCTTTGACCTTCTCAAAACTAGCCGCGGGATCTTCTAGTGCCTCGAGATAGTCACTCCATCTCACCTTCTGGGCCGCGTCGAGCCGATTACGGCCTCGGATGGTATGTACCGCGATTCCAATCGCTTTAACGATGACGGTCATGATGACGAGGAGCAGGTACGCTGCGGCTGCAATCGCGCTGATCCAAGACAACACCAGTAGTAGAATCAGCGAACCATAGCTCAGAATAGCCGGCAGCATCTCAAAGAACCGATACGATCGTGATCGTTTGCCGAGAGGAATCTCAAGTTGTTCCATAGGGTTATTGTAAGAAGGCTAAGGTTAAGATGGAATGAGTCATGACGGCTGCTATAGTCACAAGAGCTACGGTAAACCAGGCATAACCGATGGCTAGCGACCGCATATTCTGCGAAGTAAGCTTGATAAGTACAGCCAGGTGCGTGACCATGATCAGGATTCCGAATAGCGCAAAGCCGATTAGATAATACCACTTGGTGCGATAGAAGTGAGTGACACCAAACGCGCTGTAGTGCGTAACCACCTGTATATCCTGAGGCCGCAACGACAGCCCTACGTAGACGACGTAAAGAATACTGACGAGGATAATCATGAGTGACAAAGAAAGCAGGACCCTGTCCTTTAGAATAATGCCGAGTTGTGAGAGTATACGTGTCTTCATATTTTGAATTGGAGCCGCTGACCGGATTTGAACCGGTGACCTACGCTTTACGAAAGCGCCG
>CAZVUH010000003.1:37800-39368 GCA_964629565.1 uncultured Candidatus Saccharibacteria bacterium | reverse complement strand
CTTTTAAGCAGGGTGTCCTGGGTTCAAGCCCCAGTGGTCCCTCCATAAAAAGATCATCCCGTGTGGGTGATTTTTTTATGAAATGATTTCTAGAATTATTTTATCGATCGTCTCGTGCTTGTTCGACGCGTGATTGCCTTACGTTGAGGATGCGTAGATGCCCCACCTTTTTCTGCCGCCGTTTCGATCGATCGTAACTCGTCGTCGGTTAGACGGTCGGTCGGCTCCACGCCGAGCACGTAGAGGTATACCAGATCGCCATCGGCTATCATGAAATGGGTCGCCGTATCACCAATCTCACTTGCGATGATCGGTGACTTCGTTTCTTCCTCGAGATTGAGAATATCGTCGAAGCTCTTGACCGGTACGATAGTCTTGTTCGGAGATAACCTGATTTCTTTACTGGTGCGGATGATGATGCCGTCATGATAGCGGTAAATCTTCTGAAGCTGGCGTTGGTATGCGGAGCGTCCTGTACTCTTTCGTAGCGACAAGACGAGAACGAGCAGGCCAAGCAGACCGAGCGCTACGGCACCGATAAGCTCCGCTTGCGCTCGCCAATCAGTTGTCGTTTCAGAACTGCCGGGAGTGATTTCTTTCGAGTCTTTTTTGTCATATTTTGCGGCCAGTTGATAAATCTGGACATTTAGCGGCGCGGATACCGACGAGACCCGGCTGTCGGAGAACGGCTTGCCATCCGGCGTCTTGCCGCTGACATTGACGGTAAGTTGTATTTGCATCTCGGTATTGACGGGCAGGGCTAAACCGAGGCGGAAACTTTCAATGACTCTGCGGTATTTTTCAAAAGGAATGAGAATGGATTTATCAATCGTAATCTCATCTGTCGTGGCCGTTTTCGTGCTGGGGGCTTCGAGCTGGAACTGTTTCGACCACACGTTGGAGTTATCCTCGGTGCTGCCGGGTACGCCATACGTTCCACGTATCGTCGCATAACTGCTGTATGTATATGTGAGTGGAGTGCTCGATGACGCCTTGTATGAATAGTGAAAAGTTGTCTTGATGTTCTTGGTAAGATCCGTGACATAGGCGCTGTCTTCCGGTGCGGGGCCGTGCGGATAGAAGCTGCTATCAAAGTAATTCACTGAATTATTAATCGACTGGTCAATCGTGTAGGTATAGTTCGGCAGGATAGATAAGCTGTTGCGTTGGATGAGAGCGTCGTAAAGGAGCGCGCCAGTGACGATAAAACAAAACAGAACGAATATCACCGGTCCGATCCAGTGTGGTGCATGTTTGCGCTGATTCATTTCTAATGCCATGTTATCTCATCCCACGAAAGACCGTAGCCATATGGTAGGGTAGCCAAGATATGGTACTTGCGCCCGGACGACACCGAGTACCTGGGATTGTTCTACAGGTATGTCCTGGCTCTGATTATTATCACCCTTGGTTATAAACACGCGCTCCCCACTCCCATTTGCAGCCTGCTGTATATCCACTACACGGTGCGTTATCACCTGGCCAGTTTGCTTATGCTTATATTGTATAATGTCGCCGCTCTCTATGTCCATAGGGTCGTACCCCATACGGACGAGGACGATCGCTCC
>CAZVUH010000003.1:36239-37700 GCA_964629565.1 uncultured Candidatus Saccharibacteria bacterium | reverse complement strand
AGTACCATCAGCCCGAATAGTATCCAGGCCGTTTTCCGTACCCGATATAAGACGCGGAAAAATCTCATGGCAAGCCTACGATCGTCACATTGTTAAGTCCACCCCAAAGGAGACCGGAAGACACTTGGCTAGTGAATACAAAGTTGCCACCGTTAGCAATCGAAGGGGTACCAATAATAACGAGTGATGTGCCCAGATCAATCCATTGGACACGGGCATCCATGGTCGTTACGTTATTGGCATTCGACCAGCCGCCGGCGGTGATTCGCCAGGCCTTTACTGTTTGACCGCTATTATTCGTAACAGTGAACTGATATGTACTGCTGGTGCTTAATATACTACCGGAGGTCCTTGCCGCTGTGACCGTCAGGCCGCTGATCGTGTGAAAGCTGCTTTCAACACCGACCACGTACAGGTTTTGCAGCTGGTAATTCTGCACGGCACTTCGGAATGTGAAGGTAAACGTCGTACTCGCGCCAGCTGCAAGGGCACTATTGCCGGTTCCACTGTTTACGGTTACCGTTGCGCCACTTGTCGTACATGTTACGCCTGTTGCGCAGGAAAATTGGCTATAGTCTGACGGTAAATTGAACTTTACCTGCCAGCGCGATACACTTCCGGCACCAATATTTTTCACCGTCGCGGTAATGTTATAGATAATCAGGCTGCCTGAAGGTGTTTGCGTGGTGGTATAGCTCATCGACATGCTCGGAGTCGCGCTGTAGGCCGGCTTGTTTGAGCGGGCATTGATGGATATACTCTGAGCATATAAAGCATACCCGACACTCAGAAAGAGCAGCGGGTATGCGAGTAATATGAATAGGTGCTTTAGGTGTGTACGCTGCCTGCGACGATGTAGCATGCTGCCACCCTATATTCTTCTTAGGTACTCTGCGCGTAATTCAAAGTGATCGTAGCCGTCTTTGTCTCACCAGCCGATACCGGAGCAGAGGCCGGATCCCAGGTTACCGTAACGGTAGCCGTGTTCGTGCCGCCATTGGCTGCGAGAGTCGTACCATTCGATACACCGGTCAGGTTGTATGAAATGTAAGCTGGTGCGGCTGCGTTTGCAGTGGTGACGCCGTTCACGCTTGTCAGTACCGCTGGAATCGTACCTGAGTTCGTTACGACTATGTTGTAAGTCGCGGTCGCACCAGGGTAGGCGAGGTTGACGTTAAACGTGGCCGAGGTGTCGGTAAAGCTCGGTGCGGTACTGTCCGTAGCACCGGTTGCGGCAGTACGGGTTATACTCGTGATCTTGACTTTCCAGTCACCAGACGCGGTACCGGTACCGCTGATGTTAAGCACTTGGGCGAATGCCGCATACGCGATCGAGGCCAAGCCGATCAGGACAAACGCTCCTACTATAATTTTGGTTTTCATATTACCCTTTCATTTAGATAATAGTTACATTACCCACCTAATATATAATATCTTACCATAAGCGACAAGTTCTTCAAC
>CAZVUH010000003.1:34072-36139 GCA_964629565.1 uncultured Candidatus Saccharibacteria bacterium | reverse complement strand
ACGACGGAGTTTTCGATATGTCCGGACATAGTAAATGGTCAAAAATTAAACGCGATAAAGGTGCGAATGACGCTAAGCGCGGCGCTGTTTTCACGAAAATCGGTAATCAGATTGCCCTGGCCGCCCGTAGTGGAGCGGATCCGGCGATGAATCCCGCTTTGGCGCTGGCGATTGAGAAAGCCAAGCAGGCGAACATGCCGAATGCCAACGTGCAGCGTGCGATCGACCGCGTGAGCGACAAAAATGCTGCTGCACTTGAAGAAATCACTTATGAAGGTATGGGTCCGGGCGGCGTCGGCATCATGATCGAAGTTGCGACAGATAACCGCAACCGGACATTGCCAGATGTAAAGACGGCTCTGGTAAAAAACGGCGGACGGATTGCCGATGCCGGTAGCGTGGCCTTCCAGTTTACCCGTAAGGGTGTCATCACAGTGGCTGAAACGGGCGAAGATGCACTGCTCACGATCCTGGACGCCGGTGCGGAAGACGCGATCGAAGATGATGGCGAGACGACCGTCTATACCGACCAAAAGGATTTGGCGAGAGTCCGACAGGCGATCGTTGATGCCGGTCTGACCGTGAAAGATGCCGAACTGCAATACGTACCGAATAGTACGGTTGAGATCAGCGACGAGGAAACTGCCGCGAAAGTTATGAAAGTGCTTGATGCCCTCGATGACCTTGATGACGTGGTAAACGTTCATACGAACGCCGATGTTGCCGTAGATGTGTAAATAAGCGTATTTATCCAAGCGTTGTATAATAGATATATGAAGCTTTATCTTTCATCCCATGGTTTCGGGAATCATCTGGATAAGCTCCAGCAGATGGTGGGGGAAGATAAGCGTGTCTTGTTTATTGGTAATGCTGGCGATTACTTGCCGGCTGCCGAACGTGCGCAACATTTGACCGAGAAGAAACAGGAATTTGAGGCTGCTGGTTTTGAGTTTTTTGAACTCGATCTGCGTAACTATTTTCGTTCGCCCGGTACGCTGCGGCCCATAATCGATGCCGCGTCATTTCTATGGGTGAGTGGCGGAAATACGTTCGTATTACGGAGAGCTTTCGCCCATAGTGGTTTGGACTCCTTGTTGAATGCACCGCTGAAAAACGGACTGACCTATGGCGGCTCCAGTGCCGGCTCGATCATTTTGACCAAGACACTCCACGGTACCGAATACGGCGATGACCCGTACCAAGTTCCAAAGGGTTACAAGGAAGAAATCATCTGGGACGGACTGGGGCTGGTGTATCCGCAATTGGTGCCGCATTATGGCTCAGATTGGTTCGCCGACGAAGCGCAGGCCATGGCGGATTACTTTGACCAAAATGGTTTGAAATATGAAACGCTCCGTGACGGCGAAGTTTACGTCGTCGACGGTAAGTATGAAGAGAAACTCGTCTAAATAGACCGAACCGTAGACGTTTCATCAGTTGTTTGTCAGCCATGGAAAATGCTATGATGAAGACAATGAAACATGCTTATGGTTATTCTATGCGAGGCTTCACGATCGTCGAGCTTCTGATCGTGATAGTCGTCATCGCGATACTGGCGGCGATTTCAACGGTAGCTTTCAATGGTATCCAGCAAAGGGCGGAGAACACGAAAACGATTCAGGCGGTTGGTGAATATGGTAAGGCACTGCGCGCCTATGCGACGACAAATGGCGGCTATCCGTATATGGCTTATCCGTGTCTAGCGGCGAATGGTGTGCGCTGTGCGAATATGACTGATGTGAGCGGTGCATGTAATGGTGCGACAGCATCGCTTGGTACGACGGCATTCGAGAATGTGATCAAGAGTACAATCAGCAAAATGCCCGAGCTCAGTACGCAGCAGATGGATTGTGGCGGTAAGATGTATAGCGGCGGATTTTACTACACGCTTGATAGCACCGGTAAGACTGGATACATAGTATATTTCCTGAAAGGTAATGTTAACTGTGAAGTGCCAGGTAGTCTTCTGTCCGCCGGCAGATACCAGAATTCAAACACCACTGAGTGCTTTACTTCGCTGCCCAGCTTGTAACGTCGTATACTAGAGTATATGAGAATCATCGGCAT
>CAZVUH010000003.1:20429-33972 GCA_964629565.1 uncultured Candidatus Saccharibacteria bacterium | reverse complement strand
CCGAACATCACGAACTGGTGCCGTTGTCGCAGATTTCTGATGCCACTGAACATGCCTTGCTGGCGTCCGAAGACAAGGACTTTTATAACCATTCCGGTTTTTCTTTCCTGAGCATCGTCCGCTCACTCTATACGAATATTCTGGCCGGTGACGCGACCGGCTATGGCGGCTCGACCCTGACACAACAGCTGGCGAAGAATACCCTTCTGACGGAGAACAAGAACTTCCTCAGAAAGTACCAGGAGCTGACGATAGCCATGGCCATCGAGCAACGTTATTCGAAAGACGAAATTCTGGACATGTACTTAAACTCAGTGTTCTTTGGCGGCAGCGTATTCGGCATCGATGACGCGGCAGAATTCTACTTTGGGATTCACGCCAAAGACCTCAACCTGGCGCAGAGTGCCATGCTGATCGGTATTCTGCCGGCACCAAACGCGTATTCACCGACACTTGGTAACCCGAAATACGCGAAAGAGCGCCAGGAAGTGGTGTTGGAGCGTATGGTCAAGAACGGCTATATAACCGAGGAAGAGAAGACGGCAGCCTTGAATGAGAAGCTCCACTATGTGAAGCAAAAGTCTGACATTAATAATGAGGCGCCGCATTTCACGCAGATGGTTTTGAAAGAACTTTACGACAAATACGGCGAAGAGAAGGTGAACCGTTCCGGCTATCAGGTCAAAACGACCCTTGATCTCAACTTGCAGAAGACGGCCGTAAGGAGCGTGGCGGATAATATGCCACACATTGATGCCAACGGCGGGTCGAATGCCAGTCTGGTGGCAGTAGATCCGAAGACAGGGCAGATACGTGCCCTGGTCGGCAGTCGGAATTATGAGAATAAGAAGTTCGGCCAGGTCAATATGGCTTTGACACCGCGCCAGCCAGGCTCGACTTTCAAGCCTATTTATTATTCGCTCGGCCTGGCTAACGGCACTATCACACCTATAACGGTCTTGCACGATGCACCGACCGACTTCAACGGCTATAAGCCGCATAATGCTACCAGGCAGAACTATGGCGATGTGACGGTCAGGCAGGCGCTTGATTGGTCATTGAACATTCCAAGCGTCAAGGTCATGCAAAAAGTTGGTATCAGCGCCACCATTGATCAAGCGAAGCTGATGGGCATCACGACGCTCAAAAACGCCAGTGATTACGGCTTATCACTTGCGATCGGTTCCGCTGAAGTCCCGCTTGTCGAGATGACAAACGCCTATGCTTCTTTCGCCAACCAGGGAGATCAGTATCCGACCTCTACAATCTACTCCATAGAAGACAAGTTCAGTAAGACTATCTTCGTCAACAAATCGACGTCGAAGCGCGTCATCAGTCCGCAAGGTGCTTACTTGATATCCGACATCTTATCCGATAATGCCACACGGGCCTTTATGTTCGGTACTGCACTCAACGTCTATGGATCCGACGGCTCCGTCAAGAAAGTCGCCGTTAAAACCGGTACGACCGATGACAATCGCGATGCCTGGACGATCGGTTATACGCCGAACATGACGATCGGCGTATGGGTCGGCAATAACGACAATAAAGTCATGGTGAGCGGTGGATCGGACATGGCAGGACCGATCTGGAATCAGGTCATGGTTGCCGCTATCGGCTCCAGCGACCCGGCATTTGTCCGGCCGGATGGTATCGTTGAGCAAACGGTCTGTAATGCCACCGGTATTCATACGGATGTTTTCCTGGCCAACCATGTACCGGCAAGTACGTGTTCAACCACACCTGCAGCCCCCGCTAAGGATAAACCGGAAAAGAAGAAGCCTGATACGAAACCAAAGCAGGATAAGAATAATCAAGAACAAACAGGAACGGGCGATGGTACGACGACGCCACCGGATACTACCGACGACGGCTCGTCTGGAGGTGGTACGGATGACGGAACAGGCGGAACAGGAACGGGCACTGGGACCGGCACCGGGGGAACCGGTACGCCGTTACCGACGGGTGGCTAGTATGGCTACCCGGCTGCTATAATCAACCTATGATTGCACACGTACATGGAACTATAGCCGAAAAAGTCGGCAATGCCGTCATCGTTGATGTGAATGGACTTGGTTATGAAGTCCAATTACCGCTTGGTGATTACGATCGGACGACTTTGGGTGAAACGGTAAAATTTTATACCTACCATCACATCCGGGAACAATCACAGGATTTGTTCGGTTTTTCCAGTCTGGCTGCGAAAAAATTGTTCGAATTGCTTATTACGGTCCAGGGAATCGGCCCGAAGGCGGCATTGGCTATCCTGAGTCTTGGTGACGGCGAGACGGTCAGGAATGCGATCGCAAATAGCGACACTGCTTTTATCTCAAAAGCCAGCGGCATAGGTAAGAAATCGGCTGAACGCGTTGTCGTTGACCTGTCTGACAAAGTCGGGTTGGCGCTGCGTCGGAACAATGACGTCCTCGGTAACTCGACAGTGGTGGCTGGTAATGATGAAGCGCTTGAAGCACTGATGGCACTGGGATATACGCTTAATGACGCGACCAAGGCCCTCGAGGGTGTTTCGACCGACCTGTCAACTGCCGAGCGAGTGACGCAAGCTTTGCGGAACTAGACAGCAACTGAAAACAAAAGCACTATCGTGTCATATGCTATACTGCTAGCATGAAACGGTCACCAGAAGCTAAGAAACAGCCTAGACCAAGCGTTGTCCGCGACCTCTTACTCCTTTTTTCCGTGCCATTCGTCGTCTTGCTCGTAGCGGCCGGGGTTATTTATGGACCGCGCGCGTTCGCCAATCCGCATGAGGACTTTCTGTATGTCATATGTTCGGACTATGGCCGGAACTGCATGGACAATTATACGGTCTCTTCAGAGGGTAAGCTTCAGATCAATTTATGGCATGGAGGTGCTTCCCGTTCGTTACATCTGTATGATTATGATGTGGCCGATCCGGGGACGCTGTATTACTATGACGTATCTAAGGAAACATCGACTCGTCTTACGGTCGATGAGGCTCGGCGATATGATCTCAGTCGGAGTGAAGAATCTTCCGACGGCTATCGCCTGAAACACTATTCGACAAGTAGCGGCTTCTTGTTTTGGGGTAATAGCAGTAGCGGCTGGCAGTTAGAGAACGGTCTGCTGAAAAAACGGATCGAACTGGCTGGGAACGAGTATGACGATAAACAATTGATAGGATGGATAAAGTCATGAAAACGAGAATGGAACTTATTGCTGAAATAAAGGAGGCCTTATCGCTCGGCGTGTTGAAACCGGCAGATCTTCAGGCGCTCCTTCCGGAAACCGGCAAAGAAAAGGTCGTCCAACACCCGCACGAAGGAGCTGTTCGCAGGCCACCAGTCAGTGCGGTCTTTTATAATATTGCCGGCATCTTGCTATTCGCCGTCTTGTTGTCGATCATCTTCCAGACAAGCGGCGATGAGTTCTATCTGCTACATCTGCTCCTAACAACTGGAGCCGGGCTCTTCATGTGGGGCATCGTTGCATTTTTGCAGCGACGACGAGCGGCAGCCACTGACGCAACCGAAGGTCTGAAGAGTTCATTGCTCGTGACGGGTGTTTTATCGGTGTGGGCTGGTGCATTTATCATGACGGCTCATGAAATGCAGAACGCGAACAACGCAAGCACGTTCTTCTTGCTGTTTGCAGGCTTCTTAGCTCTTGCAATGGTTTTCCATATCATCTTCGATGTCATCATAAAGAGCGCTATCCTGATGGGTATGGCGGTCTTCTTGAGTGTTGCCGTCGTCGGCCTTGTCGCGGCTCAACTGTTGAGTGACGGTAATGCAGGATTCGATGCTTGGACGCTGACAGTTATCGCTGTCAGTGGCTGGTTGGCAGTGGAGACGCGGCTGTTGGCTCGCTCGGTTTATCGTGAACGCTTGCAGCCATCTACCTTTGATGGCGTAGCTCTTTGGGTGGCGTTACTTGCAGCGTACGTTGCTAACTTCGGAGAGTTCGGTGTCGTATGGCTCGTTGCTCTCGCACTGGCGGTATTTGGTTTGTTCTATCTGAGTGTCGTCAAGCAGAAACGGTACTTCCTCGGCACGGCTGCGTTTTTCCTTGTCTTGACACTCGTGACGATTTCATTCAAGTACTTCAGCGACTTCGGAGTCACGGTCAGCTTGTTCTTCTCACTCGTCGCGGTACTTGGATCGGCGTATCTTACTTCCGTCCTGAACAAGCGGTACTTTCAGTAGCCAGACTTCCTCATCGGCGTAGCACTAAGGTATACTACTATACAGTATGGCCATCGATAGAATAGTTGCTACCACCCTTCCTGATGATTCTGACGAAGAAATCATTGAAGTGACGCTCCGTCCGCAGACATTTGCTGAATATGTCGGTCAGGAGCGGCTCAAGAAGAATTTGAAGCTTGCCATCGCCGCAGCGAAGAAGCGGGGAGAGCCGGTCGATCACGTGCTACTGTATGGCCCGCCCGGTCTTGGCAAGACGACGATGGCCACGGTGATCGCCAATGAGATGGGTACGGGTTTACGCGTCACGGCCGGTCCGGCGATTGAACGGGCGGGAGACCTAGCGAGCATACTGACGAATTTATCGGATGGCGACATTCTATTCATCGATGAGATCCACCGTCTGTCACGCGCCGTCGAAGAAGTGCTCTATAGCGCAATGGAAGATTTCAAGCTTGATATCGTCATAGGTAAAGGTCCGGCGGCACGCTCCGTCCGGCTCGACTTACCGAAATTCACCGTTATCGGCGCGACCACCCGTACGGGTAGTTTGGCAGCACCACTGCGTGATCGGTTCGGCCACATTCATCGGCTGGAATTTTATACGCCGGATGAAATAGAGGAGATCATTACCCGGGCGGCAAAGATACTTGATACCAAGATTGATTCTGCCGCTGCCAAAGATTTATCGACCCGTGCCCGTCTGACGCCACGGATCGCTAACCGGCTACTCAAGCGTGTGCGTGACTATGCGGATGTGAATGGCGACGGAGTCATTGATACGACAATTACCACTCGGGCGCTTGCTATGCTGGAGATAGATCAACTCGGCCTTGATGCGGCTGATCGCAATTTGCTTCTTAGCATCATAGATAATTATGGCGACAAAGCGGTTGGCCTCAATACGATCGCGGCCCTGACCGGAGACGAAATGACGACGATCGAAGATTTCTATGAGCCATACCTGCTGCAGCTCGGCTTCATTGAGCGTACGCCTCGCGGCCGTCGCGTGACACCGAAGGCGCACACGCACTTAGGTAAGATATTTTCCGGCGACGACGGACAGCAGAAGTTGGTATAATGGCAGGTATGGAAGAAGATAAACCAGTCGCTTACGATACGAACGGCCGTCCGCTGTATGCGCGTCCTCAAACTGCGCCTCCTGAGGCAGCCGCACCACCGCGCGTACATCTCGCTCGGGCAGCCGAACCGGAAAAACCTGAAATCAGTCCCGAACTCCGGGCTAAGCATGATGAATCGATGCGTAAATATCCGTTTTTGAATCTCAGCGAAGGCGAATATATCATCAGTGCCGTGCGACGCCATTTGATAGGCCTGCTGATACCGATATCCGTGACGGCATTTCTTATTTTTATCATCTTAGTGCTGATGGCGCTGTACCCGATGATCGCGAGCTCAATGGCTTCTTCAGCTCCGTTGGCGCTGCCGGGAATTGGTGATATCCTGCTTATCGGAACGCTGCTGATTGCGCTATTCGCGGTCGGAGGGTATATATCCATTTGGGTTTACCTGAACAACAAGTTCTTCCTGACTAACGAAAGCGTGATCCAGTATATTCAAACGAGTTTGTTTCAAAAGCATGAGCAGACTGTCAGCCTCGGCAACATAGAAGACGCCAGCTTTTATCAGAAGGGTATCCTACAGACATTATTGAACTACGGCATGATCCGATTGTCGACGCAAGGTGACGAGACCACCTACCGTTTCCACTATGTGAGTGACCCCAAGCGACAGATTGCACTGCTTAATAACGCCGTTGAGGCGTTTAAGAGCGGTCATCCGATCGAAGATTAAGATTGCTTGCTTGTCTTGGTGTATTCGGCTTCGCCTTCAAGCGTGGCGTGAAGGGTGTAGCTTTTGCATTTATCATCCGAGCAATTCGTCGGTTCGTACTTGTAGTCTGACTGTACGACCACAGTCTGTCCGCTGTCGTCGGTCATAGTATTCTGGCCGATTTTGATGCCGTTCGGATCTGTCAGCAGATCAGCATCCATTGTCGGTAGGGTGGTCTCATTAATCTTGCTCGGATAGTATTTGTTTTTGGCATAGAAACCATTTTCCAGACTGTAGTACATGGCATTGATGGCGGTTTTGCGTTGCTCATCACGATTTTTCACTTCGAGATGATTCTTTTGGATGAAGAAAAGTACGCCGGCAAAAATAAGGAATGCCGTGACAGTGATAAGCTCGATAACCGTGAAGCCACGTTGTTTCATTAGTCCTATTGTAGCAAATTATCATGATAAAACGTATAATAGAATAAGATAAAGAGAGGGGATACAATGGCAAAAAAGGCAGAAAAAGCGGCTGTTTCGACTGAAAAGCCAGACAACGAAGGCAAATTGAAAGCACTTGGTCTCGCAATGGACCAGATTACGAAGCAGTTCGGTGACGGTTCTATTCGTCGCCTCGGTGATACGCAGCGGGTGGACGTCGAGCTGATTTCGAGCGGCTCACTAAGTGTCGATTTGGCACTCGGTGGCGGCTATCCGAAGGGTCGTATCATCGAGATTTACGGACCGGAGAGTTCAGGAAAAACCACCTTGACACTTCATGCCATCGCGGAGGTCCAAAAGGCAGGCGGTACGGCGGCATTTATCGATGCTGAGCATGCGCTCGATCCGGCCTACGCCCGCCGTCTTGGCGTCGATACGGACAACTTGCTCGTGTCACAGCCGGACAATGGTGAACAGGCTCTCGAGATTGCTGAAACATTAGTACGTTCTAATGCGGTCGACCTGGTCGTCGTCGACTCGGTCGCAGCCCTCGTTCCGCAGGCGGAAATCGATGGCGATATGGGTGACAGTCATATGGGACTGCAGGCCCGCCTGATGAGCCAGGCTCTGCGTAAGCTGACGGGTATCATCAACAAGTCAAAGACGACGGTCATCTTCATCAACCAGATCCGTATGAAGATCGGTGTCATGTTCGGTAACCCCGAGACAACGACCGGTGGTAACGCGTTGAAGTTTTATGCATCAGTCCGCATAGATATTCGTCGGATTGGCCAAATCAAAGTCGGTGAGGACATCATCGGCAACCGTACGAAAGTGAAGATCGTCAAGAACAAGATCGCACCGCCATTCCGCGTGGCTGAATTCGATATAATGTATAACGAAGGTATCTCAAAGACAGGGGATGTTCTTGATCTGGCCGTCGAGCACGGAATCGTTGGAAAATCCGGTGCCTGGTTTGACTACAAAGAAGGTAAGATCGGCCAAGGCCGTGAAGCCGCTAAGGTATATCTGAAAGAAAATCCGAAAGTTCTCGATGAGATCGAGAAAACGGTTCGTAAGAAAGTAACCGAAGCCGAGGCATAGGTCGTGAGCGCCCCGCTTAAAGCGAACCCGACGCTGGCCGATTTCCAGGCTTACGCTGCCCGCAAGATTCGTGAGCGCGGGTTTGATCAGGAATCAGTCCAAGATAAATTCATGCTGCTCGTCGAAGAAGTAGGCGAGCTTGCTAAAGCTCTGCGGCCAATGCACGGCGTGAAAGTGGCTAGCGACTCGGTGACAGGAGAGATCGAGCACGAGATCGCGGATGTCTTCTGGCTGCTACTGGCGCTTAGTAATGGGCTCGACATTGACCTTGAACAGGCGGTACGCGCCAAGGACGCCAAGAACGAAGCGCGCAGTTGGTCGTGAAGATCACCGATATTTCTCTTCAGGCAAAGAATCCCGATCGTGTCAATGTCTCTGTTGATGGCAAATATCGGTTCTCGTTAGACGTGTTTCAAGTCGGTGATTTGGGCATAAAGATCGGTAAGGAATATTCCGAGGAAGAACTTGCCGAACTTGAGACCGAGAGTCAGTTTGGAAAGCTATATGCACGCGCCCTCGAATACACTATGCTGCGTCCGCACAGCTCGAAAGAGATTCGCGATTACTTATGGCGTAAAACACGGACGACACGATACAAGAGCCGTAAGACGGGTGAGCTTAAAGAACGCCCCGGCGTCTCTCAGGAGATTGCTGACCGAGTATTTACTCGGCTGCTAGAGAAGGGTTATATCGATGATGAGAAATTCACGCGTTACTGGTTAGAGAACCGAAATCTGACCAAAGGAGCAAGCCGTCGTAAACTCATAAGCGAATTGCGGGCGAAAGGAGTTGACCAGTCGACCATTGAGGACCAATTGGCGACATCGCTCCGGGATGATGCCGATGAGTTACAGAAAATCATTGCCAAGAAACGCTCACGCTACCCTGACAACCAGAAATTCACGCAATACCTTGTCCGGCAAGGCTTCTCATACGATGACGTCAAGAGCGCGTTAGCAGAAAATCAGGACTAATCTTTGTCGCGTATCGCTTCCGGCTGGGCGTTTCCAGGCTGACGGAACGGGTTGACGTACGCCTTGACGGCGGCTGGGACTGGGTCAGCCGCTTCTTTCGTCGGCGCCTTGACGGTAATGACGCTGTTGCTGATCTTTACGATTTGCGATCGGTGGATGAGCAGTTCGCTGTCACCAAAGCTCTTTAGAAGCGGTCGACGAACGTTGATCTGCTGGATAACAAAGCCGCCCATCTCGATCGTATAATCTTCAACCTTGCCGAGTTTATTATTTTTATCATCGATTACTTCCAGCCCGACTAACGGAAAGTGCAGGTCGTAGATCTCTTTTAGCTTTATGACGTCATTGAGACTGACGAATTCATCACTCGAATCAATGATCATGCCGATATCGCCAAGCTCACGGATATCAACGATACGCAGGAAGGAGGGACGCTGGTCAAGCAAAGGGCCGTCGACCTCATACGCGACGATCGAGAGCAGCCGGGGATCAATAACGGCCGTCTTTGTACGGGCCAACTCTGTCCCGGTTTGGAGGCTCATGATTGGCGTACCGATAAGTTGAGATGCGATGACTAGCATAGTTTTATTATACGGCTTTTAGCTATTCGGCAAAAGGATTGATCCGTCCACTCAGATCGAGCTTGTCAGTGCTCTGGCCGGCTTGCTTGAGCTTGCGTAATCGCTCGATAGTTACCGTATCAAATGAGGTATCATTCGTGCTCGATGTATAACCGTTCGGTTGATCGGACATGACGATGACGCCATTGAGTAGGAAGATACAGGCAGCCAATCCGCCCACAGAGGTGACAAAAAATATGACGAAATGGAAACGTTTAAAGAAGTGGCTCGTTGAGCTTTTGATACCGCTTAGTGAGAAATGGAGATCGGATTTCATGACGGTAGCCTCGTGTACATTTGTATAACAATTGGTTGAACACTGACATCGGATGATGATTTCGCACCACCGCTCAGTCCTATGCCTTGCAGTTTAAGTTTTGGTAGGTTCTGATCCAAATCATGCATGAACTGGAGAAGGTTGGCGTAATTGACCGGAGTCTTGAGCGTGACGGATATGGAAACGGTATTACCGCTTACCTTGCTTTGCGTTCCGGGGGTAGTAGTCCCGGGCGCTGCTCCCGGCGTTGGCGTGGGAGTTGTTCCTGTCGAGCCGGTGGCTCCTGAGTTGCCATCGCCAAAGTCAAAGCTTGCGATGCTCAGACCGTTCCGGTTGGCATACTTCGTTACGTCTTCGACAATGTCAAATTCTGGAAACTCGCTGTCCGATTTAAGCAGCTTTGCCTTGGCAATAACATCTTGATCATTCGCTAGTTCTTCTTTCAGCTTCTGCAAAGCACTTATGTTGCCGCTACTGGCTTCAGCATCTACTTTCTTATGGCTAACTTCGACGGCGTACTGCGACAGCATCGTTCGGGCATAGTAGAAGCCACCCACCGCGCCAGCTACAATCAGAAGTAGTGTCAGTGAGAGTAGGATGCGGAGTTTGGTAGCGGTTAATTTACCGTCTTTGCGTTTGTCTGCGCTCATTTTGCAGCCTCCTTGCTGAGCGTCACGGTCACTTCAATGGAATAAGGATAACCATTGACGGTACCTTTTTTGACGGTTCCGATTTTTACGTTGGAGAATAACGGGGAACTCTGGAAGTTGTCCCGGACAGCCGCGGCTTGTTCTTTGCCTTTTACGTTCACATCGAGTATGAGTGGCGTCGTAAAGCTTGCCTCGCTCAGCTGAAGATCGGTGATGACCGCACCGTCCGGGATCTGGTGGGCAATATTGATAAGCGCCGCGCTATAGTCAACCTGGCTATCAAAAACCGCTTTCGCATCGCCTAGTTGGGAACGGAATTCATCCGCCTGGGCCTTAGTGCTGCTGTAGGTGCCCTCACGCTGGGCGTTGGCCGCAATTGTATCATTGGCGGCTTGCAGTGAGTTGCCGAGATAATAATACGTAAAACTAACGGCTAGTCCCAGGAAAACGACGACGCCGATGAGCAGGAAATTATAGCGTAGTAATAGAACGTTCGATCGCGCCGCGCGAATTTGCTTCTTGTCATCTGGAGGCAACAGGTTGATCATTTCCAGATGTCTCCCGCTTGGACGCTCGCTAGGCCGGCTACGGTTATATAGCGCGGACGGAACTGCTTTGATGGCTGAGGAAGTTTACCGAAGTCAAGTTGTTGCCATGGACTAGCGACACGGGCCGGCATAACCAATTCGTTAGTGAAATAATCACCAATACCCGGCACGTTGCTGCCGCCACCGACGATGAGCACTTGTTCCAGCTTCCGTTCGTTATTGAGACGCTCGTTGTAATAACGGATAACTTTTCTTGTCTCCGTGAGAATACGTTCAAGGTTGGGTCGAAGAGCGGCTTCGATTTTTGCTTGTTTAGGACCGGAACTCAGACCGTTAAGAACTTTTAACTGGTGGGCATTTTCCAGGGGAACACCCATCTTTTTAGCGATGGAAAGAGTAAAGGTGTTGCCACCGATACCGAGGCCGCCGGTTACGCGGATTGATCCGTCGAGAATCGCGATATCGGTACTAGCAGGACCGATATCGATGATGACGGTCGGCAAGTCACCTTCTTCGGTGGCTTTTAGAAGCCTGGCTACGGCACTGACGCCAGGTTCGACCACGGTAACATCCAAGCCGACTTCTTTGGTAACGCCGAGTAGGCCGTCGATCAAAGCGCGCGGTACGGCGCTCATCAGCACGGTCAATTCCTGCTTGGTGCGCTCGATGATCTCGTAATCGACATAGAGCGAACTCATTGGGATAGGAATGTACTGATCGACCTCGATTTCGACGGCATCTTTCAAGGTCTTTTCAGCATCTGCCGGGATGGTAAAGGTCCGCGAGAATGTCCGGCTGGTTGGGACGCCAAGAATCGTATGGTTGCTTGGCAGAGAGCCAACCAGATTCTTTTTCAACAGATCGCGAAGATTATCCTGCAGGTAGGAGTCGTCGCCCTCAAGTGAGGCCTGAACCTTGACCGGATCAAGATCGATTGAACCATAGCCGGTTACGAGCCATTTTTTGGCATCGACCGCCATGATCTTGATACCCGTTTGACTGATATCAAGGCCTATGATTGGTTTGTCTTTATAAAATAATTTTGCCATTGATGCCCACTAGTGAATACTTATTTGCCATTATAGCATGAGCGGTACGCGGTGAATACCATCTTTAACTCTTGATTTGGTTCGAGAGACCGGCGATCGGTGTCATGACGCTGGCGGCGACCAGACCTACCATCGTACCCATCAGAACGATCATGACCGGCTCGATGATGGCGCTCAGTCCGTCGATGGCCACGTCGACCTCTTCCTCGTAGAAATCGGCCACTTTGACCAGTACCGTATCGGTCTGACCGGTTTCTTCACCGACGGCGAGCATCTGAGCGACGATCGGCGGGAAGAGGGTGTCGTGCTGTTCAATGATTTCAGACAGCGGCTTGCCGTTCTTGACGGCTTCGGCGGCATCGGTCAGAGCTTTTTCGTAGACGGTGTTGCCGATGGCACGACCTGTGACACTGAGCGCCTCAAGCACGGCCACACCGGCACCCATCAGGGCCGAGAAGGTCCGGGCGAAGCGGGCGACGGCGACTTTCTTGACGATAATGTTGATAGCGGGAAGTTTCAGTACAAGATAATGGAATTGGGATTTGCCCTTTGGCGTTTTGATATAGCGGAGTAGGGCGAAGACTCCGCCGCCGAGCGCAGGAAAGATTATCCACCAGAAATTGATCATGAAATCGCTGAGTCCAAGCATAAACTGGGTGATAAAAGGCAGTTTCGCATCGGGTCCGCCAAGGTCCTTGATAATCTTGCCGATCTGCGGAATGACGAAAATCATCAGCCCGAAGAATGCACCGGTCATAATTACCATCAATACGATCGGATAGGTCATGGCGCTTTTGATCTTTTTTCGAATCGTGGCGTTCTTTTCCTGTTGCATTGCCAGGCGCTTCAAGATTTCATCCAAAATACCGGCCGCTTCACCGGCCCGGACCATGTTCACGTACACGTCGCTGAATGTATTTGGGTGTTTTGCCAGGGCATCCCCAAACGGTGCGCCACCTTCGATCTCTTTGATGATTTCATTGAGCACTTTCTTCAAAGCTGCACTCTCTGCATGACTCTCAAGAGAGCTCAGGCCACGGAGAAGGGGCACTCCGGCACTGATCATCGTGCTCAGCTGACGGGTAAAGATAACGAGGTCGTCGCTTTTTACTTTGCCGCCACCGAGAAACTTGCCGATATTAATATTGCCGCCACTTGAAGCTTCTTTGATGCTGATCGGACGTAGTTTTTGTTTGCCTAGTGATGTCAGTACGGCGGCGCGGTCCGTCGCTTCGATCGTTCCGCTGACCGATTTTCCGTCCGCGCTTGTGGCTACATAATTAAAATTCGCCATACTATTCCTTTGTTGCCCTTAGGATCTCATCGACGGTGGTATTGCCGCGGAGCGATTTGACGAGTCCGTCGGTCTGCATGGTGATCATACCTTCCGATATCGCCTGAGTCTGGATATCGTTGCTCGTAGCATTGGCGGTGATCATTTTCTGAATAGGCAACGTATTGCCGAGGACCTCATAAATACCGATACGGCCTTTGAAGCCCGAGTGGTTACATTCTTCACATCCTTCCGGATGGGCTTTCCATAGCGTCGTGATGGTTGTCTCAGTGGTGCCAAGCGGCGTATCGCCGCCGACTTTTTGTGCCTCAGCCTGCACGTCTAGCTCATGGATGCGTTTGAAATCCTGGCCTTCACGGAGATTGAAAAGATGGGTAATGGCGGTGATTTCTTCCTGGGAGGGTTCGTACTTCTCCCGGCAGTTCATACAAAGTCGACGGACCAGCCGCTGTCCCACGACAGCCTTGACGGTACTGGCAATCAGGAATGGCTCGATCCCCATGTCAAGCAGACGCGGCAGACAGGTGGCGGCGTTGTTGGTGTGAAGCGTCGAGAATACCAGGTGTCCGGTCAGGGCGGCCTGGACACCGAGGTTGGCCGTCTCGC
>CAZVUH010000003.1:9339-20329 GCA_964629565.1 uncultured Candidatus Saccharibacteria bacterium | reverse complement strand
GAGAATACCAGGTGTCCGGTCAGGGCGGCCTGGACACCGAGGTTGGCCGTCTCGCCGTCACGGATCTCTCCTACCATGATAATGTTCGGATCCTGACGCAGAAGCGCTCGGAGTCCAGAAGCGAACGTCATGCCGGCTTTGGCGTTGGTTTGGGTCTGGTTGACGCCTGGGATCTTATACTCGACCGGATCCTCGATGGTTGAGATGTTCACATCGGGCGTGTTCATACGTGAAAGCACGCTGAAGAGGCTGGTCGATTTACCAGAACCGGTCGGACCGGTGACAAGAATCATGCCGTTGGGCTCCGCCAGGGCGTTGTTCATCGTTTCGAGGGATTTGCCCCAATAACCGAGCTCCTCGAGCGTGATGGCATTGTTGCTCTCATTGAGAATACGCATGACCACCTTTTCACCGTCGGTAATCGGTAGGGTGCTGACACGGAACGCGTATTGCTTACCTCCAAGCTTGATCTTGAAACGACCGTCTTGCGGGACGCGGCGTTCGTCGATCTTGAGGTTGGAGAGGATTTTGATACGGCTGACGAGTGCGCCCATGACGTTTTTCGGTAATCTGTTTACTTCTTTGAGTACACCATCGATACGGTAACGGATCTGGACGAACTCCTCGCGGGGTTCGATATGGATGTCAGAGGCGCTGGAGCGGATAGCATATTCAAGCAACAGGTTCACGGTCTGGGCGATCGGTGAGTCCTCAGCGATGTCTTCTTCTCTGACCGCTTGGTTCTCGCCGCTGTCTTCCCGCTGGATGTCGATGACTTCGTTAAGTTCCTCATTGACATCGCCTCGGTAATTTTCCAAACAGGCCAGGATGTTTTCATGAGTGGCGATATAGACTTTGGTATCCTCGCCGATTTCTTTCTGGATGAAATTGAGCGCCTGGACATCGTCAGGGTCTTCCATTGCCAGGTGCATGATGCCTTCTTCATCTATCTTGAAGAGGACGGCATTGTACTGTCGGGCGATGCGCTCGGGAATCTTCGTAAGAACCTCGGTTGGGATGTCGCGGGGATCGATCTCGATGAAGGGAATTTCGGTATACAGAGAGTACGCCTTGATCAAGTTGCTTTCCTTGACGAGTTCCTTGTCAAGCGCCAGATCCTGTAGAGAGCGCTTCGAATGAGCCGCCTCTTCTTTCAGAGTGGCGATTTGCTCCTTAGTAGCCACACCGCTGCGCTCGAGCAATTTCTCCATGGTAACGTCGGAAATACGCATACTGCTTATGTCTCATTGTAACGGAGCGGAGCGTAAAGCGCTAGCGTAATTATAAGGAGTGGGGTATGCTAAAAGTGAATCGAGCAATAGATAGTTTTGAAAAGGGACAGTGCCGTATGAATTTAAATCCAATCAACGATGATATCAAACCAGAGGAGCCATCAGTTCAGGAGCCGACACCAGAGGCGATGCCTGATCCGATAGAGAGGCTCCCTGATGCTCCCGTTGCCTCCGTGCCAACTCACGATGCCGGCCCGACGACCGTACCACCGGTGCCAACAGCTGGCTCAAACATCTTCTTAGTGAAGCAACTGGCCCTTCTTTTCTCGGGTCTGAGCGTGCTCGGCGGGCTGATATCGCTCGGCTACGTACTGCTCGATCACTTTATCGCAGACAAGACAAGCAGCAGTGGCGCCTATAATGTCGGCCATTACATCAACAGCTGGCATGTATGGCTGGTCGCCAGTATCATCACGTTCGGCGGTGTTTACGTCTGGTTGTCTTTGACGGTCCAGCGTGCACTTGGTACCGGGCTGAATTCTACAAATGACAGCCGAGTCATGGTGGTCGCCCGTTCAATCTTCATGGGGATTCTTGTAATCGTCGCTACGACGCTGGTTGCCGGACTGCTTTACCTGCTCCTAAGCGTCACACTTGCCGCTGCGGATATCAGTTGGCGCGATGCCATGATTGAGATATTCGGCGCCGTCAACGGACTACTGTGGATCGGCGTTTTGCTGTGGCAACAGCACATGCTCGGCAAACAAAGCAGTAATCGTCTGCCGGTCATTGTCATCGCGGCTGGCATCGTGCTTCTTGCGCTTCTTACGGCAATCTTCCCTATCTTGAGTAACCGTGCCGAGACGATTGACCGAAGGACAGTCAGCGATCTTACGACGATACAGAGCTCCATTTTGACGTACAAGTACAAACACGATCGTTTGCCCAGTTCACTGAGCGATCTAACCATTGATGAATCTTCTACCAAAGGTCGGCTTGATGACTATAAGTACAAAGTAACCTCGTCTAGTACGAGCTCCTCGAGTCTGGACGATCTCTTCGGCTCAAGTTCGTCCAGCAGTTACTCGATAGGCAAATATTCACGTCAGACCTATCAGCTCTGCGCGACCTTCAAAACCGACACGACCGATGCGGCTTCAGATTCACCTACGCCAGCATACGGAGGCATTAGCGAAGGTGTAAGTACTACGAATAGGACCCAATCTTTCAGCGTACATGAAAAAGGTGAACAGTGCTTCGATCGTAGCTAGCTAAAGTGCTATAATACACCTCGATGACCATTGAGGTGACAGACGAATCTATGATGAAGGAACTTGGCCAAGCGCTGGGTACTCAACTGCGTGGCGGTGAGGTCATCGAATTGGTGGGCGATGTCGGCGCGGGCAAAACCACGTTCACGAAAGGCCTGGCGGTCGGCTTGGGCGTTGACGAAGACGTTCAGAGCCCGAGTTTTACGATCAGCCGTGTCTACGATGGTCGTGATGAGCTCAGGCTGGCGCATTATGACTTTTACCGGCTGCAAGATGCCGGTATCATGGCGCACGATCTTGAAGAATCGGTCGGAGACCCCGCCACGATTACGGTCATTGAATGGGCTGACGTAGTCAAGACGATCTTACCTGAGGAATATCTTGAAATCAGATTCTCATCACCAACTGAGTCCACTCGGGTATTGCAAGTCAATCCACGGGGCGCAAGGTATCAGAGTATGGAGCTAGCCTTGTGATTCTGCTTCTCGATACTTCGACGGCTACCTGTCGCCTCACGCTTGTGGACGAAGATCGCCGGTATGAGGACCACTGGGAAGCAGGACGGGAATTAGCACACGGTCTGCTTGGTTACTTGCAGGAACAATTGGCGGCACATGATGCTAGCTGGCACGATATCTCCGGCATCGGAGTTTTCCGAGGGCCGGGTAGTTTCACGGGCTTGCGGATCGGTATAACGGTACTCAATACGTTAGCCGACTCACTACAGGTTCCGATCATAGGAGTGACCGGGGATTCGTGGATGGACGACGCGCAAAAGCGATTGAAGATGGGCGAAAACGACCGAATCGTTTTGCCGTTTTATGGCGGGGATGCCACCATTACCACGCCGCGCAAGTAGTTGCGGCGTCCTTCGAAAAAGCCTACAATAGATGGTAGTCTACTGAGACATACTGATAATCAAATTTTGAAACGATCAGACGCTCTTGATGCAGAGTATTGCCAAGATGAACACTTGGCGGAGCTGTCTGAGGAAGGAAACAACATGGTAGAAGCAATTATCGCCGCAGTGGTTGGTCTGTTTGCTGGTGTCGGCGGAACGGTCGTCTACGAGCGGCAGCAGGCAACGAACGGTAAGCATAAGGCTGAGAAAGAAATCGCTAACGCGAAGAGCAAAGCAAGCGACATCGTTTTAAAGGCTAAAGACGAAGCGGTCAAATTAGAAAATGAACGACGTAAAGAAATCAAGAAAGTCGAAGACCGTTTGGCTGATCGTGAAATGTCGCTCGATAAAAAACTCGATGAGCTCGACAAGCGAGCGGAAAAGCTGCGTGCCCAAGAGGATGAAGTCGAGAGTCTCAAGAGTGAAATCCGTGACATTCGTTCGCGACAGCAGGAAAAGCTGGAGAAAATCGCCGGTCTTAAAAAGAAAGATGCGGCTGATAAGCTCATGCAAATGACAGAACGAGATATCAAGCACGACCTGACCGGCCTCGTCGATAAACTGCAGAAAGATGCCATGGAAGACGCCGAAGAGCGGGCCCAGACGATTCTGTTAAGCGCCATGGAGCGTATGAGCAGCGAAGTCACCGCTGAACGTACGGTCACGGCAGTGAAACTGACAGATGAAGAAATGAAGGGTCGGATCATCGGTAAGGAAGGCCGCAATATCCAGGCCTTGCAGCGTGCTACCGGTGTCGATATCCTGGTTGATGATACGCCTGGCATGATCATCCTCAGCTCTTTCGATCCGATTCGTCGGCAAGTCGCACGACTGACGCTGGAAATGCTCATGAAAGACGGCCGTATTCATCCGGGCCGTATCGAGGAAGTCGTTGCCAAGGCCGAGAAGCAGATCGACAAGGAAGTCATTCGGGCCGGTGAGGACGCTGCTCGCGAAGTCGGCGTCGTCGGTATTCCAAAAGAGATGCTACATCTGCTTGGTGAGTTGAAATTCCGAACATCCTACGGTCAGAATGTCCTGATGCACAGCACCGAGATGGCACATATCGCTGGAATGGTCGCCGAAGAAATCGGCGCGAATGTCCGGGTCGCTAAAACGGCCACTCTTCTGCACGATGTCGGTAAAGCGGTCACGCATAAGATCGAAGGCAAGCACCACCATATTGGTGCGGAGCTGGCTCGGAAATATGGCATGAGCGAGGATATCGTGCATGCCATCGAAGCGCATCACGACGATATCGAAGCGACCACACCGGAAGCATTGGTGGTCCGGGTTGCCGATGCCGCTTCGGCCGCCCGCCCTGGCGCGCGCAATATAAGTGCCGAGAACTTCGGCGAACGCATGCGCGAACTGGAAAACATCGCCACCAGCTTCAACGGCATCGACAAGGCTTATGCCATCAGTGCCGGCCGGGAAGTCCGAGTCATCGTGAACAACAAATCCATCGATGACCTTTCAGCCATAAAATTGGCGCGTGATATCGCAAACAAGATTGAAAGCACGATGCAGTATCCGGGTACCATCAAGGTGAATGTGATTCGTGAGACCCGCGCGGTTGAGTTCGCGAAGTAACAATCCTTACAGCTTTTTCTCAGTAAAATCTTGTTATACTATCCACGTAAGGTGTAACTGAGGAGGTTTTTATGGCAGAAAAAGAAACCGTAATCGTAGACCGGCCTGAGCCGGAGCGTCGCGAAGTAGTTGAACGCAGTGGTCCAAGTGGTGGACTCATTGCCCTCATCGTAGTTGTGGTACTCATCTTGTTGTTCTTGTTGTTCGGCGGCATGAATATGTTCAATGGCGGTGGCGGTGGTACCCCAACGAATGGCACGACTCCAAGCCCGACTACTAACACCGGTCAGTAGATTTGAAGCCAAAAACTAAAGACGACCCAGTTGGGTCGTCTTTAGTTGCGACAAGATAAGGCTACTACGCCGCTGTATGCCTTACCCGCAGAATGATATCGGTGGCTTTATCTTGAATGTCATCGTACCAATCCTCGCCGTCACCATAGCGAAGTGAGCGCTCTAGTTGTTTCTGTTGTTTTTTCAGGGCACGGAGTTGAACTTTTTTTGCATATTTCTTTTCTAATCGATCGATGAGTGCGATTCGATCATAGTGCGTTTTTTTCATACACCTTTCCCCCCTTTGTTACACGACTACGGTTCGTAGCTACCTCAAGTATAGACATAAGAAGCAAAGCTTGTCTGTTCGATCGGCTACAGGCTCGACATAAAGTAATCTACTCAAAATCTAAAGCATATGACACAATATAGGTGTGAATATGTTCACACCTAGCGAAGTTCTCAGGCGTTTTCCAGATGCTATCGAGCGTACCTATGCGGCCGGTCAGATAGTCTTGTATCATGGCGATCAACCGACGAATATCATGATAGTAAAAAAGGGTGCGATCAAATTCTTCGACACGGATGCGGATGGCAATGAAAAGATATTACATATCGGGGGCGAGGGAAGTATCGCGCCTCTTTTTTATAGTTTCGAGGACAAGGACGCCGTCGACGCGTTTTATGCCACCATTTGCCGCACTGAAGTAATCCTGGTTTCCTTAAAGAGATTCCGCGAAGAGCTGCAAAACGATGCGAAATATGCTTTCAATGCCCTCCGGTGGTATGCCACCGAAATGGACCACATCGTCATGCGCCTTAAAAGCTTGGAGAAAAGTACCGCGCGAGAGAAGATCCTGCGCGCGCTCTACTATTTAAGTGATCAGCATACCTCCGGTCCGGTTAAAAAGCCGGGTTGGTATCAGATCAACTTTCCCGTCACCCAGCAAACACTAGCCGATCTGACCGGACTGACCCGTGAAACGGTGAATATCACGCTAAACGATGACAGTTTTAAGAAGTTCTTACACAGCAATCATCGCCGGTTCATAGAGATTAATAAGACCGCCATTGCTTCTGAACTCGGTGATAGTTGAGCCTCGACTGAAATTCGCAGATAGCATATTCAGTGGAAATAAAAATGACAAGCGGGTGCTTGTCATTATATTCAATTGGTCGGGGTGAAAGGACTCGAACCTTCGACCTCACGGTCCCAAACCGCGCGCGCTAGCCAACTGCGCCACACCCCGATGGTGTAACTTACTCCAGAGATTATACAGGAGTCGGCGGATTATGACCAGAGGTTAGTCGGCTGAATGCGTCAAATAACCCCGCTATGGTATACTTGGTACATTATGTTAGAAGCTATCGCATTATTTGCGCCACCATTAATAGCTCTCCGGTTCTACAATCATCTCCATCGAGATAAGCTCAGCGCCAGGGCACTTACGATGTCATACGGCGTGTTCGTCATATTCATCAACCTCTGTATGTACTTAGCGATTCTATATCTCTTCGGCCAGAAGTCGGTCAATTTTGATGACAAGTCGTTCATCAACTATATTCTTGCTGCAGTCGTGCTGGCATTCATCTTCCCCTTCGTCGTCAATCTGCTCGAATCCTCGATATCGATCAACGTAAAACGTAATGTTCGCAAAAAGTAGACAAAAAAGACGCCGCCGCATCATTCTGATGAGCGTCATCTACCTGCTACTTTTTCTCGCCTCGTTGTCCTATATGGTCGGCGTGTACAAGCACGCACAATTCGGCGATGCGCAGCTGGACGAGATTATCTTTTACATGACCAACGGGCTTGAATCGGCCGGTAGTTCGACGAGCTTTGTCGACGCCATACGGAATAACCTACTACTTTTTTGTATCCTGTATTTCTTCCTGCTGCTTCCGGTGGTGGACTTTTATCGTGATCGTATCACGGTCCAGATCAGCCTGGCGGTCTTTGGCAGCAAAAGGAGATTGCGCTTCAATCCCTCCCGGGTGTCATTGCAGCTGAAATTCTTCTATGCACTTGTCGTGTTCGGGCTGGGCTTTTGGTTCTTGCTCAGCAGTTTCCATGTCATTCAGTACTTCAAGGCACTTGGCCAATCAAGCCAGATATATGAGCAGCATTATGTCGATCCAAGCACCGTGAAGCTGGAGTTTCCTAAGAAGAAACGTAATCTCGTCTATATCTATATGGAATCGATGGAAAACACGGTGGCTTCGACCAAAAACGGCGGACAGGAGGCTCAGTCGCGCATTCCCGAACTCGAGCAACTGGCGCTATCCAATACGTCGTTCTCCAATAAACCAACCGGTCTTGGCGGGGCATTACCAGCTACGGGCACCACCTGGACGGTGGCGGGTATGACGGCGCAGTCAACGGGTCTGCCGCTCCGTGAAACGCTTTTCGGTGCGGGGCAGAACGAGCAGGGGGAATTCAAGTATTTCTTGCCGGGTGCATTTGGCATCGGCCAGGCCCTGCAGAAACAAGGCTATAACCAAGAGTTTATCATGGGCTCAGAGGCTGACTTCGGTGGCCGTGACAAACTCTTGACCCAGCACGGTGGGTATAAACTCCTGGATTTGGATTACTACAAGAAAATCGGTCGTTTGCCTGCTGATTATCACATCTGGTGGGGTTTTGAAGACCGCAAGCTGTTCCAGTATGGTCGCGAGGAGGCGACGAAACTCGCCAAGGAAGGTAAGCCGTTCAACCTGAGTTTATTGACCGCAGATACGCACTTTACCGACGGCTACATGGACCCACGTTGTCCGACGCCGTTCCCGCGTCAATATGACAATGTCCACGCCTGTTCATCGGCGCAGGTGGTCGAGTTCATTCACTGGATCCAGCAGCAGCCATTCGGCAAAGATACGACAATCGTTCTAAGCGGCGATCATCTAGGTATGCAGACGGCCTATTATAACGAGATCATCCATGATCCGGGATATCAACGAACCATCTACAACGCCTTTGTTAATCCGGCCATCCAACCGGAGAGAAGCCATAGCCGCCTGTTCACGACGTTCGACATGTATCCGTCAACACTGGCAGCGATGGGTGTGAAGATACCCGGTAATCATCTGGGGCTTGGCATCAATTTGTTCTCATCTGACCCGACATTGCTCGAGACATACGGAAGCATCGACGCCCTGAACGCCGAGCTGGCAAAGCGCTCGGACTATTATGACAAAAAAATATTGAGCGGTATTTAGCGCCGACATGGATTTTTAACGGAACAAACGGTACTATGAGTGGTAACTATGCGTAGATTATTCCAGTGGATCGCTCACAAACGAAACGACAATAAAGTCTTTATGCCTGTCTTAGCGGGCACCAGTCTTGTTGCTGGAGCGATCAGTCTTTGGATCGGTCTTCGCCAGAGTGTTTGGTTCGATGAGGCCTATTCCATTCTGGTGGCCAAACAACCGCTGGGTAACCTTATACATCTGGTCTCGCTCGATACGCACCCGCCACTTTACTACGTTGTCCTGAAGCTTTGGGCCGGATTATTTGGTTGGAGCGAATTGTCACTCCGCAGCCTAAGTGTGGCCGCTTTCGTGGCGGCGCTGATCTTGGCAGGTTTATTACTGAGGAAAATGTTCGGTGCCCGGGTCGCGATCGGTGCGATGCTACTCGTGATGGTGTCTCCGCTGCTGCTTCGCTATGGTTTCGAGATTCGCATGTATTCACTCGGAATGCTGATCGGTGTCTCCGCTACGTATGCGCTTTACAGCGCCTGGCGGGCAGGTAGTCGGCAGGATCGTAACCGCTGGCTGACGACCTACGGCCTCCTGGTCGTTGTCGGTATGTTTACACTCTACCCACTGGCACTGCTATGGATCGCTCACGTGGTATGGATTATCTGTGTCCATTGGGGTAAAAAAGCCGCCTGGAATAAGCTGTTGCCATACGTCCTGGCTTATGTGGGTGCCGTGGTATTGTTTCTGCCGTGGCTGCCGACATTTTTCAACCAGCTTTCCAACGGGGCCCTGGCACCGATCGGCCAACCCGTAAATTTGGAAAACATCATCGGCATCCTGACGTTTAACAGCGTCTACAATCCAACCTGGGGATTATCGGTCGTGGCGTCCGCGGCCGTGATTGCATCAGGTATAGCGGTAGGGTATCTTGTCGCCATATCAAAACGGACGCTGTCGCATCATCGTGCCGAAGTCCTTCTTTTGGCTGCTTATATTACCGTTCCGATCATCGTCCTTATGATCGTATCGCTCAAATCATCAATGTACGTGGAGCGGTATCTTGCCCATGTCGCGCTGGGGCTGGTTATGCTGATAGGTGTCGTCGTGACGACGGGACTTATACAAGGCAGGGGACGCATGCCGGTCGGAGCTGCCGTAATCGTTTACGTGACATTCCTGGCGGGTACTATGAACGTCAGTCTGCTCGGTAATTATAACTTCCAGCGCATGCAAGCCATGACCGTTCGTCAGGCGGCGGCCGATGCTCGAAAGAGCTGCGGTACCGACAAATTGCTGCTTGCAGCCGACCCGTATGTGGCTACGGAATTTGCCTACTACCTGCCGCCAGATTGTACGATGTATTTCGTCAGTCAGTGGGATACGCTTGGTGGCGGCTATGCGCCGTTCTCCGGTAGTAAGCTGCAGATAAAGCACACCGATCAATTGACTCGTACAGACGTCGTCTATATCTACTATGGAAATCCGGATCAAGTCCTGCCGGGAGAGTATAAGCAGACAAGTGACCGAACCTACGGCGCGCTGCACGTAACTAACTTCAGTCGCTAGTAAGGCGGCAGTCATCGCGTTATAATAGAACTAATGAAAGACACTCCATACAAAGCGCCAGATTTTACTCTTAACGATGATGCAGGCCAGGCACACAACGTGGCGGGCTATAAGGGAAGATGGGTTGTACTCTATTTTTATCCTAAAGATGACACGCCAGGCTGCACCACGGAAGCCTGCAGTCTACGGGACGCCCGTGACGACATCACCGACCTCGGCGCCGAGATCATTGGCATCAGCAAGGATGAGCCGAGCAGCCATGAGAAATTCAAAGCAAAATATTCGCTTAATTTTACCCTGCTGAGCGATCCGGAAGGAAAAGTGATCGAAGCATACGGCGCCTGGGGAAAGAAAATGTTTGGTAAGGAAGGTATCCTGCGAAAGACATTCTTAATTGATCCGACAGGCATGGTTCAGAAGGTCTATGGCCGCGTAACACCTCTGGGCCACGGCGAACAGGTCATCGAAGATTTGAAAAGACTTCAAAACTCCGGAGTATAACCCTGATATGTCGGGGTGTGGCGCAGCTCGGTAGCGCGCACCGTTCGGGACGGTGAGGTCGCTGGTTCAAATCCAGTCACCCCGACCAAGCGTATGTTAACGGGGACGCTTTGCGGCGATGTCGCGTGCCATGGTCGCAAAGCGGTCATCAATGACGGTAGGTGTGAACTCGCCGTATTTTTTTATGACGGCTTTCTCAATCAGGAAATCGGCTATGGCCGGATTTTTTGGCAGCAGCGAGCCGTGCAGATAGGTACCGATAACGTTTTTATAGCGAACACCTTCCGTCGCGTCATGACCATTGTTGCCGGCGCCCTTTTGTACAAGGCCAAGCGGCTTGAGGCCTTTGCCCAGGAACGTTTGGCCACTATGGTTCTCGTAGCCGATAATATCGCCAAATTCATGGCTCCTGGTTATGATGTTGCCGATGAGACGCTCTGTACCGCCATG
>CAZVUH010000003.1:4035-9239 GCA_964629565.1 uncultured Candidatus Saccharibacteria bacterium | reverse complement strand
CAAATTCATGGCTCCTGGTTATGATGTTGCCGATGAGACGCTCTGTACCGCCATGCGTCTCGATATCGAACAGGCCAATGCCTTTGATGAGCGTGCCGTCAAGGGTGCGGAAAAAGTTACCGAACAATTGGTATAAACCACAGACCACGAGCATCGGCGTGCCATCCTCAGCCAATTGGCGGAGCTTTAGGGCAAGTGCCAGCAGGTCATCCTGAATGATCGTCTGACCCGAATCCTGACCGCCGCCACCGATGATAATGTCGGCTTCTGCCGGAAAGTCATCACCTTGGTTATAACTATGAAGAACGGGTTTATAGCCGTGCCATTCCAGGCGGCGCATAACAGTCAGCACATTCCCCCAGTCGCCATAGATATTCATGTCTTCAGGGTATAACTGAACAATATTGATGGTTTTATCATTCATCGTACGGCCTCCACATCGGTCATTTTGCTAAGTTCCCGACGCAGGCCGAGCATGGCAGTGTATGTACAGTAAATCCGCTTCGGCTGGTTCGGATGGCGGTCAATGAGGCGTCGTAGCGATTGCTTCAAATCCGTTCCGACATGCGACAGCTCGATCTCATCGTACTGTAGGCGCAATGCCATATCGTAGGCGCGAACGCCAGATACTTCGGCAATACCAGTAGTTTTAAAACTCGCAAAATCGACATCCCATAACCAACTCATATCCCGGCCGTCGGCGTAGTTGTCGTTGATGGCTACCATAGTCGCATACCCATTCGGCTTGAATGACGCGAGGCTGAGCCTGAAGCCTGCCGGGTTCTTTACGAGCACAAGCTCAAGAGGATGGCCGTTGATTGTTAGGGACTCACCACGGCCGAATGCCGGTGTGACATTTGCGAGCGCTTGTATGAGTCTGGTCTCGTCATACTTGTCCGCCACGATCGTTCGTACGAGCGCTAAGGCGGCAGCTGCGTTAAAAATATTATATATACCTTGGAGCTTGAGGGGAGTCGTCACAGAAGTATCACCCAGGAGAAAAGTTGCTGCGTGCTCGTCGTTGATCGAATCAAGTGTCACATCGGCTGGTACGTCAAGCCGGGTTGGAGCTTTTGAGCCGTGCAGCTCATCATCATTGGGAAAACGATGTGCAAGTTGCGCGTTAAGACCAAAGAAAACCGTTTTCCTATCTTTAATATGACTGCTAATGCCTGCGACGCGATGATCTTCGCGGTTCAGGACGACAGCGTCGGTCGTCGCTGTGGCAATTGTCGTCAGCATTCTGGTCGTCGTGTCGATCTCGCCGAACCGGTCCAGCTGGTCACGCATGACGTTTAAAAGCAGGCTGTAGCGTGGCGGCACAATCTTCACGAAGTGGACCGCATGGGCCTCATCGAGTTCAAGCACGGCGATATCGGCGTCGAGTCGGCCTTTCATATCAACCTCTCCGAGCAAGGCTGCAGCCACGCCGCGGATGAAATTACTGCCGGTACGGTTGGTGAAGACTTTCAGGCCTTGGCTCTCAAGCAGCTCGACCACCATCTTTGTCGTGGTGGTCTTACCGTTGGTGCCGCTTATGACGACGACGCCGTGAGGCAGCTTGCGCAGTGTGTCCGGCACGAAGCTGGCATCAATTTTCTCGACGAACAAGCCGGGCAGGGCTGATCCGCCACCGCGAAGACGTGCGACAGTCCGCACGGCTTTGCCGAGGATCGTAGTGTAGGGCTTTGGCATATATAGTTATTATATCGTACAATAAGGCTATGTTTATAGTGGGTATGCTTTCGTGGTGGTATGGTGCCGGCTGGGCCATGCGTGGGCGGCTTGTCCGGGAGCGCATTGTGGCGACTCTTGATTACTTCTCGATCGATCTGCTCCTTAAGACGCTTTTCGCGCCGTTCCGTCAGATTTCGGCCGGCAAAGTCGACGGTCCCATCGGTGTTCGTTTCCGGGCGTGGGTAGATCAGATGATATCACGCATCATCGGTTTCTTTGTGCGGGTCATCATTATCCTGATCGGTTCCGTCACGCTGGTAATTCATGTCCTGATTGGCGGATTGACCCTCGTCTTTTGGGCAGCCATACCAGTATTGCCTTTCGTCGGTTTCGTATTATATATCAGTGGTTGGGTACCTCAATTATGGACGTAATATATTCAGCACATCACCCTCGGTCCCAAAAAGCCCGGCTTGGACGTTTGATCAAAGGCCCGGTCCGTTTAGTGCTTGTTCTAATGGTCGTACTTTTTGTACTGCTTGGCCTGGCGCTGCTTGTGGTCGGACAGTCATTTGGCTGGTTCGTTCTCAGCCTGGCAGCAGTCCCGGCGGTCTACGTCGAGTGGTACAACGGTGAACTCAAAAACGTTCCGACTGCTAAAAAACCTGCTTCTATAGGGGACGTGCTGACGAGCTCCCTGCTGGCTGAATTACATGATAATCCGTCGCCACTCGATATCGCCACGGCAGTCGGTTCAGTTCAGGGTGGTCAGTTCTTTGCGGTGCGTTTTGGTCTGACGGCAGCATTCCTGCAGCATATCGCATCAGAGAGACCAGAAGACAGCGCTGCCGTCTGGAAACGAGCTATCCAATTGATGGACCAGATTGGTGGCGGGAAAGTGACAGCCGGTATGGTACTGATGGCACTCGTTGAACAGTTCCCCGATCACGAGAAGTTGCTCGCACAACTACACCTCGATACCGATGACCTGATTCGAGGTATTAAGTGGCAGATGCACCTGCAAACTCTGATTGATATGCACACTAAGCCGCGGCGTACGGGTGGTATTGCTCGCGACTTCTCGTTCGGCTACATTCCACTGCTGAAGCGCTTTGGACAGAATATCAGTGAACAGATCAGCAGGGGAGGATTGCTGACGGCCGATCTGGAAGCACATACGGAAGCCCTAAACCAGCTGATTGAAACGTTCGGTACGGATGGTCGTCAGAATGCCGTCTTAGTCGGTGCCGCGGGTGTAGGCAAGACGACGATTATCCATGCGTTCGCGGAACGGCTACTCGATGCGACGGCAAAGATTCCGTCAAATCTGAAATTCCGTCAGGTGCTTATTCTTGATTCATCATCTCTTATCGCGGCAGCACCAGGTCGGGGAGAGCTGGAAAGTCTCGTCATGCAGGTACTAGGCGAAGCGTATACGGCCAAGAATATTATTATCTGTCTGGATAACGCCCAACTGTTCTTCGAAGAAGGAATCGGTTCGGTCGACATCACGAACGTTCTTCTGCCTATACTTGAGGCCGGCCGACTCCGCATCATCCTGACGATGGATGAACAACGTTTCCTACAAATAGGGCAGCGTAATCCTGCGCTTATCAATGCGCTGAATCGGATAAGTATCAAAGAGGCCGATAAAGACGAGACGATTGCAGTCATGCAGGATCAGCTCATCATAACGGAATTCAAGCGCAAGGTTACCTATACCTACCAGGCGGTCGAAGAGGCTTACCGCCTCAGCGAGCGCTATGTCCATGATCTCGCCATGCCAGGACGTGCCATCAAGTTGCTCGAATCAGCGGCCGGCTATAGCGAGGGCGGTCTCGTGACGATGAATTCGGTTCAGCAGGCGATCGAGAAAACCATGGACATCAAAGTCGGTGTTGCCAGTGGGGAGCAGGAAAAACAAACCTTGCTCAATCTCGAGGATCTCATCCATGAACGGATGATCAACCAGGTGCGTGCCGTTCAGGTGGTCAGTGATGCGCTTCGTCGTGCCCGCGCTGGTGTCCGTAACGAGAATCGGCCGATCGGTACGTTTTTGTTCCTTGGTCCGACCGGTGTCGGTAAGACTGAGCTGGCAAAATCGCTTGCCGAGGTCTATTTCGGCGGTGAAGATCGTTTGATCCGGCTCGACCTAAACGAATACGTCCAGAACGAGGACGTCTCACGGTTGATCGCCGACGGTGCGGATGATCCGAACAGTCTGACGGCACGGGTCATGAAGCAGCCATTCAGTGTCGTATTGCTCGATGAAATTGAAAAAGCACATCCGAATGTGCTTACGACTTTGCTCCAGCTGCTTGATGAAGGTATCCTGCGCGACATCAAAAACCGTGAAGTCAGTTTCCGCGATGCCATCGTCATCGCTACGAGTAACGCCGGTGCCGACAGGATTCGTGAATACATCGAACGGGGCCATAAGTTGGAACAGTTCGAGTCACAATTCGTCGACGAGCTCATCAGCAGTAACCAGTTCCGACCTGAATTCCTGAACCGATTTGATGAAATAGTCTTGTTCCGTCCTCTCGAAAAACCGGAGCTGCTGCAGGTTGTCGATCTGATTCTTGCCGGTATCAACAAGACGCTATCCTTGCAGCGGATCAGTGTTAGCGTGGCAGATGATGCCAAGTCGTACCTGGTGGATAAGGGCTACGATCCGCGTCTTGGTGCGCGGCCGATGCGCAGGGTCGTCCAACGAGCTGTCGAAAACACGGTCGCGAAACAAATGCTCGGTGGTAGCGTGAGCGCCGGCGGCACAGTAGAGATAAATCTGGATCAAGTTCAAGAGATCTTAGGCTCCCAACAATCGGCTGATAACATCGCTGCTTCGTCAGCACCGACAATTCAAGATTAGCGTGTACCGTTTATCGCTTCGTTCTTGGTGCGCGTAAAGGATATCATCGCGGCCGCGAACACAAGGACCATAGATAACACGTAGCCATACACTCCGAAGCTCGGGTTGGCATGGTAGAACTCATTCTCGTTATCACCCATGAGTGACTGGACTGCGAATGATAACAGAGACAAAATTACACCGATAATTCCGATTTGGGCCATGCGTAACCGTATGGTGTAGGGTGACTGGCCGGGTCGTCGGATGACAATCTTTTTGCGTAGAATATTGATCGCGATGAGTAGGAATGTAATATTAGCTGCCCATGCCCACGAGTATGGCCCCATGAACCCGATGAGTAACAGGCTAAAAAAGAGACCCTGACCGAATGCTTCGTAGCCAAGGGTGACGCGCGGGTCGTCTATGCCTACATATGCAGGCATGAAAAGAGCACTGATCCAAACCGCGACCGCGACAATAACCAGTACTCTTTGTAGGTTCCAATACGGAATTTTTTGGACGAGAGAAGTGTGTTTTGTTTTTAATGATACCATGGCCTTATTATAGCCCTGACCTCACATTACACAACACAGCGATAACGACTAGTATCGTTTCGACATCTTCTTCACGAAAGTCAGCGCCGTGCCTGATTTTCCACCACGGCCGGTCCGACCGA
>CAZVUH010000003.1:0-3935 GCA_964629565.1 uncultured Candidatus Saccharibacteria bacterium | reverse complement strand
TTCTTCACGAAAGTCAGCGCCGTGCCTGATTTTCCACCACGGCCGGTCCGACCGATACGATGCACGTAATCATCGTACGATTGCGGTTGGTCGAAGTTGATGACATGGCTGACATCAGGGATGTCCAGGCCACGGGCGGCAACGTCGGTCGCGACGAGTACTTTGACGCGCTCAGACTTGAACTCTTTGAGTGCCCGTTCGCGTTGCGGTTGCGATTTGTTACCGTGGATGGCGGTCGCGCGAAGACCGTTCTTCGACAGCAGATCCGCAAGCCGTTGGACGCCGAATTTGGTTTCGCCGAAAACGACAACCTTTTCGAATTCACTGGTAGACAGCATGTCGTGTAAGAGTTCCTTCTTGTGATCGTCGTTGTCAAATTCGATAATATCCTGGTAGATATGATCATTGGTTTCGTTGACTTTCACCGAAACGAATTCAGGGTTTTTCATGAAATCGTTGACGATCTGTTCAACGGCGCGGGTCATGGTTGCGCTGAAACAGAGGGTCTGACGATCGAGCGGAAGCTGGGAGGCGATTTCGCGGATATCAGCGACGAATCCCATGTCGAGCATGCGGTCAGCCTCGTCGAGCACGAGCGTCTTCACGTCGTAGAGGTGCAACTGGTTGCGACCGATCAGATCCTTGAGGCGTCCGGGCGTGCCAATGACGACATGTGGACGGCGCTGAAGCGCGCGGATCTGGTGGTTGATGTTCATACCACCGACACAGAGGGCAGAAAAGAGCTTCATACCTCGTGAATAGCGCTTGAACTCTTCGTCGATCTGCTGGGCAAGCTCGCGGGTCGGCGCCATGATGAGAACTGAGTTGAATGCACGGGTCTTAGCGAGCTCCGTCAGGATAGGCAGCAAAAAAGCGGCCGTTTTACCGGTACCGGTGTTAGCCAGGCCAATGACATCCTTGCCTTCAATGGCGAGCGGGATTGTCTGGTCCTGAATCGCACTCGGCGCTTCATAGCCAAGCTCAGCGATGTTCTGAAGCAACAGGGCGTTGATATCGAAATCAGCGAACATATGCTTTGGAGTATATGGTGCCGACTTGCTTTCGACGGTCTGCTTGTTGATGAATCGTTCAGGGTTAATGTACTGTTTTTTTGGTCCGCCGGCTCGGCGTCGGTTGTTGTTTGGGCGCGGTGAAAAAGATTTTTTCCCGCCAAAATGGGCGTTATTTCGCATGAATACCTTTCTTGTATTTCATTTAGTAGTGATGAATGACAAGAGTATGTATCCGGTATTCATCCGATAGCATTAAGTATGTTTATGTAAGAATACGTAAAACTATGACTTAATTCTAACATAAGAAATATAATTTGTAAACCACCTAACGGACCTGGTTGATGCGAATGAGCGGCAAACGCGAGCGGGCCGTACGCTATAATGAGTGCATCATGGCTATGCTCAACACGATTAAGACGGGACTTCTTCTCTCTACGGCTCCCGCGGTCATCACGACCATTTACGAATACTGCAAGAATAACGGACTTGATATGCTGCTTTTTCTCGTCCCTGCATTGCTGTTCGCTTTCCTGGCGAGCATTGCGGTTTCATACTTCGCTGCCAGACAGTTCGTTATGAAGATGTATGAGAAGCCGGTGTATCCGGCACTTGTATGTTTTGCATTGGTTGTGATTGTGATAATTCCAATCATTGTGCAGATCTTTATTCAGTTCAAAGTGAATAATGCATACGTACTGCTTCCCATCAGCATAGCGATCATCGGCGCTGTCGTCTTCGTAGGTATGACAAAGATCTTTAAGCTTCGATAAGAAATTTAATTAATAATCTCACCCTTAATATCTGCTAGCTTACTCCGCCACTGCTGAAGTTGCTCAGGAGTCAGCCTTGTCCAGTCCGTCACTTCACCAACGATCTTTAGCGGCTCCTTGGAGCGATATGAGCGGGTCGGGTTACCTGGAAATTTCTTATCCGTTACGTTCGGGTCATTCTCGAAGTCTCCTGTCGGCTCGACGACATAGACTCTTGGGTCTCCATCGCCTTGCGACAATTCCGCCGCCAGTCCGGCACCGTTGGGCAAAGCCGTGAAGTAGATGTGATTCATCGTTACCTCGGGCCGGTAATTCGATTTGAAACCTGCCGTGAGCAGGTCGCCGATCTTAAGATCCGCTTTTGTGCCATGATAAAACGGCCCGTCATCGAGACGGCCGGCTTCTTCATGTGTATCAAGATTCTTTACCATACGCTTTATATCTAAATTCTGGTACCCCGGGCAGGGTTCGAACCTGCGACCTTAGGCTTAGAAGTCCTCTGCTCTATCCAGCTGAGCTACCGGGGCGTCTGTGTCATTATAACAGATTGAATAATGCTATACGGGATATACATTGGTAGTGTAGAATAGCGATATGATACGAAAATCTTTCAAATACTTCGATGTGATTGTGGCTGTGTTCGCCGCCTCACTGCTCATATCAAACCTAGCTGCCACCAAATTGATTGCGTTCGGATCGATCATCACCGATGGTGGGGCAATCCTGTTTCCGGTCGTCTATATCCTCGGGGATGTCCTGACAGAGGTCTATGGTTACAAATATGCCCGACGGGCTATCTGGACCGGTTTCGGCGTCATGTTGCTGGCCGTTTTCTGCTTCACGGTCGTCCGCTACATGCCACCGGCTGCGGATTATCATGATCAGGCGTCGTTTGAAGCCGTGCTTGGATTCTTCCCTCGTATCGTGATTGCCAGTCTGGCTGCTTACTTGGTGGGTGAATTCCTCAATGCCTACGTGCTTGCGAAGTTGAAAATCAAGACGAAAGGCAAGAAGCTATGGCTACGCCTGATCGGCTCGACCGTCGTCGGTGAACTATTCGATAGTATCGTATTCTGCCTGATCGCTTTCGGTGGTATCATCAGCGGTTCAGACATGCTGATCTATATATCTGTCGGTTGGTTGTTCAAGACAGGTGTCGAAGTGGTCATGTTGCCGGTCACGTACCGCGTCATCGGATTCCTCAAAAAACAGGAAAACGTCGACGCCTACGACAAGAAGACAAACTTCTCTCCGCTTGACGCCTCTATTTAGCGTAGTAGTTTTTTAGCCACGAATCACGGAGTTCGTAAAATGTGCCATCCGTGATTGATGCGCGGATATCGTCGACCAGTTTGATAATGAAATGCTCGTTGTGTATGGAAATAAGCGTCCCGGCCAGGCTCTCTTTGGCACGTAACAGGTGGCTAAGATAGGCGACGGTGTAATTCTGGCAGGTGTAGCATACACAGTCATCGATGAGCGGTGAGAACTGCTCTTTGTATTTGGCGCCTTTTAGATTTATACGGCCATGATAGGTGTATGCCGAGCCGTTACGCGCCACGCGGGTCGGCGAGACACAGTCGAACGTATCGATCCCTTGCTCGATAGCCGCGAAGATATCATCGGGCTCACTGATACCGAGCAGGTGTCGTGGCCGGTCTTCGGGCAGGATTTCATTCACCCAGCCGATAATCTCTGCCATTTGTTCTTTTTCAAGCGCACCGCCGATTCCATAACCATCGAAATCATGCTCGGCCATGAAATGCGCCGTTTGTTTGCGTAGGTCTTCGTAATTGGCGCCTTGCAAAACCCCGAAGAGTGCCTGGTAAGGATGATCCGGATGCGCGTCGCGTAAGCGGTTTACTTCAGCCAGTGACCGCTCTGCCCATTTGTGTGTCCGGGCCAGCGCTTCGACCTGGTATTCGTACGGATCGAGTAGGGAAGTCAGCTCATCGAAAGCAAACGTGATATCAGCACCGATGGCATGCTGAACCTGCATCGAAACTTCCGGCGTGAAGCGGTGGATCGCTCCGTCAAGATGTGATTTGAAGTTCACGCCGTCATCATCAACCCAGGCATGCCGTGAGCTTTTGATGGCAATGGCTTCACCGGGATCGACTTCAGTGCCCATGGCGAGAACTTTCTTGAATCC
>CAZVUH010000002.1:28073-41347 GCA_964629565.1 uncultured Candidatus Saccharibacteria bacterium | reverse complement strand
GGACAACACTGGCTTAAAGACCGCGACGTCTTGGCGGCTATCGCTGATGCCGCGGACATAACCCCTGAAGATACGGTACTTGAGATCGGTCCAGGGCTCGGTACATTGACTAGTGAGTTACTGCGACGGGCAGGGAAGGTCGTGGCGGTCGAATTTGATGCCGAACTGGCCAGGAAGCTGCCTGGACAATTTCCTGGTAAAAATTTGGAAGTCATCAACCAAGACATTCTGCAGTTTGATCTTTCAAGCCTGCCGCAAGGTTATAAAGTCATTGCCAATGTGCCTTATTACATTACGAGCAAGATTGTCGAGCGTCTGATGACTGCCGAAAACAAGCCGGCTGTCGCGGTATTATTGGTACAAAAAGAGGTTGCCGAGCGGTTGGCGGCCCTGCCTGGTGATATGAGTATTCTGGCGGTCAGCGCGCAGCTCTACGCCGATGTATCCCTCGGTTCGGTCGTTCCGGCCGAGTTGTTCACCCCACCACCGAAAGTCGATAGCCAGGTCGTCATGTTGCATGTCTTGGCAAAGCCCCGCATAGACCACGATGAGGAGAAGCTCTTTTTCCGGATGGTGAAAGCGGGTTTCGTAGCCCGGCGCAAGAAGCTGCGCAGCAGTCTGGCTGGCGGACTTGGTCTGGACAAAGAAACGGCAGAACAGCTGCTTGTCCGAGCCGGTATCTCGCCGGATTTACGTGCTCAGGACCTCTCAATCGCTGAGTGGCGCGAGCTGACACGCCACTATCATCCGACCACCATATAATTGTCGCAATGTTTACGCTTATGGTAAAATACGAGCAACCGATCAAGGGGCATCATGAAAAAAAACTTATCAAACCCATTACACCTCACCCAAACCGGATTCACGATCGTCGAACTGGTCATCGTCATGACAGTCATCGGTATCCTATCGACACTTGGCGTCAACGCCTATAACGGTGCGAAGCTGAAGGCCTACGACATCGCCATTATCGCCGATGCCGACGCCATGGATTCGGCTCTTACCAACATGCAGATCAACACACCGGGCGGTACGCTGTCATTTGCCGACATGGACGGCGACGGTGAGGACGATGGCTATCATTACTCCAACGAATTGGAAAATGACGCCACGATCAACGCGCTCAACAAGCAGCTCGACTTCAAGCCGACACGCGACAACATTATCGACGTGAAGACCACCGGTGACGGCAAAGAATATTGCATACGCGTCTATAACGAGAAGGCAAAGGTCTGGAATAATCCTTTTAATGGCTATGAGATCGCCTCATCGCGTGATGTAACCGGCGGGTTTAACAGTTGTGAATATAAAGAAGGCGCGGAACCGACGGTCTACTCCGGCGGCGCAATTCCAGGTGCTTACGAGGAAGTCTTCTGGGTGGCCAACAATAGTCCGACGCTTCAGTACGATTGGGCAGCCCACGCCTCGACTGACGGTACTTTGCCTGAACGTATCGAAGTCGCGGTAATCGCTGGCGGCGGTAACGGCAACGGATTTTGTGGTGGTGGTGGTGGTGGCGTCTGGACGGCCGTTATCCCGCGCGCTGGCAACCCGGGCCCATTCAAGATAGTCGTTGGCGCTGGAAGCCCGAGTGGGACAAACGGTGGTACGGCTGGTTCGTCATCATTTGGCACATATATAGCAACGGGAGGCGCTAACGCGGTGAATGGTTGTTCGACGCTTTCTCTGGGCACCGCGGCTGGCACGGGCGGTACGACGAACGGTCCGGATGGTCTTCCGAGCCACAAGTATGGCGCCGGAGGCGCTGGTGGCAAAGGTGGGGCGTATCTGACCCTTGGACTCGTAACGATTAATCCGGGTAGCGCACTAACCGGCGGCGGCGGCGTCGGTGGTAGCACAGGCTTGTTCGCTGGTGTGGCTGGCGGTAATGGCACCTTTGGCGGCGGCGGTGGTGGCGGCAGTGGAATCACGTTGGTTCTTTGTTCTGCGCCAGGCGCAGGTGGTAATGCCAGTGGTGGCGGTGCGGGCCAAAGCGGCGGTTCTTGTTCTGGTGGTAAAGGCGGCGTTGGTGGAAATGGTGGTATCGGCAGCGGCGGCGGTGGTGCCGGTGCGTCGAGCGGCGTCACGGCCGGTAAAGGCGGCGACGGCCAGGTCCGTGTCTTGACATGCTTTGAGTCTACCTGTAATCCGATCGCAACGCCGGTTCCGTAAGTGGCTACTGCTTCTTCTCGCTCTCTGTTACAATAGTTGGTGATGACAAAAAAAGATCTTTATATCACAACAGCGATTCCCTATGTCAACGGTACGCCGCACATTGGTAATGCGCTCGATTATCTCCTAGCTGATATCTGGACGCGTTATAAAATGCAGAACGGCCGGGCAGTCCGCTTTCAAGTCGGTACGGACGAACATGGCAACAAGATAGCCGCCAAGGCTGCAGAAGCTGGTCTGACTCCGCAACAATACACCGATCAAACCTACAAGAATTTCGAATCGCTCATGAAGAAGATCGGTGCCAGTTATACCGATTTCATCCGAACGACCGATCCCCACCATGTCGCATCCGTCCAGTACATCTGGCAGCAGCTTCAGCCGTATATCTACAAAGCCAGTTATGTGGGGTGGTACTGTCTCGGACATGAAGCCTTCTTTACCGACAAAGAAGTCGAAGCCACCGCTGGCATATGTCCTGATCATCAGACGCCATATGAAAAAGTCAGCGAGGAGAACTACTATCTGAAAGCCAGTGCCTTCAGTGACAAAGTCCGCGAAGCAATCGAAACCGGCCGAATGAAGATTGTGCCCGAATTCCGTAAAAATGAATTCCTGGAACTTATGAAAGACGGCCTGAAAGATGTCAGTATCTCACGACCGAAGAAGACACTAAGCTGGGGCGTGCCGGTCCCTGGTGACCCGACCCAGGTGATGTATGTCTGGCTCGATGCACTTTCCAACTACATAACCGTACTAGGCTATCCGGACGATGCCACCTGGCAGCAGTTCTGGCCGGCCGACGTACAAGTCATCGGTAAAGACATCTTACGCTTCCATGCCGGTATTTGGCCGCCGATGTTGCTGGGCCTTGGATTGCCGTTGCCAAAGAAATTGTTGGTCCACGGCTTCGTGAACGTCGGCGGAGCCAAAATGAGTAAGACGGTCGGCAACGTCATCGATCCGAATGAGATCATCGATGGATATGGGATCGATGCTTTCCGATATTACTTCTCGCGTCATATTCCTACTCAAGACGACGGTGATTTTACATGGGAGCGCTTCGAAAGCGCTTATAATACCGAGCTTGGGAACGATCTTGGAAATCTTGTTCAGCGCGTCGGCAGCATGGTGACCCGCTATCAAGCCGGAGTCATCGGCGATATCAAACAGGGCGAGCATGATGTGCTGCGTTACCACGAATACATGGAGCAGCTGCAGTTCAACCGTGCACTCGATGAGGTCTGGAATATGGTCCGCAGCCTGAACCAATACATCGAAGAAGTCAAACCATGGGAGATCGCCAAAACACGCGAGAAAGACACTGATGCCGAAGGTCACCTCAGCGACGTACTGGCACATGCGGTCGGTACCCTCTTGCAGATTGCCGATCTGTTGCTCCCATTCCTGCCAACCACTGCCAAAGCGATCCATGCTTCGTTTGAGACCGGTGTCGTCGTTCCGCAGGGCGTATTGTATCCGAAGATATACAATCATACGCCGGATCCACGAACTGACGCGGCACCGAAAAAGTAATGCTTGTCGATACCCACTGTCATATACACGAAAACGGTTATCCGCTCGATATCGGCGATACGATCACGCGGGCGCATCACGCGGGTATCTCGCATCTTATCTGTGTCGGAACCAGTGAGCAGAGCTCTAAAGAGGCGGTTGCGTTCGCGTTGCAGCATGAACAGGTGTTTGCGGCTATCGGCGTACATCCGCATGATACCAAAGACGGCTACGGCCTCGTTCGCGAGCTTGCGTCCGCTGAGCACGTCGTCGCGGTGGGCGAGATCGGCCTTGATTACTTTTACACGCATAGTCCACGTGAGGTGCAGATTGCAGCTCTGGAAGCGCAGCTCCAGATTGCCCGGGACCACGATCTACCCGTTATCTTTCACGTCCGCGAGGCTTTCGACGATTTCTGGCCGATATTCCGCAATTTCCCCCAGTTACGCGGCGTATTGCACAGTTTTACCGATTCGGTCCAGAACATGGAAAAAGCCGTTTCGAACGGACTGTTCATCGGGGTAAACGGCATCTCGACATTTGCCCGCGACAAACAAACAATGTTCGATGCCGTACCTCTGGAAAAAATGCTTTTGGAAACCGACGCTCCCTTCTTGACTCCCGTACCATATCGTGGTAAAGTAAACGAGCCAGCGTATGTGAGGGTGGTAGCAGAGTATCACGCTTCACGACGCGACATTTCTCTTGAAGAGATAGCGGCGGCCACCACCAAAAACGCCACGACGCTCTTCGCACTCTAAACAAACACGAAAAAGTCAGTAACTGTAACCACAGGATTATTCACATCGTGTTCCCACAAAATAACGACACTTTCCGTCCACCCAAGAATCGCTACGAAGAAGCGACGCTTTTTGATGATGGCAACCAGATCGACCTTAAAGTCCAAACTTCCGAAGGTGCCAAAAGTTATGCCGAAGTCCGCGATATCAATCGCACAACTCAACTTGCTTCAGATTTGGCCGTCTCCTCGGCTGAAGTACATGAAAATGAGTATGCACCTACGATCGAATATGCACGATGGGCGGGCTCTAACCTCGTAGCATTCCGCAAGCACGTAACCGACAGCCAGCTTAATATCTTTGACGAGGCGGCATGATGCCAAACGTACTGAAAAAGGCTTTGCAGCTTTTGGTCGGTACGGATGACGCACAATCATTGCTGTTGAAATTACCGAAGAACCGGCCGTTCAAGGGGATGACCGAACGTGAGCTTATCCAGCTGGAGAGCGAAATCGGTGCCAGCCTGTTCGGGCCCGTTCCAGCTGGCAACCGGCGGGAATTCTTTTGCCTTGATCAGAACACCTGGATCTGGCACGAAGAGTGGATTGATACCAACTCCGGCAGGCTACAGACGATGACAACCCGTTATGAGATCCAAGCCCGGGGCATTCTTAAGGCGCAGGACGGTGCCCAATATACGTATATAGAAGGTGAAGAACTGAAAAACCTGCTTCTCTCGATCCAAATGTACTACGAGCAAGTTGCCCGGCGCGTGTACGGACGTGATCCCGCCTCAGGTAAAAAGCTCGTCTAACTGGTATAATAAGACGAGTAATGAGCTCGGATTTGATTTATCTTGACCACGCGGCAGCCACGCCACTTGATGAGCGTGCGTTTGAAGCTATGCGTCCGTATTTAACGGATCGGTTCTTTAATCCCTCCAGCCCGTATCAGCCCGCACTCGATGTACGGCGGGAATATGAGACGGCCAAGCAGACGATCGCCCGTACTATCGGTGCCACTTCGACAGAGATTATTATGACCGCCGGAGCGACCGAGTCGATCAATCTGGCATTCGGTGGTGTCAGCGGCCATGTGATTACGACGACGATCGAACATCCGGCCGTTCTCGAGGCTGCCAAACGTCATCAGTCCCATACGCTTGTCGGCGTTGATGCGCATGGCAGGGTCAGTCCGCGTGATATCGAAGCCGCAATAACACCCGATACCCAATTGATCAGTGTCGGTCTGGCAAACAATGAGATCGGCACGATCCAGCCACTGAGGGATATTGCCGCATGCGTTGAAGCCGAGCGTGCCAGACGGCTCGAAGCAGGCGAGACAACGCCGCTTGCGTTTCATAGTGATGCGTCCCAGGGACTCTCGCAGCTTGATGTCAATGTCGGCCGTCTTGGCGTCGACTTGCTGACATTGAACGCAGGCAAAGTCTACGGCCCAAAGCAGGTCGGACTGCTGTATAAAAGCAGACACATGACATTGTCTCCGGTCATTGTCGGAGGCGGACAGGAGCTTGGACTTCGAAGCGGTACTGAAAATGTCGCCGGTGTCATCGGCTTTGCTGTGGCACTTGAATCGGCCGCGCGAAGCCGCAAGAGTGAGGTTGAGCGCCTGCGGAAGCTGCGTGATACCCTTGAAAAGGAGCTGATCGAAGTGTTCCCTGAGGCGATAATTTCCGGACACCCGAAGCATCGCCTGGCAAGCTACCTGCACATCTCTTTCCCCGGCATCGACGCGGAGCGGCTCGTCTTCATACTGGAGCGACACAACGTCTTAGTAGCAACAGGTAGCGCATGTGCCGCCAATAAAGGTACACGCTCGCATGTTCTGACAGCCATCGGGCTTTCGGATCCGGTGGCGGACGGCAGCTTGCGGTTGACCTTAGGGCGGTTATCAACAGAAGAAACGATAACCCAGGCCGCCTCGCGTATCATCGAAGCGGTCCGGGCCGAGCAGGAGCGCACGGCATGATAAAAATATTCGTGATAATTTTCAGTTTTCTTGCGCTTGTCGTCGTTGCGCTCAGTATCTACCTGCAGCCTGACAGTTTTTCGCTTTGCCCGAATAACGGTATTCCAAGTACGCGCCAAGGCTGTACGCCGGTGGACGCGATCATTGCGATCAGCGGTGGCGATACGACCGCCCGGACAAACCATGCGGTCGAACTCTATAAAGAAGGTTGGGCGCCGTTACTTATTTTCTCCGGTGCCGCCCAAGATAAGTCAGGGCCGAGCAATGCTCTTGCCATGCGCCAGACCGCCCTTGACGCCGGCGTACCGGCAAGTGCAATCATTATCGAGGAACACGCCGAGAATACGGAAGAGAATGCGAGTAACACCAACCGCCTGTTAGAGCTTAAAAACGTCAAACGGATTATTCTGGTCACATCGGGCTATCATCAACGCCGGGCAAGTCTGGAGTTCCACCGGATGCTCGATGATAATATTACCATTCAAAACAGTCCGACGAGCGACAAGGACTGGGGTTGGTTCTGGTGGCTCACGCCGCGCGGCTGGTGGCTGGCAGTCGGTGAGTTCGTAAAGATCATTGCGTTCTATGCGGGAGCTCACTAAGATGCGCGTCTATGTCGGTATGAGTGGTGGCGTCGACTCGTCTTTGACGGCCGCACTGCTAGTCGAGCAAGGCTACGATGTGACGGGCGTCTATATGAAGAACTGGACCCAGGATCTTCCAGGCATGAAGTGCCCGTGGGCAGATGACTTGGCGGATGCTAAGCGGGTAGCCGTTCAACTAGGCATCGACTTCAAAGTGTTTGATTTCGAGAGCGAATACAAACACAAAGTGGTCGATTATATGATTGAGGAGTACAAACTCGGCCGGACACCGAATCCAGATATCATGTGCAACCAGGAAGTGAAATTCCGTCTCTTTCTCGACGCGGCGCTTGAGGATGGTGCGGACATGATCGCGACGGGACACTACGCCCGTGTGGACAACGGGGTGCTAAAAAAAGCCGTTGATGAGAATAAAGATCAAACCTACTTCCTCTATCGCGTCACCGGTGAAGCCCTTAAAAAGACCCTTTTTCCGCTAGGAGAATACACCAAACCTCAGGTCCGTAAACTTGCCGAACAGCGCGGACTGGTGACAGCATTTAAGAAAGACAGTCAGGGCATTTGTTTCGTCGGTCAGATCGGTATCCGGGATTTCTTGAGCCAATATGTCCAGCCTGTACCCGGTGATATCATCGATAAGAAGACAGGTGCCACACTTGGGCGACATGATGGCGCGATATTCTATACGCTTGGCCAGCGCCATGGGCTCGATGTTGGCGGCGGCTTGCCATACTACGTCGTCGGCAAAGACATGGAGAAAAACGAGGTCTATGTCACGACAGATCTGAACGACGGAAATTTGTGGCGCAATGAGATCAACCTGACAGCTGTGCACTGGATTAATGAACCCGCTGTACCGGGCCAATATGATATCCGTGTGCGTCACCGTGCTCGGCTTACCAAAGCGACATTCGACGGCGGGAACTTTGCGCTTGCCGAACCCGAACGTGCAGTAACGGCCGGCCAGTCCGTCGTTATTTACGATGGGGATTCGTGTCTTGGCGGCGGCATCGTCGCCTAGGGCTTTTACGGTCATATAACCTCTGTTATAATGAGATCAATGAATGCCCAAGAAATCCGAAACGCTTATTTGAAATTCTTTGAAGACCGGGGCCACTCGGTGATAAGTCGGGCTCCGCTCGTCTTACAAGACGACCCGACGACGCTTTTTACCGGCTCCGGGATGCAACCAATCATTCCGTATCTCCTCGGCCAACCACATGAGGCAGGTAACCGACTGGTCGACTCGCAGACTTGTCTGCGGGCACAAGATATCGAGGATATCGGTGATAACCGCCATACGACTTTCTTCGAGATGCTTGGTAACTGGAGCATGGGTGATTACTTCAAACAGCAGCAAATCGAGTGGATGTTTGAATTCTTAAGTGATGTCGTCGGACTCGATATGAGTCGGATTTATGTGACATGCTATGCGGGTAATCAGCGGCTTGGTATCGCCAAAGACACCGAGGCGGCGAATATCTGGAAGAAATTGTTTGAATCGAAGAATCTTTCAAGCGCCGAAGCGGAAATCGGCTCAGAAGAAGCCGGCTATTCCCGCGGCATTCGCGCGGATGAGCGGATTTTCTACTATGATGGTAGCAAAAACTGGTGGAGCCGTAACGGCAACGAGGACAATACACCGATCGGTGATCCGTGCGGTCCCGACAGCGAAATGTTCTATGATTTTGGTACGCCGCACAACCCGCAGTTCGGTGAGCATTGCCACCCGAACTGCGACTGCGGCCGCTTCATGGAAATCGGCAACAACGTCTTCATGGCATACAAAAAGGTGAGTGAAGGGGAGTTCGAGAAACTCGAGAAGCCAAACGTCGATCATGGCTCCGGTCTGGAGCGCATTGCCGCTGCGGCAATCAACAGCCCTGACGTATTCAAGATAAGTCTGATGTGGCCGATCATCGAAAAACTCCAGAGTCTGAGTGGAAAGAAATACGAGTCGCACACTGAAAGTATGCGCGTCATTGCCGATCATCTGCGCGCCGCGACGTTCTTGGCAGTCGACGGCTGTGTGCCGTCGAACAAAGAGCAGGGTTACGTTATGCGCCGGCTGCTCCGGCGGGCGATCCGCTTCGCGTTTGATTTGGGTGTCGAACAAAACTTCTTTGAACAGATCGTCCCGGTCGTGGCCGACCTGTATCATGACGATTTTCCGGAAGTCGCACAAAAACGCGATGAAATTATCGCCGTACTGATGAAAGAAGAAAAGGTTTTCCGCCAGACACTCCGAAAAGGGCTCAAGCAGCTCGAAAAGTTTGCCGAAAATGGTCTGACCGGCACGGAATTATTTACACTCTACGATACATACGGTTTTCCAGTCGAGCTTTCTACCGAGGAGGCGTTCAAGCAGGATTTGAAGCTATCGGAAAACTGGCGCCACGAATTCGACGCTAAGATGCAGGAGCAACGTCAGCGTTCCCAGACTGCTGCCAAAGGCACCTTCAAGGGTGGCCTTGGTGGGCAGACGCTGCAACACAAGAAATACCATACGGCGACGCACCTGATGTACCAGGCACTGCGCGACGTGCTTGGCGACCACGTGGTCCAGCGCGGCAGCAATATCACTGAAGAGCGGCTGCGGTTTGATTTCTCACATCCCGAGAAAGTTACCCGTGAGCAGCTCGATGAGGTCGAACGAATTGTCAACGAACAGATCGCAAAAGATCTAAAAGTCAGCTTTCATGAATATCCGACGCCGGAAGCCCAGAAGATGGGCGCGCTCGGCCAGTTCGGTGACCGTTACGGCGACACCGTCAAAGTCTACAAAATGATCGCTGATGGCGACGACAAGCCCTTCAGCTTTGAAATCTGCGGTGGTCCGCACGTCGACCATACCTTGCAATTGTTCGAAGACGGCAAGAGGTTCAAAATCGTCAAGGAAGAAGCCTCTAGCGCCGGTATCCGCCGCATCAAAGCCGTCTTAGCTTAGATCGGCCAGGTCATTCATCGCTTGCTCAAGTGCCTGGAAGATAATCTCGGGTTTGTCACGTAATTCGCTCGACAATGCTTCGTACTGGTTGGCACGGATCGATTTGTCTATGACACCGTCGGGGTCATGCACGAAGGAACTGAGATCGGCCTGATAGCGCGGTGAGCGGGCACGGTCATAGGAGAGGCTGAACGTATTACTGGTTGCAGTATTCGTGATCGAATCAATCGAACCTTTTTGTTCCATCGATACGACATAAAGAGCAAGCTTGCCGACCCCGCGTGTAATAACTTCTTCGCGCGACACGCTCACCAGCAGCTCCTTGCCGTCAAAGACACTGTAGTCACCGTGTTGCACGCGGTGTACGGCAGGCGAGGCCTCCATGATGTCAATCAGCATACCCTCCAGCGTCCCGACATAAGCGTCCTCGCCTCGTTGCAGGTTGATAGCTGTGACAAAATCGGTGGCTGTAGCCTCATCAAGCGCCATTGCGTCAGCCGGACCATATTCGTCGTCGAAACGGGCCACTTCAAAAACCCGGTCCTCAGAATCATCTCCGAGTGAGCCGCGAAGTTCATAGTAACGATGGCTATCATTGTTTCTGCCAGCCTCGACGACGAGTGAGAAATCACTGATAAAACCACCATTGCGGTCGTACGAGGCATAAGCGACAGAGAGAGCCCTACCGTCGGTCAGAGAGCGACATACGAATTGCTTGGCGTCAAACTGCTCGCTTTCTGACGCCGATGACCGACGAGCCCGCTCCTGCGCGGTAAGAGGCGCGAGCGCAACAGCCCCTTTCTTGGCGATCGTAGAGTACTGTTCAGACGAACCTTTTGACAAAAAGATGCCATCAAATGTATCGGGCAAACTCTTGCGGACGATCTGACGTACGGTCGGATTGGCTAGGTCGACAGGAAAACGGCTCGTGAAAGCACTGCCGAACGCAGAATCAATCTGAGTAAAGTGTCGTCCCGACTCGTAGCTAGCCATAGTAATATATATTTTAACATAAATACTATCAATAAGCAACTATGGTGACCGTAGGCATATCTGGTATAATTTAGATACTTATGGTTTTCGAAAAAATACGTTCCGTCAAACTCAAAGAGCCTGATATGAAATATATCGTCGGGCTGGATATCGGTACTGAATTCGTCAAGGCGCTTATCGCCAAGATGAATGGTGACACGCTTGAAATCGTCGGAGTCGGCCGTGCGCGCCAAGAGGTCAGTGATATGCACTCCGGTGCGATTGCCGATATTTCCGGCGTGGTCCAGAACTGCGAGGATGCGCTCAGCCAAGCCGAAGAGCAGGCGGGGCTGCAAGCGAAGAAGGCTGTCATTGGTATCGCTGGCGAGTTGGTCAAGGGCGTGACGAACACGATCCGTTATCGCCGCCCGCAGCCGGACCGCCCACTTGATACGGCCGAGATGGAATTTATCATTGAGAAAGTCCAAGAACGCGCTCAGATGAAAGCGCAACATCAGATAGCGCTCGAAACCGGTAATGATCAGGTTGAAGTGAAGCTGGTCAACTCAGCGCTCGTCAGCATTCACATTGATGGATATAAGGTATCAAACCCGATCGGCTTCCAGGGCAAAGATGTCGCGGTGCAGATCTATACCGCTTTCGCGCCGATGGTACATATTGGGGCACTGGAGCGTGTGGCGGATGAGCTGGCACTTGAGCTTGTGGCGGTCGCCGCCGAGCCGTTCGCAGTCAGCCGGAGTGTCGTCGGTACGGATGCCAGTAGTAATTTTACAGCTATCCTGGCAGATGTCGGTGGCGGTACGACCGATATCGCGGTCGTCAACGACGGTGGCGTGGAGGGCACGAAGATGTTCGGCATCGGTGGCCGTAGCTTCACGCGCACCATCGCGACCGATATGGACCTTACCTACAAGGATGCCGAAAAATTGAAAGTCAACCTCGATCACGAACAAATCAAACCGGCTGTCAAAAAGAAGGCCGAAGTTGCCATAGATAAGACGCTTGAGGTCTGGCTGGCGGGTGTCGAATTGGCATTGAGTGAATTTGATTCGGTCGACCATCTGCCGAACCGCATTCTGCTGTGTGGCGGTGGTTCGAGCCTGACAAAATTGGTCGAAGCACTCGAAACCGAAGAGTGGTACAAAGAGCTGCCATTTACAAAGCGTCCGAGCGTCCATCACATCAGTCCATCCGAAGTCGTCGATATTACCGATACGACAGGTAAAGCCAGCGACCACACGTTTATTACGGCCATGGGCTTACTGCGGGTTGGCTATGATACAATAGAGGGAAGTGGCGATGCCGATTCTGTCAAAGAAAAACTTAACCGTCTCCTGCGGATTTAAACATGAATAAAGATGTTATTTACATCGATGTCGAAGATGATATTACCGCGATAATCGGTAAACTTAAAGCAAGCAAAGAGAAGATCGTCGCATTGGTGCCGCCGAAACGAATCGGTGTGCTGCAGAGTGCGGTCAACTTGCGACTACTCGACCGGACGGCGCATAACGAGAAGAAACATCTGGTTCTGATCACGAATAATCATGCTTTGATGGCGCTGGCAGCCAATGCCAAGATTCCGGTTGCCAAGAACCTGCAGAGCAAACCTGAACTACCTGAAATAGCCGCTCTGGATATTGATGATGGCGAGGATATTATCGACGGAGCACAACTGCCGGTCGGTGAACTTGCCAAGACGGCGGACAAAGAACCGGAAAGCGAAACCGACAAGGCAGCGACCGGTTTGATTGATGACGCCAAACTGGCGGCACCGGCCGCAGCGATGACGAAGAAACCGAGGGCCAAGTCCGGCGCGAAAGTGCCGAATTTCAATACGTTCCGCAAGAAGCTTATCCTGGGTATTGGCGGTGGTGTCCTACTCATCCTATTCTTGCTATGGGCAACGCTGATCGCGCCCCGTGCTACGGTCATCATTACGGCCCGGACGTCAGATACGGCAATCAGTCAGACGGTCAGCCTGAGTCAGACCGCCGCGACCGATCCGGCTAAAAACATACTGCACGTTGTTCAGCAGCAGCAAAAAGATACGCAGTCGGTTCAATTCGACGCTACTGGCACCAAGAACGTCGGTGATAAGGCCACTGGCACGGTGGAGTTTGCGAATAATAACGCCAGCGCCATGACAATCGCTCAAGGGACGCAGCTGAAGAGCAGTAGCGGTCTCGTGTTTACGACTGACGCGGCGGTAACGGTTCCAGCCGCAACGCTCACTTTTAGTATGGACTGTGGTTCCGATCATCTTTGTCCAGGAACTGCCACGACGGGTGTCACGGCCGCCGAAGGTGGAAC
>CAZVUH010000002.1:17848-27973 GCA_964629565.1 uncultured Candidatus Saccharibacteria bacterium | reverse complement strand
AACGGCAAGGTCAAAGAGAATGATGAGGTCAAAGCGCAGCTTAAGAATCAGTTCAGTAGCAGTGTCGTTCCGATTGAGGCCAGTTTTAGCGCAAATAAATCAAAACCGAAATCCAGTCCGGCAGTCGGTGGTGAGGCGAACGGCCAGGCCACGCTCAGTATCGACGTGACCTACACTATGCTTGGCGTTGATAAATCGGAGCTCTCGTCCTATCTGGATGTGGCCGCAAAGTCGGGCATCGACGAAGTCAGTGACCAGCGGGTGTACGATAACGGCAAAGACTCGGCGACATTCAGCGAATACCACAGCCGATCTGGCGCGGATAGCGCTCAACTGACGGCGACGGCCAAGTTGGGGCCTGATATCAAAGACGATGAGATCAAAGAAAAAGTCAAAGGTAAGCAGTACGGTGATATCCAGGCGGATATCGGCGCGATCAACGGGGTCGATAATGTCGATACGAAGTTCTGGCCATTCTGGGTAAACGCGGTTCCGAACGATACGAAGCGCATTACCGTCGAGTTTAAGCTCAATGACCAAAAGTAAATCATTTCTCTGCCTTGATGTCGGTGCGGCGAGAATCGGTGTCGCGGTGGCTGACAGTGAAGTGAAGCTGGCCGTCCCATTCGGTTTTGTGCCGGTCGACGGCGAAGAAATAAAAGAGATCGCTCGGCTTGTTCTCTTGCAAGGTGCCGACACGCTCGTCGTCGGATATCCTCGCAACCAGTCGGGAGAGCCGACCGCCCAGACGGCATATGTTGAAGCGTTCACGGAGCAGCTTAAAGACATCGTCTCCGATATCGTGTTCCAAGATGAGTCACTGACGAGCGTCTTGGCCGAGCAGCGTCTCAAGAGCCAAGGTGGACGATATGAAAAGGGTGATATTGACGCGGAAGCCGCCGCGATTATTTTGCAAGATTATATGGAGAGTACATACGCATGAATGATATACACCCACCAAAACGACCGGTTGTCAATCGTGAGCAGGTAACGCCTGAGCCGGCCCCTGTAGAGGTGACCACATCTCCGCCGGCCGAGGTGCCGATTGTCAAACCGAAAAAATCGAAACGACGCTGGTTTCTTGCTGCTTTTGGGATAATGGTCAGTCTTCTTCTTATCGCCTGTGTCGGAGGATTTCTCTGGTACAAACATGAGTTGCGCCCGGTCAGTGTCGACAAGAATGCCGCCAAGGTCCGGCTTGAGATCGAACAGGGCATGACGCCTGGCCAGATTGCTACCAAGCTGAAAAACTCGCAGCTCATCCGTAGTGAAACGGCGTTCAATATTTACATTAGGCTACATCATGTTCGTGACCGCCTGCAGGCCGGTACCTACAGCCTGTCGCCTCTTGCTTCCACGCCCGAGCTTGTGCAAGATCTTACTTCCGGCAAAGTCGATACCTTTACGATTACGTTCCTGCCGGGTGCGACCCTTAAAGAGAACAAGGTAGTCCTTATGAAGGCCGGCTATGCTTCGGAAGATATCGACAAGGCGCTGGCCGCCACCTACGATCATCCATTATTCGCCGCGAAGCCGGCGGGTACCGACCTGGAAGGCTATTTGTTCGGTGACACCTACACGTTCCCCGCTGGAGCGACCGTCGAAGACATACTGGGGCGTAGCTTTGACGAATATTATACGTTTATCAAGCAGTACGATCTTGTCGCGGCCTTTAAGAAGCAGAAACTGACCCTATATCAAGGAATTGTTCTGGCCTCGATTATCCAACGGGAAGTCAGTTCGTCTGAAGCCAACGAACCAAGCCACGATCAACGCCAGGTCGCCCAGGTCTTCCTGAAGCGTCTCAGAGAGGGAACTGTCTTGGGCTCAGATGTCACCTACAAATATGCCGCCAAGGAGTTCGGTCTACTAGATGACCCGTCACAAGATTCGCCGTACAACACCCGTAAAGTAAAAGGTTTGCCCCCGGGGCCGATCGCGACTCCCGGAGGTGGTGCATTGCGCGCCGTCGCCAACCCTGCCTCTGGCAATTACCTCTACTTCTTGGCAGGTGATGATGGTAAGACGTACTTCGCTCACACTAACGCCCAGCACGAGGCGAATATCCAGAATCACTGTAAAGTGAATTGTGCCGAATAAGTATCAGAAAACAAATTGACATATTATGCAAGCACTGTTACAATGAGTATCAGCACATTTATGAGTTTGTCTACTTAACTGAGGTACTTTACCAGAGGTTGCGAGTGGGAAGTACAAGCTGTAAATGCGCCTACCGACAAATGTCGCACGGGTACAAAACCAAGAACTTTTTCAAAAGACAATATTAACTAATGAATCAGGTCGATTGGTACCCCGTTCTTTATGCGAGAAGTAAGACAGAGTAAGGTAGACGCCCTTGTAGCAATACGAGTGGCAGGAGAACGATAATTCGTAACCAACAGATCGCTATGAGCTCGTCTCAAGCGTCACATGAAGCCCTGAAACGACGTGTTTTAGGACAACATAAACAGTCTACGAAGACAAAAGGAATGCCGAAGCCTTCGACGCTAGCGTCATACGTAGGTGTATTCCTTCTTATAATCACTCTTGTCGCCATCGGATACCAGCCGCCTAAGAAAGCGGATGGTACGGTCGCGAGTATCGCCGCCTCACCATCGGCCGCCGCAACCGACCAGCCTTCGATCGACAGTATCGTCGCCAACCGTGTAGCCGGTGATATCGCCGAACGCACGAATCTTCCGGTCATGGCAAATATCGCTGAACGTTCGACATCTTTGAGCGTGAAGAACGAACTTGCACAGACGAGTGACGTCACAATCGTGAAGCCTCAAATCGTCCAGTCGAATACTCGCAGCACCATCGTCAGCTACACCGTCAAGCGTGGCGAAAATCTGCAGAGTGTCGCCGATCGGTTCGGTGTCAGTACGACCACCCTCAAGTGGGCCAACGATCTTACGAGCGACAGTGTCAAAGCTGGTAAGAAGCTCACTATCCCCCCAGTGGATGGTGTCGTCTACACCGTCAGGAGCGGTGATACCGTAAAATCGGTCGCAAAGCACTTTAGCGCGAATGAGCAACGCATCGTTTCATTCAATAGCCTTGAAATCAACGGCCTGAAGAAGGGCAGCAAGATCATCATTCCCGACGGTGTCGTACCGACAAATGAACGTCCTGGCTATGTGACTCCTGTTCTGCCGAGCCAATCATCGTCCTCTTACGGAGTTGATACCTACAGCGCAAGCTTTATGGCTGGTTCTGTCGGTAATCGCTACGCCTACGGCTACTGTACATGGTGGGCCTATGAAAAGCGTGCTGGAGCGGGTCATCCGGTAGGAAGCTTCTGGGGTAACGCATACTCATGGAATGATGCGGCCGCCAGCCAGGGCTTCAGGGTAGACCATACACCAGAAGCGGGCGCAGTGTTGCAGACTGATGGCGGCGGTGGGGGCTATGGTCACGTTGCCTATGTCGAAAGTGTCGATAGCAAGGGTAATGTACACCTTAGCGAGATGAACTACGCCGGTTGGAACGTGGTAAGTACGCGGACGATTCCTGCCGACCAGGCCGGTATCTACAACTACATTCACTAGAAAACGTGACATTAATGCAGATCGCTCCTGTCTAAACAGGGGCGATTTTGCTATAGTAGGGAGAGATATGTTTGTTGATACGGCAAAGGTCACGGTTCAGGCGGGCAAAGGCGGCGATGGAGCGGTCAGTTTTCGGCATGAGATTTATGTTGACAAGGGTGGCCCCGATGGCGGCGATGGCGGCAAAGGCGGCGATGTCATCTTTGAAGCTACCGATAATTTAAATACGCTGATAGATTTCCGTTTCAAACCCGAACTCAAGGCCAAACCAGGTGCGAACGGCTCAAAAGCCAACCGTACCGGCCGGGCAGGCGATGATTTGGTCGTGAAAGTCCCTGTCGGAACCGTCGTCAAACGCAACGGTTCAGTCATCGCCGACCTCACGCACCACGGGGAACGGGTCGTGATTGCCACGGGTGGCGACGGCGGTTTTGGTAACGCTCATTTCAAGTCATCTGTCCGCCAGACGCCGCGTATGGCAGAACTTGGTGAAGCGGGCGAGGCGTTCGAAGCCGAATTGGAACTGAAACTGCTGGCCGATATCGGGTTGGTTGGTTTTCCAAACGCCGGAAAATCAACGTTTTTGTCTGTGGTCAGTAATGCCCGGCCGGAAATTGCCGACTATGCCTTTACGACACTTACCCCGAATCTGGGAGTGGCTGATATCGATGATACAAGTTTACTTATTGCCGACATTCCTGGCCTGATCGAGGGCGCAAGCCAGGGCAAGGGGCTTGGTGACGCATTCTTGCGACACGTTGAACGTACTTCAGTCTTACTCCATCTGATCGATGTCTATAATGACGATGTCGCCAAAGCTTACCGGACCATTCGACTTGAACTGGCCAGCTATAGCCCCGAGCTGCTGTCGCGGCCCGAAGTCGTTGCCCTTACGAAAACGGAAGGTGTCGACAGTGAAATAATCGGTATGCAGATGCGCGCATTGCGATCAGCGGTTGACAGTGAAACCGAAATCGTCGCCATATCGTCACAATCGCACGAAGGCATCAAGACAACGCTCCGACTTCTGGCAAAACTGGTTCATGCCGCAGCTGAGGCGACGGCCAAAGAAGTGTCAGGGGAGGGTGACGACGACATGCCGGTTATTCGGCTCAGTGATCGGTCACGTTCAGCAGCTTGGAGCGTTCAGCGAGAGGGAGACGTATTCGTCGTCTCTGGTGAAAAGATCGAGAAATTCGCCCGCCGGACCAATTACGACAATTTCGAAGGGCTGAACCGTTTGCGGGATATCATGAAAAAACTCGGTATCAGCCATGAGCTGCGGCGCCAAGGTGCGCAAGGCGACAGCACGATACGTATTAATGACAATGAATTCACGTTTATCGAGCAGTAAGACGGAATGAATAAACTACTCGCACATTATTGGCCTGAACTCTTGATTACCTTGGCTGCCTGGGGGTTGGTCGGTTGGAAACTCGGTTTTGAAGCATTTGTTCTGACGCTGATTCTGAGTGCGCTTGAGATTACCTTGAGTGCCGACAACGCCGTCGTGAACAGCCGCGTTCTCATGAAGCTATCTGTTTTCTGGCAGCGCATGTTCCTGACTGTCGGTATCATCCTGGCGGTTTTCGTTGTGCGTTTCGTGTTACCGATCATTATGGTGGCCGTCGCGACCGGGCTTGGTTTCGGTGAGGTCTACACACTTGCATTGAATAATCCGGAAGAGTACGGTCATAAGCTACACGATGTCGCTCCACTTATCGATGGCTTTGGTGGTTTTTTCCTTCTGATGGTTGCCTTGTACTTCTTTGTCGATCACCGCCGGGAGAAGCATAGTCGCTGGCTAAGGGATATCGAGACGGCGGCCGTACATTTTGCGGTCGTGCCGCTTGCTAAGACGATCATCATCGCGCTCTTATACGGTACGATTCTGTTCCTGCTACCAGCCGAGGATCGTCAGCCGGTTGGAATCGCCATGGCGCTCGGTATCTTGCTGTACGCCAGCTTGCATGGCGTTACGCTTGCGATGGAGCGCGTCAACGAAGCCAAGACCGGTTCTTCTGCCAAACAACTGACGGGATGGGCGGCATTTACACTTTTCATGTATCTCCAAGTACTCGATGCCAGCTTCTCACTTGACGGCGTAGTGGGTGCGTTCGCGCTGACGAACCAGATTGTGATCATTATGGCTGGTCTTGGAATCGGTGCCTTATGGGTTCGAACCATGACTATCTACATGGTTCGGCATAACACGCTTCAGACCTACAAGTACCTTGAATCGGGCGCACATTGGGCGATCATCGCCTTGGCGTCGATCATGATCTTGAAGTTGTTCCATATCGAATTGCCAGAACTGGTTGTCGGTACGATCGGACTGGTATTCGTCGGTGGTGCCGTCTTCTCGTCAGTGCAAGCAAACAAGAAAGAAGTACGACAAAAGCATGGCTGATACGTTTTTCTTTTATGACCTTGAAACCTCCGGATTGAATCCGCGGGATGATCGTATTATGCAGTTTGCCGGTCAAAGAACCGACCAGAATCTTGAACCGATCGGAGAGCCGTTTAACCTTTTGGTCAAGCTGAATGACGATACGCTCCCGAGCCCGGACGCGCTGATGGTCACCGGGATCACGCCGCAACAAACGGTTCAGGATGGTTATACAGAGGCGGAATTTGCAAAGATACTAGTAGAAGATGTCTTCACGCCGGGCACGACGGTGGTCGGATTCAACAACGTCCGATTTGACGACGAGTTCATTCGCCATCTTTTTTGGCGTAATTTTTACGATCCTTATGAATGGGCGTGGAAAGACGGCCGGTCGCGATGGGACATCCTGGATGTGACACGAATGACCCGCGCGCTGAGGCCCGAAGGAATTGAGTGGCCGTTTGATGATGACGGCAAAGCGGTCAATAAACTCGAGCTGATTGCAAAGGTCAATGGCCTGGAGCATACCAAGGCCCACGATGCGTTAAGTGACGTTGAAGCGCTTATCAGCGTGACGCGGCTGATCCGTGATAAGCAGCCTGAACTGTTCGGGTATCTTTTGAAAATGCGTGACAAAAAAGCTGTTCAGCAACTGGTGAATCTTGATGACAAAAAGCCGTTCGTGTATGTAAGCGGCCGGTATGATGCCGAATTCGACAAAGCGACGATCGCATTTCCGCTGACGAGTGGTAAGAATGGTAATGTCGTGGTGTATGATCTACGACATGATCCGACACCTTTTCTCAATCTTTCGGCTGATGAGATCCGTGCCAAGCTGTTCGCGAACCGCGAAGAACGTCTGGCGGATGGCTTCCTGTCTGTTCCGGTCAAAGAACTGCAATACAACCGCTGTCCGGCAGTCGCACCGATGGGCGTCTTGGCTAAAGAAAAGGGTTGGGAAAAGTTGAGACTCGATGAAGAAACCGTACAGGGTCATCTGAAAAAGTTGTTGTCTGTCCCGGCTTTCGCTGAGAATGTCCGCGGTATTTTCGAAACCCGGCCGGAATTCAAGAAGTTAACCGATCCCGAGGCGCAACTTTATGACAGTTTCGTCGCGGACCGCGATCGACTGCGCATTGAAGCCGTACGGAATGCGACGGAGAGGGATCTAGCCGATTTTCATCCGGATTTCCAGGACGATCGTTTGCCTGGATTACTGTTGCACTATAAAGCCCGTAGTTTTCCAAAAACACTGAGTGAAGATGAGGCGCGGCAATGGGAGGAGTGGCGAGCCGACCGGATCGCGCGGAGTTTCCCGGCTTTCGCCGCCGCATTGCAGCGACTGGCTGCTCGTGAGCAATCGGAATCGAAGCAGTTTATCCTAGGTGAGCTGCAACTGTGGGCGGAAAGCATCCTGCCCAGTGAGAGTGATTAGATACGGCCGTAACGCTTCTTGGGTAGGGAAGATCCGCGATTCTGTTTCGTCTCCATGATGTTACGTACGGTATAGCCGAGAAGAGCCATGGCGCCAAGCATGATAATCAGCATTACGAGCGGCGACAGGGAATTCGATGTGCCTGGAATCGCGCCGACCAGCAAAAAAAGGAACAGGTTATTCCAAAAATTACACGCCGCCAAGAAGATGGATAGGGATCCGAGGTTAAGACCGATAATGAGATTTCGTTTCATACGCCACCTTCGCTTAAAATGTTAGATAAAAATATAGCAGTATTGTCAAGTATATGCAATCATAACCACTATGACCGGAGGGGTGGAAAAAAACCGGCAAAAACCGTATAATAGACGGGTTATGTCAGAGGTTATTCGGGTTACAGGTGCCAGAGAGCACAATCTCAAAAATATTTCGGTTGAGATTCCGCGCGACAAATTGGTCGTGATTACAGGGCTGTCCGGCTCCGGAAAGTCATCGCTCGCCTTTGATACCATCTATGCCGAGGGGCAGCGCCGCTATGTCGAGAGTCTCTCCAGTTATGCCCGGCAATTTCTTGGCACGATGGACAAGCCTGATGTCGATCAGATCGAAGGACTGAGTCCGGCGATTTCTATCGACCAGAAATCCACCAGCCGCAATCCACGCTCGACCGTCGCCACGGTCACAGAGATTTATGATTATCTACGACTTCTGTTCGCTCGCATCGGCGTTCCTCATTGTCCGGTCTGTGGCAAAGAGGTGGCTCGTCGTACGCCTCAGGCGATTATCGATGAGATTATGAAGATTGAGGATGGGACGAAGCTCTTCATCCTGGCACCGATCGTCAAAAGTAAGAAAGGCGAGTTCGCGCATGTTCCCGAACAATATGCCAAGAGCGGGTATGCCCGTGCCCGCGTCGACGGTGTCGTCTATGCACTCGATGAATTTCCGGAACTCGACAAGAACTACAAACATGATATCGAAATCGTTGTCGACCGTATCGCCATGCGGGCGGATATTGTCAGCCGTGTCACGCAATCCGTCGAACAGGCTTTGGAGCTTGGCGGTGGCGTCGTGGAGCTCCTGAATGCCGATACCCAAGAGGTCCTCACATATTCGCAGCGGTACGCTTGTGTCGACCATCCGAATGAAGAGATTCCTGAGCTTGAGCCGCGACTGTTCAGTTTCAACGCACCGCAGGGTGCTTGTCCGGTCTGTACTGGTCTTGGCAGCCGACTTGAGGTCGATCCCGATCTGGTTTTTAATCCCAATCTTACGATTTCCGAAGGCGCCATCCGTCCATATAACCGTGTGAATTCCGATGCCTGGTATATGAAGCGGTTGGCCAAAGTTGCTGAGGCTCATGGTTTCAGCATTTCGACGCAGGTCAAGAATCTCAGTCAGGAAGATCTTCAGAAAGTACTTTACGGAACCGGGACTCAGAAATACCGGGTGGATCTTGGCGGCGGCCGTTCGTACGAATCGACCTATGAAGGGGTCATTCCGAATCTGGAACGACGCCATAAAGAAACCGACAGTGAATTCATGCGCAAGGATATCGAACGATTCATGCGCGAGCGAAAGTGTCACGCTTGCAATGGTGCTCGTCTGAAGCCGGTCGTCCTGGCGGTGACGGTTCATGGCCTGAATATCATGGATATATGCGGCCTCGGTGTTGATGATGCGCTCGATCTTTTCCACGACAAGCTAGAACTTACCGAGCAGGAGCTGGTCATCGCCCGCCAGATCATGAAAGAAATCAATGACCGTCTTGGCTTCATGAGCAATGTGGGCTTGAATTATCTCGAACTGGCGCGGGCAGCCAATACGCTGTCTGGTGGCGAAGCGCAACGCATCCGACTAGCGACACAGATCGGCTCGGGTCTTCAAGGTGTATTGTACGTACTTGATGAACCGTCGATCGGTCTGCACCAGCGCGATAATGACCGTCTGATCGCCACCCTCAAGCGGCTACGGGATCTGGGGAATACCGTACTGGTTGTCGAACATGACGAGGATACGATCCGTGAAGCCGATTATCTGTTGGATATTGGTCCAGCTGCCGGTATCCATGGTGGCGAGGTCATCGCTCATGGTACACCCGATGAAGTCGCGAAAAATGAGCGGAGTATCACTGGCCGTTATCTGTCAGGCAAAGAGAAGATTCCAGTTCCGAAAAAGCGCCGCCAAATCGTAAAAGACCGCAAGCTGATCATCCGCGGCGCCCGCGAGAACAACCTAAAGGATATAGATGTCGCTTTTCCGCTCGGTGTCATGACGGTGGTTTCCGGCGTGAGCGGTAGCGGCAAGTCTACACTTGTGAATGATATTCTTGCCAAAGAACTCTCAGCCCGGTTGCATCGTGCCCAAACCGTACCAGGTGCGCACGAGAATATCGAAGGTATCAATCATCTGGACAAAGCCATCGTCATCGATCAGTCGGCCATCGGTCGGACGCCACGCTCCAACCCGGCTACGTACACCGGCGTGTTTACACCAATCCGTGAACTCTTCGCCAGCACGCCGGAAGCAAATATCCGTGGTTATAAAGCCGGCCGGTTCAGCTTCAACGTCAAGGGCGGCCGTTGCGAGAACTGTCAAGGTGACGGCATGATCAAGATAGAGATGCATTTCTTGCCGGATGTCTATGTCGTCTGCGACGTTTGTCACGGTAAGCGCTATAACCGCGAGGCACTTGAAATCAAATATAAAGGCAAGACCATCAGTGATGTTCTTGAGATGACCGTAGAGCA
>CAZVUH010000002.1:7880-17748 GCA_964629565.1 uncultured Candidatus Saccharibacteria bacterium | reverse complement strand
CCATCGCCCGCAAACTCGACACGCTAGTTGAAGTCGGACTCGGCTATATAAAGCTGGGTCAGCCAGCAACCACGTTCAGCGGTGGTGAAGCGCAGCGCATCAAGCTTGCTAGCGAACTTTCCCGTCGGGCTACGGGCAAGACGCTCTATATTCTCGATGAACCGACGACCGGTTTGCACAGTGCCGACGTGAAACGGCTGCTCGTTATCCTGCAAAAGCTGGTAGAAGGTGGTAACAGCATGATCATCATCGAACACAATCTCGATGTCATCAAGAGTGCTGACCATGTCATCGACATGGGGCCTGAAGGTGGCCAGGGTGGCGGCCAGGTTGTCGCCGAAGGTACGCCGGAGGAAATTACAAAGGTGAACGATTCATTCACCGGTAAATATCTGAAGACATTACTTTAATCTTGCGACAGGATTAGGACACTATAGGGTGCCAGCTTGATTGGTGCCTGCCCGTGCTCGTCCGTCGTGACTTCGTCATAAATAATCTCATTGAATTCCGGGCTATAGCCTTTCCAGCTGCTGTTGAAGCGGACCTTCCAAGTGCCCTGAAGAGGGAGGGTGATATTATATTCAGTTTCAAATTCCTGGTTGCTGAAGTTGACGATGACAAGTACGTCATCCTGCGGTCCACCTGTGTCCCAGCGATGATATCCAACGACGCGGTTCACGGTGTCGTGATGAAAAATTGCTACCGATGAGCCGAGGAGCCCGGCGGTGTTGCCGTACCGGTTGCGGCGTAGATCGATCAGGTGCTTGTGGGCCAGAACGATGCCTGCGAATTGCTCTGTCTTTTCCCATTCCAGCATCTGCCAGTCATTGAAGCTGCCTTCTTGCATGAACTCTTGTCCCTGCAGCAGCATCGGCACGCCTGGCGATGTCAGGACCACCGCCTGGGCAAGGATACTCTGCTCGCGGGCAAACACACTTTCGGCATTGCCTGGCGCCGCAGCTTCATTGAGTCGTACCGAGCCGTTAGCGGCGGTATCATGCGAGTCGCTGAATATGATTTTTTGAAACGGATCACCATTATATATATGGGCCAGCTCATAGCCGACGCCATCCAACGTCTGTTGGGTATTCGGTGTCAGGCCGAGCGCGTCGCGGAGCACGTGTGGATAGCCGAGTTCCCATTGGGCATCAAAGCCGCAGCCGCCAGCTTCGACGGGCTTGGTGAGGTATTCGTTACCGGCGCAATCTTCGGCTATTAGCATGGCGTCGGGTTTTATTTCCCGGGCCCGTTTCGTGATCTCGCCTAGAAGAGACCATGCTTCGGGGATGTCGTGCGCCGGATCGTTGTTCTGACCGAGCGTGTTGCGCATATAGATCGTCGAATCCACTCGCAGACCATCGATATGGTATTCGGCAAACCACATCGTGATGTTATCGAGGATGAATTCCCGCACTTCGGGCCTGCCGTAGTCTGGCCGTCCGCCCCACGGTGTTTTTCCGCGCTCGTCGTTGTAAAAGTAAATACCGCCATACCGGCCTTTGTGCCAGCCATCGTACCGCCATAGATCGGTCTTTGAAAAGAAGTGGTTATAAACGACATCGAGGACAACACCTATGCCGCGTTTGTGGCATGCTTTTACGAATTCCAACATGCCACGGCGGCCACCATAATTATTTTCGACGGAAAAGATATAGTTCGGTGCATAGCCCCAGCCATTACTGGAAGCCATACTGGTAACGGGCATCAGCTCGATCATATTTACGCCGAGATCCTTCAGGTAATCGAGCTTGTCGATAGCGGTATAGAACGTTCCGGTCGTGGACGCATCCGGGCGGTTGAACGTACCGACGTGGAGCTCATAGATGATCTGATCGCGTTTCGATGGCACAGGAAAGTCCCGCATATCTTCCCAGTCGAAATCGTCATCGACGAGTACTGACGCCCCGGTGTCGGAATCGGTCAATTGACGGGCCCGTGGATCATTCCGTTCCAGTATCATTTTGCCCGTATTGATATGGAATTTATAGTTCTGTCCGGCTTTTGCGCCAGGAATGGAAGCTGACCAATTACCATCCGCCTCCGCTGTGAGTGCGACCTCTTCCCAGCTACTGAAGTCCCCGACGACGGCAACGCTTTTTGCAAACGGCGCCCAGACGCGAAATTCGGCCGATTTATCGGTCAGTCGCGCGCCAAGTTGTTGCTTTTTGCTGCCCATAACTGCCCTCAGTATGAAAGCATGAGCGGATTTTAGCAAGAAGCCTTATTTTTTGCGTCTGGTGATTCGTCCGGCGTGATGCCTGAGCTTCGCGCGGTATTCGGGCTGTTGCAAGAGATGAATGATGCCAGGCAACAATGAGATCAGGATAATGACCAGCGCAGCCAGCTCGACGTTGATACCGAGCTTCTCGATGATGTCACCTGCAAAGTAGCCGAGCAATGTGAAAAGATTGATCCATATGAACGCTCCGATGAGATTGAATACGATGAACTTTCGATAGGACATCTGGGCGATACCTGCTACAACCGGCGCAAATGCGCGCACGATGGGGATGAACATGGCCAGGATAATCGCTTTAGGGCCGTTTTTCTCATAAAACTTCTCAGCTTGCATCAGATACTCATGCCGGAAGAAGCGGCTATCCGGCCGGCTGAAAAGTCTTCGTCCGAATTTCTTTCCCAAGAAATATCCGGTCGTATTCCCGAGAACCGCAGCGAAGAACAAGCAGGTAACGAATACTCCGATAGGAACGGAAAATATCTCACGTTGGACGAGGGTTCCAGACACAAACAGCAGACTGTCACCCGGCAAGAAGAAACCGACCATCAGGCCTGATTCGGCGAAAATGACGATAAGAACAGCCAGCCAGCCGAGTTGGGTGATGGTGGTAAGAATCGCTTCCATTCCCTCTATAGTATCACGCTACCCCTGTTTGTGATATAATGAGAATTACTATTAATTATTTCCGCAAGGGTATCCGAACGAATAGGAGGAGAGACATGGGAGATAAAATCAATCTAACGCTCGATGAGCGCGAGCTGCAGGGCAAAAAGGTCCGGAAATTGCGCGAGCAAGGTATTGTTCCGGCCGTCGTCTATGGACACGGTACCGATCCGGTCAATGTCCAGGCGGCGTATAACGTGGTAGAGAAAGTCGTCAGGGAAGCAGGGAGGCACACTCCGGTTCACCTCACAATTGGCAGTAAGAAGAAAATTGCCATGATCAAGGACGTGGAAAAAAGTCCTGCAACTGCAATGATTCAGCACGTTTCTTTTCACGCCGTGAAGCAGAACGAGCCAGTTACCGCAGACATACCGATTCGTCTTGTAGGGGAAGGCGAAAGTGAAGCCGAGAAGGCCGGACTTATCGTTCTTCAGGCGTTAGACAAAGTCGAAGTCCGGGCATTGCCGCTGAACTTGCCCGAGGCCCTGGAAGTCTCTGTCGCGGGTCTTCAGGAGGTCGGTGATCACGTAACGCTCGGTGACATTACATTACCAGAGGGTGTCGAGTTGGTTGAGCACACGGACGGCCATGAAGTAGAAGAGGACGCACCGAAATTAACCGATCTGGTCGTTGCGAACGTCTATGAACCAAGCGCGCTCCAGGCTGCCAACGAAGCTGCGGGTGGTGACGCCGAAGAGGGTGACGAAGTCGAAGCTGAAAACGGCAACGATGAGCCGATCGAAGGTACGCAGGCTGAAGAAACACGGCCGGGCGGCAAACTGCAAGACGAACCTAAGCAATCGAACGTCGACGCCAACAAGTAACAGGGCGTGGATATCTAAAATAGCTGCCGGATTCGGCAGCTATTTTGTTGTGTTTATCGCAGTCTAGTATTCGTCATCTTCGTAGAAGAATTCTTTCGCGTAGTAATGCTCACCGGAATCCATCAGTGAAATGAACTGGACGGCACTCTCAAAGTACTTTTCCTGGGACGAGAATTCTTCTTCGCTCATCCATTGGTTGCGACCACCTTCGAATTGTTCGAACATCTCTCCGGTCGCATTGTCACTGTGCATGATGATGAAGACCTTGTCTTCTAATAGCTCTCCGGAAGCTTTCTTGTAATCTCGTTTGTGGAACACTAACTTGAAAGTGAATGTTCCATCTAGTCCCGTCTCTTCCTTAAGTTCGCGCTGAGCAGCCTCTTCAAAACTTTCGCCCCAGCGTACTTTGCCGCCAAGGCGGCCCCAAAAACCGTAGTATGGCTGCTTCAGCCGCTGTTGAGCCAGAAATTCCCGCTTGTCATCGACGGTTCGCTCCACGATGAGCGCGACTGAGACTTTTGGTTGTTTCTCGATCTCATTCTCGTCGGTGTCGAGCCGGTTGGCATATTCCTTGCCTTTGACGGTCAGTGAATATTTGCTTGCGGACTTTTCTACATAGCCAGTCTCAACCAGTTTCTTGATATGGAAATTAAAATGGTCACTGGTGAGTCCGGTTTGTTTTTGTAGTTCAGCAAAGCCTGCGCTGGGCACGAACAGTAAATGCCGCAAGATTAACGTTTGTGAGTCGTGGATATTCGCTTCGTAACTCATAGGTCCTCCTTATCGTACGAAGCCATCGTATCAGGTGCAAGCATGAGCGACTAGTAAAGTCGGCTTCAGGTACTCTTCTATGAAACCACCAGATTGGTGATTCCAAAGGCTAGCATATATGCCGTTTCGTTTGAGCAATTCGTTGTGCGTGCCATCTTCTGCGATTTTCCCGTCGTCGAGTACGATGATCCGGTCGAGTTTGGCGATGGTGGACAAACGATGGGCGATGACGATGCTGGTGCGGCCTTTCATCAGTTTTTCGAGTGCATTCTGGATGAGTTTCTCAGATTCTGAGTCGAGCGCCGAGGTGGCTTCGTCGAGAACCAGGATTGGCGCGTCCTTCAAAATAGCCCGAGCTATGGCGATACGTTGACGCTGACCGCCGGAAAGTTTCACGCCGCGTTCACCAACGGTCGTATCGAGTCCGTGTGGGAGTTTCTTAATGAAGTCCAGCGCATTAGCCTGCTGGGCGGCTTTCTCAATTTCTTCGTCGCTTGCTTCTGGTTTGCCATAAGCTATATTCTCCCGTAATGTCCGGTGGAAGAGCATCGGCTCCTGAGGGACATAGGCAATGTGCTGACGGAGACTCTCCTGTGTGACGGAGCGGATGTCCTGGCCATCGATCAAGATAGAACCGCTGGTAACGTCACTGAAGCGGAGCAGAAGCTGGACAATAGTCGATTTGCCGGCGCCAGAATGCCCAACCATACCGACTTTTTGGCCGGCTGGAATGGTGAGGATGATATCGTCAAGAACATTCTCGTTACCATCCGGATAGCGATAGCTGACATTCTGGAGTGAAATAGTTGGCGAGAAGGGTCGTAGAGGCGTTGCATTTGCAATATCTTTTACGAGATTATCGGTGAGTAGCATCTCAGTCATAGGCTGGGAGTCAAGCAGAGCCTGGTCATAGCCATGGATGATATCCCCAAGCACGAAAAGCTGCGAGCCGATACGTTGCATATATGCGAGCATAAAGATGGCGGCTGCAAGTGTGAGCGAGCCATGTGCTGCCATGTTCGCCGCAATCACGATGGCAATGATCTGGACGATGACCATCAGTGCCACCCGGGTCGAACCTTCGGCGGTAACGAAACCGATATCTTTTTGGTAAATCTTTGTGAAACGGCGAGTCATTTTCTGAAGGCTGCCGATCTCCCGCTTTTCTCCGGCAAATGTTCGTACGATCAGGTTGTTTGTCAGCGCATCGGCAACTGCACCGTGAATCTCACTGACGAGTGTTTTGCGTTCGTGTCGCCAAGGGGCGCGCTTTTTTGTGCTCCAACGGATTTCTAAAATCAATACGATGATAAGCAGCGCAACGATCAGTGCGACCACCCACGACTGGAACGTCAGAATAATGAGGCCGCTTCCCACGGTCATGATGAACCCCAGAGTCCGGATAATAAACAGATCCTGGATGGTGATATGATTGCGGACAAAGTCGATATAGCGGCTCGTCATGGCGCCGATTTTCTGATTTGTAAAGAATTGGTGGTCCTTTTTCATTAGTGAAGCAAACGTCTCTTCACGGAGATGTGCCAGTACGTGCGATTCGTGATTTGCCATTGCTTGGAAGCCGACAAAGTTAAGGATCGCTCCAACGATACCGATACTGCCACCGATCGTCAATAGTTTGACCATCAGCTCACGATCATTGTTACTGATCGCTCCGATGGCTTCACTCAGATAGTAGGGCAGGATGCTGTCGATGATGGTCGCGCCGACTGGAATAAAGATCAGCATCATGAAAAAGCTGACCCTGTGTCTACGCGCCTGCTGCCAGTAGAGGCGCAGCGTCTCTTTATTTATGTTCAATATAATTCCTTTCGTTTTTAGTATGAATAGATAAGAAAAGTCGCGAGCGGTTCGGCATGTCCGAACGTCCACGAGTAGAGGATTCCAGCAGGAATCATAGTATGTCTGATTGTACGAAAAAAGAGGGGGTGTTGTAAAGCCTTATGCGGCTTTCAGTGCTTCTTTTCCAAGCCGACGCTTCTCGAAGGATAAGCCGACGCGACGCTCAACTTCAGCGGTGGCAAGATTACCGGCGGCGAATGCGCCAACCCAGCCCGCAGCCACGGGGAAGCCTGCCAGCGCCAATCCACCTGTCGCAACGGCTGCGATGGCACCAAGTCGGCGGTTGAAGTGCTCGTCCCACTTCAGGCCTCGCTCAAACAGGCCTGTTTGGTGGTGTTCACCAGGGTTACTCATAATAATATTATATCACGGTTTAGCGTTTTTTGCGAGATGCGGTGAGCGGCTGCGTCTGTGCTACCAGACCGAGCGCCAAAGCTACCAAGGCCGCGTTCTTGATGATGTACTGGCCTTCAAGGTTAGGTATCAGCAGCCCGCTCCAAACGGCGGAGACATCGAGGATGAGCGGTGCGCAAACCAACACCATATGAAGCAACATGATGAAGATCGCGACGCGGGTCAACTTAGGGAAAAGAAAGAGAAGACCGATAAGGCATTCCAACGCAGCCAGGCCAATGAAGAGTTCCGGAAAAATAGCACCAGCGCCCATTTTGCCTGCGAAGTTGCGGGCCAGTTCATCGGCCGGACTCAAGCCGATCAGTTTCAAAAAACCGAAATAAAAGTAGATGACAAACAATGCCACACGGGCGACGACAGAATAGTACTTCCTACAAAAAGAAATGAATCTTTGATCAAACGTATAGAAAGCGTTCATGCTTTTATCCTACCACAATCACAATATCGGGTATAATAAGGGTATGTTACTTGTTATGCACATCATCATCGCTCTAGCGAGCTTATCGCTCGCAACCATTCTTATGATCAAACCAAGCCGTAAAGGACTTGTTGCAAACAACGGCCTGATCGCATTGACGCTCCTAAGTGGTACCGCACTCCTGTTTGACGGCGCGCACCTGCTAAGTCTGTGCGCCAGTGGCCTGACTTACACGGTTATTGCAGTCGGCATGACAGTCGTCGCCCGCCGTCGTCTTCAGACGGCTTCCGTGGTCGCATAAAGCTCGCACCACTGCTCGAGAGTTAGCTGGGATGGTCGGAGTTCCGACGAAAATGGTTTCTTGAGTGATGCAAAGAATTTCTGGTTCGTGAAACTGTTTTCAACCAGCGCCCGATACTTGTCGGTTTCTTCTGGGCGGATGAGCGGGATGTCCCGTGGTTTTACCTCGAGTAATACCGTCTCGACGGCTGGCGGAGGAGTGAAGTCGGTTCGACGGAGCGGTTTTCGGATACGGGTGGTAAAGCGCGGGCCGATTTCAGCACTGAGTTGACTTGTGAAGTGATCATCGCCAGGTACGAGCTTTCGGGCGAACTGTTTCTGTACGATCAGGTACATACTTTTAGGCGGACGGTCGGAAAAAAGAAATTTACGCAGTATCTGAGTAGTCAGTGAAAAAGGGATGTTTGCGAATATCTTATACGGTTCTTCTGGCGGTGCGAGCTCGAGGATGTCTTTCTTGATGATGGTGACATTGTTACGGCTGCCGACATTCGTCTGGAGTTTTCTGAGCGCTTCAGACTCAATCTCGACTGCAACGACCGCCTTGCAACGCGACGCAAGGACGCTTGTGATAACGCCGCTGCCGGCGCCCAGATCGTAGACTAAATCATTTTTACGTATATTTGAGTGCCCGATAAGCTCGGCGACAATCCGGGGACTGCGAAGAAAATGTTGATCATGAATATGAGAACGTGGCATCTCTCTATTGTAGCGGATAGCTCATGTATAATGAGCGTATGACCGCGCAAGTACTGAATTTCCGAAGAAATCATTCCCCGATAAAACAAATGCTCGCAGCGCTACTAATCATCACATTTGGCATCACGGTAGCATCCGGGTTGGCGCTGGCGACCAGTTCGGCATACAAGTCATATAACGACTATGTGAATCGACCACCGTTCCTGACGTATACGTCCAAGCTCGGCTCGCTCTCGTTTGTATATCCTTCGTCGGTGGTGCTTGAAAAAAGATCTTACAGCAATCATATCGAAAGCGTGACGCTGCGGCGTTCATATAATGCGAATGACGTGACGGATAGTGGTCTGCAAAAGTATGGCGGGCTAATATTTGTGAGCGTTTGGAATATGAAGTGCGAGTATAAGGGCTGTCCGACCATGGAAGAGCAGATGAAACGGGATGCGGAGATCTTCCGCAAAGTTTATTTCTATGGAGACCCCGAGCGGCCGGACGAGCTCCGTCAAGACCAGAAATACAATACTGTCAATTTGGTACATGATACCCGGAAGATCGACGGTCATACATCGGAATATTATAGTGCTGAAAAGATAGGCACAGGTTACAGCACAGGCGATTACGCGAAGCATGTTTACATCCTCGTCCCGGTAGGTGATTTTCTATACGAAATAGATGGCAAAGTGGAGACAAGCCAGTATGATGAAGCCGTCCACGACACAACGTACCTGGATAAACTCATCGACTCCATCAAGATAGGAGATCATTCGTGACAGATATCGGCCATCTATATACCGCCGTACGACAAGTACGCACATACGCAAGGTCACTCACGGGACTTCTTGTTGTCCTGCTTGTCGTCCTCCCGATGCTGCTCTTCATAAGCTTTACCGGTTGGCGTTCGTATGACCCGATTTGGGATGATGTCCTATGGCAGTCATCACTGCAAAATGGCAGCTTCTGGCTGCTTCCAGGACATGTCATCTTCCAGGATGATACGCAACTAGGCGGTGAAGATGATCCAGATGCTGCGACGACGATCTTGTTCCTAGTATTCCTTGCACCGGTCGCGTTAGGTATCGCACTAAGCTATCGTCTGCTGGCATTCACCCTGAAGAGAGGTGTACTCAGACCCTATAAGAAAGGGCTGACTTCAAAGCTTGAGCTCCCAAGAGATTCGCTTCTCTGGAATCTTCTGCCTGATCTGAGGGATGAACGTGCTTTCTCCCACGAAGACTACAAGGTTTCTTTTTCTGGTAGAAGTTTAGTGGTGCAGACTTCCGCCGAGAACGTAGGTCTTCCACCGCTCTTCTTTGACTCAGTATCAAATGATATTGCCAAGCGGGAGGGAAGACGGTTCATTTTCAGCCGAGAGGACGAAATTGTCTTTGATGGGACGACGTTTGAGCACTTCCGTATCTATGCTGCCGCGGAGTATCATGCACGACTGACGCGTTTCTTTGTCAGTGACGTACTGGCGGTTATTGTAAAAGAGCTCGATGGCGCTGAGATCGTCTGTGAAAACGGCGTACTGAGCGCGGTCTTTGATGTTCGATCGGTCAGATCTGAGAAGGACTTGCGAATGCTGTTCGAATCGCTGACGCGGCTGCGTGAATTGTTTGAGGGTGCGACGCTCTTTAAGGATGAGAACGTTCTTCCCCGTCTTGCCAGTATCGATAATACGAT
>CAZVUH010000002.1:1675-7780 GCA_964629565.1 uncultured Candidatus Saccharibacteria bacterium | reverse complement strand
GTGGTGGGACTCTATGTCGGCACCGCTATAGCGGCCGGTGGTCGTGGTATGACGGGTGACCTGCTGATGCCGGTTTGGCTAGCAGGTTCATTCCAGCTTATTGGTATACACCGGTTATTGAAACACAGGATCTCGCTGTTACCGAGAAAGGGCATATTTACGTCGGACTGGGGTAGCGCGGCGATGAAAGCGGGAGGCGGCGCATGATGGTCTACGGTATGTTTGCGATCGTTATCACAGTCCTCATTCTAGGATATGGATGGACGGTGTATAACCGTATCATTATGCTGACAAGAAATATTGACGAGGCCTGGGCGAACATCGCGACATTGCTTGATAAGCGGCACAATCTCATCCCGCGCCTCGCTGCTATTGCCAAGAGCTCAAAAGATTACGAATTATTGCTGCAAAAGAGCCAGACGGCGTTACGCAATCAGAATATCGAAGGCGTGAACGAGGCGGAGCAGGCCGTTCAGAAGTATCTTATGAATGTAGTGGAGTCATATCCGGAGATCAAAGCGGACGCGTCGTTTAACGAATTGTTCGCGCAATTGGTGGCCATCGAAGATGAGCTGCAGGGCAGCCGCTTATTATTCAACCGAGCGACCGCGCTTTACCGACGCCAGCTCGGCATGTTTCCGGCCGGCGTGTTCGCGACGGCTTTTGGGTTCGGCACGATCGATTTCTTCGAAGTCGATCCGGGTATGTAACGAGCTGCCACCCCTGGAAAAATCTTTCATTTTGATGTATACTACCAAGGATGCAGAAGATTCTTCTATACTATAAATTCACGCCGTTGAAAGATCCGGAAGTCGTTAAGCTTTGGCAAAAAACCCTCTGCGATAGTCTTGATCTGCGTGGTCGGATTTTGGTAAGCCGGCACGGGTTGAATGGCACGGTCGGCGGTGAGATGGATGATCTCAAGAAATATATCAAGGAAACGAAGAAATTCCCCGGCTTCAAAGATATCATGTTCAAATGGAGCGATGGCGCAAGGGAAGACTTTCCGCGCATGAGCGTGAAACATCGCCGGGAACTGGTTGGCTTCAAGGCCAGTGATGATGAATATGATGTCGATGAGAACGGTGTGGTCGGTGGCGGCAAACACCTCAAGCCGAAACAGGTGCATGAACTAGTAGAAAAATATGGCGATGACGTCGTATTTTTCGATGGCCGCAACGAGCACGAGGCAAAAATCGGTAAGTTCAAGAATGCTATCGTACCAAACACGAACACCTCACGTGATTTCATAAACGAGCTTGAAAGCGACAAATATGATGCTATCAAAGACAAAAAGATCGTCACCTACTGTACCGGTGGTATCCGTTGCGAAGTTATCTCAGCAATGATGAAAAAACGTGGCTTCAAGGAAGTCTATCAGATCGACGGTGGCATCGTGAAATACGGCGAAGCCTACGCGGATGACGGCTTATGGGAAGGCAGTTTGCGGGTTTTCGACGACCGTATGACGGTCAACTTCTCCGACAATGCCAAGACGATCGGCGAATGTACGCACTGTGAGGGCAAGACATCTAACTTCGAGAACTGCGCGTTTGCCAACTGCAACGACCTGGTTCTGATTTGCGAAGCGTGTAAGCAAAACCCGGAACTGTTATTCCATACGGAAGCCTGTCGAGAATCGGCAACAATGATGGCGTCTCGCGCCTAAGGAGGGAACATAAAATGTATCAAGCGGCGTTTAGCGGATATTCAGCGGACGATATCGATAAGTGTAGGGAGTTTTATGGCGCGAAACTCGGCCTGAGTCTGACCGATGAGATGGGAGGACTGGGTTTTAACGTGAACGGCCAACAGGTTTTCATTTATCCCAAGTCCGATCATCAGCCGGCCACGTTTACCGTGTTGAATTTCGTCGTCGACAATATCGATTCGGCTGTCGACACCCTTATAGCCAAAGGGGTAGGTTTTGAACGGTATGATAATCTACCGGCGCAGCAGGATGAACGCGGTGTACTCCGCGGTAAAGATGTCGGCATGGGACCGAACATCGCCTGGTTCAAGGATCCGAGTGGTAATATTTTGTCGCTCGTAGAACAGTAATTGCGCACACTCCCCTGCTCTATTGATGAGATTATAACAACAGAAATTCAGAGGTCAATCACAGAATATGTTGACATTGTGCGCATAAGCGCGTAACATTTAACCATATGGTTGAATATACATTACAGTTAGATTCCATTTTCAGCTCGCTCAGTGATCCGATCCGGCGTGATATTATTTCGCGGGTCGCACGCAGGGAATATTCGGTCGGCGAACTGGTCGCCCATTATCATGTCAGTTTCGCGGCGATTTCCAAACACCTCAAGGTGCTTGAAAATGCCAGTCTTATTCGCAAACGGAAGGAGGGAAAGAAACACATGGTCGCACTTGCACCCGAGGCCCTGAAAAGCGCCGATGAATACCTGGAGCAATATAGACAGATGTGGGAACAGAAGTTTAACAAATTGGATACATTATTAAAGGAGGACATCTAAATGAACAACGAAGTCAAAATAACCAAAGACCTTGAAAACAACACCCTCATCATCGAACGCGAATTCGATGCGCCGAAAGAAAACGTCTGGCGGGCATATGCCGACCGGGAATGGTTTGAAAAATGGTGGGGTCCCGAAGGCTGGGAGACGACCGCGAAGGAATTCGACTTCGTACCTGGAGGTCGCATTCTGTATGACATGAAATGTGTCGATGAGAATCAAGGTGAGTGGTTCAACCAGTCATCATGGGGGCTCATGGTCATCGATAGCGTCGATACACCGAACAGTTTCAGCTATACTGATTACTTTTCAGACGAAAACGGCGCCATAAACCAGGAGATGCCCTCGCTCAAAATCACCAATGAATTCATCGAGGAAAACGGCAAGACCAAGTTGGTGAGTCGCAGCATAGCAGATAGCGCCGAACAAATCGAACAGCTCATAAAGATGGGCATGGTCGACGGTATCACCAGCCAGATGCGTAAACTTGATCAACTATTAGTCTAAGGAGAAGATGCAATGCAAAAGATAACACCGAGCCTATGGTTTGACATGAACGCCGAAGAGGCCATGAATTATTATGTGTCTGTTTTTCCAAATTCACACATAGATCACATTGAATACTACCCAGACGAATCACTCGATGAACACTTCAAGGGTATGAGCGGTAAGGTCATCAATGGCCGCTTCTCGCTCGACGGCATGGAGTTTCTTTGCCTGGATGGTGGGCCGATCTTCAAGTTCAATGAAGCAGTATCGTTCACGGTGACATGCAAAGACCAGGAAGAAATCGATTATTACTGGCAGCGGCTTTCACACACGCCGGACAGCGAACAATGCGGCTGGTGCAAGGACCGGTTCGGTATGAGCTGGCAGATTATTCCCGAGAACATGGGAGACCTGCTCGCGAAAGGTCCCGAGGCCGTTCAGACTATGATGAAGCAAAAGAAAATCGTCATCGCCGAGTATTAGGAGTATCATGGTGCAACATATAACTTTCACGGCAAAAATTGAAAAGGTTCCGACGGTCGGCGGATGGCATCTCGTCCGTCTTCCTGACGAAGTGTTAAAGGAGCTACGTAGCGCGACCGGTAAGAACGGTAACGTTCCCGTCTTAGTAAAGATAGGTAAGACGGGTTGGCCGAGTACTACCATGAGTATGGGCGCGCAACAGTGGTTCGTAGCAGTCAAGGCCGATGTGAGAAAAAAGGAAAGTATCGCGGAGGGTGATACCGTATCGGTCAAAATAGCACCCGATTTCGACAGGTTGATGCAGCCATGAAATATGTCGCATTGGTCCGCGGAATAAATGTCGGCGGCAATCACCGGGTGCCAAAAACGGAATTTCAGGCTGTGCTTGAAGGCCTCGGCTTCCGTGATGTGGTGATTTACATCAATTCCGGTAACGCGGTCTTTGCGAGTGATACCCAGCCGAAAGCGGCTGACGTGCAAGCTGTGCTGGAAAAGCATTTCGGCTTTGATATTCCGACGCTAATACTTTCAGCAGATAAGGTAAAAGCCATCGCCGCGGCGATTCCACCGGAATGGACGAACGACGCGCCCAAACCCGACAAATCTGGTCAAAAATCCGATGTACTCTATCTTTTCGATGATGTGAACGCACCGGATATCATCGAAAAACTTGGCCATCGGCCCGAAGTTGAAACGATGATTTATGTAGACGGCGCGGTACTCGCGAACATCAGCAGGAAGGACCAATCCCGCTACAGTCTGTTGCGACTCATGGGGACGCCGCTGTACAAGCGGATGACCATCCGTAACATCACGACAGCCAAGAAGCTTGCCGAACTCGTAGGGTAATCAGTCTATGAACACGGCTGGCGCATCGGGATACGAATTGTATCCTTTGGCCGACATGCTTTGGCAATATGCCCCCGTGTCGTAGATGGTGAGCGTATCGCCGATAGCCGCTTCATTCAATAGGCGCGGCTCAATGCCTTCCGGATCTCCGGGAGCGGGCGTCAGGATGTCGCCGGTTTCACAGTTGTGGCCCACCACGACGTATTCACGTTGTTCGCTGGAGGTATTCTCGATTCTCATATCGTGCTGTGCGCCGTACATACTTGGCCGCAAGATGTCATTCATGCCAGTGTTGACCCGAAGGAACGTATGCCCGTCCACACCGGTATCGACGATATCGACAATTTCGGTTTTCAGTACGCCGGCGTGTGCCACCAGCCAGGTACCCGGCTCTATCTCGAGCTTCAGTTCCCGCCCGGTACGTTCCTGGTACTGCCTGAGCTTTTGCGAGAATACTCCGGCTATGACAGGCATGTCTGTCTCGTGTTCGTCACTGTAGCGGTGGATCTTGAAACCGCCGCCGATATCAAGCGTCGTGACATCAGGCATCGTATCGACGATTTCCAGTGCGATATCCATCACATCGCTCCAGACGTTCGGATCTGCTCCCGATCCCACATGGACGTGCAAACGGTCGATGATTACGTTGGATCTTGCCGCCAGTTCCAGCGCATCCGGCACGTAGCTGTGCCACAAGCCGAAGCTTGAGTTCACACCACCGGTCGTCGTGCGGTTGTTATGACCGGAGCCAATGCCTGGATTGACACGCAGACCGACCGTTCCGGTGTGGACTTCAGACATGCAATAGAGTTCCAGCTGTCGTATCGACGTCGCGACATATCGTACGCCGGCGTTCAGAAGTTTGTCCAAATCGTGTGCCGGCTGCTGGCTAGACAAACTGATCGCATCACCGTTTACGCCCATCTCCAGAAGTTCGGCCGCCTCATAGCTGGAGCTGGCATCGAACGACAGTCCGGCTTGGCTGAAGATAGAAATGATCTCGGGGTGCGGATTCGCTTTCGCGGCGAAGCGTACGGTGCAGCCGTATGGCAACGCGCTGGTAGCGGTAAGTACCTCTTTAGCGCGGTCCGCCAGGACCTGACGACTGTATTCAAAACGGGGCAATGTCATAGCTACTAGTATACGATATATGTATAATCAAAAGCATGATACGAAACAAAACAGCCCTCATCAGTTACAAACTCTTTTTTGCGTTGCTCGCTTTCAGCGCGGTTGTCACCGAAATCGCAATCCTCACCGAGCGCGGGACGTTCAACCCTGCCAACTTCTTTAGCTTCTTCACGATAGAGACGAACCTGCTTGTCGTGGTTACGCTGTTGCTTAGCGCTCTTGCCGTCGCTTCAGGTAAGCACCGGGTCGATGCCTTGCGGAGTGCGACCACTGTCTATATTCTTGTGGTCGGAATAGGCTTTGCGCTTCTGCTGTCCGGTCTGGACGGCCTGACGCTGACTGCCCTGCCATGGGACAATACGGTTCTTCACTACATTATACCCGTCGCAGTGTTGGTCGATTTCCTGATCGATCGGCCAAAACGGACCAGAACGTTCAAAAAGTCGCTAGTCTGGTTATCATTCCCGGTCGTCTACGTCGCATATACACTGATACGTGGTGAAGTGACCGGCTGGTATCCATATCCATTCCTAAATCCAGCAACGCATGGATACGGGTCAGTGGCTTTCGTCGTCTCCGGTCTCTTTATCCTTGGCCTTGTCTTGATCTGGTTGGCGGTGCGGTTCGCCACTGGTAGTAAGAAGCGTTAGCTCAAGTT
>CAZVUH010000002.1:0-1575 GCA_964629565.1 uncultured Candidatus Saccharibacteria bacterium | reverse complement strand
CGGGTGGCTTCTCAGCCGATTGTTTCTCCAAGAGTGTTTTGATGTCTTGAATGCCCTTTGCCATCTCGATCATCGCGTTCTCAGACTTTTTTCGACGGGCGCCGTTTCGGACAAAATAGAAAATGACCAGAATCGTCAGGAGTATCGAGACGACCGTGCCGACGGTCATGATCGTCCCAAGCAGGCCGGTGTCGATACCGAGACCACTCATGAGATTAGTCGTGTCGAGGCTTTGCGTAGGATCTTCCATATGCTTTCAGTATACGCCTTAGCGGCGCGCATTGCCATTGCCGGCAGCTGTTATTTCGCGTCGCTCCGGAACTCGAGGATATCGCCAGGCTGGCAATCAAGTGCCTTGCAGATCGCTTCGAGCGTCGAGAAGCGCACGGCTTTTGCCTTGCCGTTTTTCAGAATCGAGATGTTCGCCATGGTAATGCCAACTTTCTCTGCCAGTTCCGTGACGCTCATCTTGCGTTTTGCCAGCATCACGTCGATATTGATTACGATCGCCATGATTATACCGTCAAGTCGTTTTCAGATTTTATAGAGACCGCCTGGGCGAGTAATCTTTGTAGCAGACTCATGGCCACACTGACAATCAGCGGCATGCCGACGAAGAATAAACCGACCAATACCAAGCCTGGCGCATCATCGCTCTGAGCCCATATGTAGAAAAAGGGCAGGCAGACTATGTAAATGAAACTGATGATCCCAGCGCAGAGCGCGATCACTTTTAGTTCTTTGACCGATCGCATCGAGAACGCCTTGCCTTTGTCTACGGCGTTGAGTATCAGCCAGCCTTTGTAGATGCCCAAGTAAAACGGTATTGCCGCTACGTACATAGCCGCCACGACGGTCCGTACGGCGTAACCATCCCGAGGATACTCGATATAGGCAGCCTGCCAAATGAGGGGAAGTAGCAATATACACAGGGCCGCCACACCGAGCCCGATTACCGTTACCGCCAGGCGTAAAAATAATGTCGATGCTCGTTCCATACTACGTTCTCCTTTTTTCATACAGTCATTGTAGCATCATATTTATCGTTTTACAATAAATAGTTTTCGATGAACGAATACCACATTCAGTGCAGTAGTGCGTATAATGAAGTATGACCATCAAGCAGGCACTCCATAGCTTCATACGTGACAAGCACGGCCATGTCGTGATCGCGCAAAAGCCCAATCTGCCGATTATCGCCTGGTTTATCCTAATGATCATCTCGCATTTGCTGGGCGAGGGCATAGTACAGTCCGGTACTGCCGCGCTCAGCGCAGCATTCCTATTCACATGGGCATACCTAGAAGTGATGGCAGGCGCCAGTCTGTTCCGGCGTGTGCTTGGCGCGGTGGTGCTGATGGTCGTAATCATCGGCTTCTTTCGATAATAAGCGTATACTACTGATATGACCCGCAAGCAGCGTCTCGTTCTCCTCATTGCTATCTTGGCATCTTCGGTCGCTTTTCTTGATGGTTCCGTCATCAACGTCGCATTGCCGGATATTTCCGATGAACTTGGCGGCGGCCTGGTGACCCAGCAGTGGGTGGTGGATGCATATCTGATCACTCTCGGAGC
>CAZVUH010000001.1:42273-52206 GCA_964629565.1 uncultured Candidatus Saccharibacteria bacterium | reverse complement strand
TGAAAATCCGGTGATGAAGGTGGTTGTTCTGCATCAAAAAATGGCAAATCAAGATCCTTCACATCGGCTACCTGTACCTCGACGCCATCACGTGAGGCAAGCTCGTTCTTTACGAGTGGTAATACTTTATCGGCAACCCGTCCTGGACGAATACTACCGGTAACAATTAAAACGTTGGGCATACGGAAAAACTCCTTTTGTATAGTGTTAGGTTTATTCACAACACTGGCTTAAAGCGCCAATGCGACTTACTCTACTGTACCATACGTTGCTATATTTTGTATAGTATATTGCTCACTTGTATTACTGTGAATCTCATGGTATAACGATAAGCAGAACAAAACGGAACCGGTGGGCACGGAGGGATACATGGAATTTATCAAACAAAACCGCGTCGTGATTGCCACGGTAGTCGTAATGCTGGCGATTATCGGGGTTATCTGGCTCAATCAACAGAATGACACATCGAACAAGAAAGAGACCGACAAGCAATCCGCCCAGCAGCAAGCCGAGAAGAACAAGCAGGCAGCGGATAAAAAAGCAGCGGCCGAAAAGCAAAAACAACAAGCTGAGAAATCACGTGATTACATGTACACGGCAGCGGCTGGTGATTCGTACACCGCCTTTGCCCGCCAAAGCGTTCAGGCTTATGCCAAAGCAAATAGCGTAGAGTTGTCGAAAGCTCAGATTATTGCAGCCGAGACCACGTTGACACAAAAAGCCGGTGCACCGTATCTGGAAGTCGGCGACAAACTGACGATTCGTCATGCGGATTTGAAGGCGTCAGTCGATACTGCCAAAGCTCTTTCACCGGCACAGCTTGCCGCATGGGAGCAATACGTTCCGTACGTCGTATTCTAAAGTCATGCCATATAAAAACCACCGATCATACATCGGTGGTTTTTTAGTTATTTTACAGTAATACGCAGAGCGATAGCGGCCGAAACGGCAGCCACTAGCAGGAGTAGGCCGGCGGCAACACTACCAAGCAAGATGTCAAATTCCAGTGGCTGCATGATCGTGACCATGATGAGAAATGCGAGAGCGAGAGCCAGGATAACGATGATCCAGTGGGCGCGGCGCAATTCTTCAAGCGCTACTTTACCTTTAAAATCTTTGACAGTTCTAGGGTGTTTTATCTTCATATCACTACTATACACTACCCATCAACAGAAGGTGCGGGTGCCAGCGAGCTATTGATACTGCGATTCAAAGCCTCCGCCTGGCTATTGATGGCTTCGAGTTGTTTGCGGACAGACTGGTATTCCTTGATTTTGGTGTTTATTGCCTGCCGATCAGCCTCCAGTGCGCGACTTCGCGCCAGTAAACCGTCGCGTTCATTATCGAACTGTGCACGGGAACTGAAGTCACCAGCCTTGGCACGTCGGTTGAAATCTTGGATATCGGCGTTGAGTGATGCCACATCGGCATTATAGGCAGTGATGCGACGATTTATATCAGATGCCAGACCGGTTAGGCGATCGGCCAGTTCCTTACCCTTACTCTGAATCGCCTCAAAAACCGCTGCGTATTTCTCATGCAATCCAACCACATTATCACGATCTTCAAAGTATTGACCATAGTACCGCTCAAGCTCCGGACCAAGATCCTTATACTCTGTACCCAGGATGGAATGGAGCTCATTGTCGCGCTCGCTCGGTTCGGTGCGCGCATAATATTCCATCCGTTTATTCAGGTCCTCATTATTCAGCTTCTCATAGGTGGCTTCCAGCAGCTTTGCGACACGTACTTGCTCTGAGTCGCTCAGGCGGTCCCAGGCGGCATGGAGCATCTCGTGTGCTGCCGTAACTTCCTCTACACCATCCAGTCTGCTATCTTTGACGTCGTAAATATAAATTTGTAAATTGACGTAGCAACCCAAAATGGCACTTTGAGGTTCGGACTTTTGACAATAGTGGTTGAATGTCTGAGTGCCGTCTATTTTTGGCTGACTGGCATAAAAAAGGAATGTGCCTTTGGTCGACATACTTGATTCTTGCGCTAACGATTTGACGGCAGCGGTTGGTTTATATTGCCAGACCGCGAGCTGGTCTACCACATATTGCCGGTTCATTACGAGCCAGATGGCCGCAAGCACACAGGCTACGAGTACGGCATAACCTGTGTAGCGACGTAATCTTCTCGTATTAGGTTTCATTCGTGACGGTCAGCTCCACGGCACCTTTTTTCGTACTGGCGGTCAGAACGGTACCTTTATCATATTTACCAGATAAGATTCCTTCAGCGATCGGATGTTCGATCATATCCTGGATCGCACGACGAAGCGGCCGGGCACCGAACTTCTCATCATGCCCTTCGCTGACTACGAGACGTTTTACACTCGGAGTGATGACCAGGTGGATACCTTTGCGTATCAGGCGTTCTTGTAGTTCACCGATGAAATTATCGAATATCTTGCCTACTTCGCGCCGGGTCAGCGCATGGAACGTTACGATAGCGTCAAACCGGTTGATAAGTTCCGGTCGCATCATTTTCTTTAGTGCCGCCAATGCCGCTTCGGCATTCTCCTCATGAGCAGCCTCAAGCGCTTTCTCATCGGCGCGGTTCTTGGCATGGAAGCCGAGACTTGATTCTTTCATCATGCGGTCCGCACCAAGGTTGCTTGTGAGAATGATGATCGTATGGGTGAAATCGACTTGATGCCCCTTCGCGTCAGTCAGTTTGCCGTCCTCTAGCAACTGCAGCAGAAGTTGAAATACTTCGGGGTGCGCTTTCTCGATCTCGTCGAAAAGCACGACGCTGTATGGCTGACGGCGTATCTTGTCGGTCAACTGACCACCGTCCTCGTAGCCGACATATCCTGCCGGCGCACCGAGTAGTCGTGCCGTATTGTGACGTTCGCCAAACTCGCTCATGTCAATCTTTATGAGCGCATCATCACTACCGAACACTTCCCTAGCAAGGACCTTTGCAAGCTCCGTCTTACCGACACCGGTCGGACCCATGAAGACAAATGATCCGATCGGCCGTTTCGTACTGGAAACACCACTACGGCTCCGACGAATGGCGCGGGCGACTTTTTCAATCGCTTCTTTCTGTCCGATAACATGTTTTGACAGATGCGCCTCAAGATTGCGGAGCAATTTCGCTTCCGATTTCTGAACCCGCTTGACCGGTACGCCCGTCATGGTTGCGACCGCATGAGCGACATCATCGTCGCTTAGGGTAATCGGTGTCTTCTTTTCGAATAATGCTTTCGTCTCCTCGAGCTTGGCCGATATCTGGCTGATACGCGTCTTGTACAGCGCGGCCCGTTCGTAATCTTCGGCGGCAACCGCTTCATCCATCTTTTCATTCAGATTATTCAGCTGCTTTGTGTAATCACGTAATTTGCTCGGTTTACGGCCGGTCCGGACCCGTACTAGCGCAGCAGCCTCATCAATCACATCAATGGCCTTATCCGGCATGAAGCGTTCCGACACGTAGCGGTCGGCCATATAGACTGCGTCCTCGAGTACTTCGTCGCTCATTTTGACACCATGATGTTTTTCGTAGTAACTGCGCAGGCCCTTGAGGATTGCGATGGTATCTTTAGTATTGGGCTCCGGTACCACGATGGTCTGGAAGCGCCGTTCGAGCGCCGTGTCCTTTTCGATATGCTTGCGGTATTCATCGAGTGTCGTCGCACCGATCAGCCGCAACTCGCCCCGGGCGAGGGCCGGCTTCAACATATTCGCGGCATCCAGCGCGCCTTCAGCCGCGCCAGCGCCAACCAGGAGATGAAGTTCGTCGATAAACACGATCAGATTCTTCTGCTCTCGGACCTGATTCACGACTTTCTTCAGTCGTTCCTCGAATTCACCTCGGTATTTCGTACCGGCGATCATGGCGGCAAGATCAAGCTGTATGATCCGTTTATCAAGCAGGTGGTCCGGCACGTCTTCAGCCACAATCCGCTGGGCCAACCCTTCGACAATAGCAGTCTTACCAACGCCCGGTTCACCGATCAGTACGGGATTGTTTTTCGTACGACGGCTGAGAATCGTCACCATACGCTCAACTTGTGATGTCCGGCCGATAACTGGATCAAGCTCGCCGCGTTTGGCTTTTGCTGTCAGATCGATACCGAAGACGCCGAGCGCGCCATTATTCTCTTTCTTGTGTTTCGTCTGCTCGGTCGCGATATTATCATTAAAATCATTCTGTTGGCGATCAAAGAATTCTTCCAACTCCGTTTTGAGTTCGGAGATATTGATGTTCATATCGCGCAAAAGGACGGTTGCACGAGCATTCTTCTGACTGAGGATGCTGTAAAGAATGTGCTCTGTGCCAAGAAAATCCTGATGAAACTCCTGGGCAATTTCCCAGCTCATCTTGAGTGTCAATTTGGCCGTCTCGGAAAGTCCTTTGGCGCCGGTACTGACGATGAGCGTCCGCGGTGTCAGGTTGAGTGCCAGTTCAGCGCGGTCCAACGTCACTCCGACATCGGCGAGCAACTTCGCACCGACGGACGAGCCTTGTGCTAATACACCCAAGAGGATGTGCTCCGTACCGATGTAGGCACTGCCGTATCCGCGCGCGATCGCGTCGGCATGCTGAAGACTAGTCCGCGCATTGTCGGTCAGGTGAGAGACGAATTCTGCGAAATCATCTGCCATATAGTTCTATTATCCTTCCTTATACCATTAGGCGCAAGCGTTTTTCGATCTGTTTTACACCTTGCTATACCTAGTATATGAAAAATTAGCACTCGGGTCAAGCGAGTGCTAATATTCTCTTTGATTGAGGTGTTTATTACGATAAATTATCCCATTATGAAGCGAGTGGGGGTTGTTTTGACGCTTGTGCCTATCGGGTGTAGACTGTGCATATGAACAAACAGTCGGCTTTAATACTTCAATCGTTATCGAAACGGTATGATTCCAAACACGGTATCCACGATATCAACCTGACAGTGGAGCAAGGCGAAGTCTTCGGTTTCCTTGGACCTAATGGCGCCGGTAAATCAACCACCATCAACACTATCCTTGGCCTGCTACGCCCAACACAAGGCAGCATCACGGTTCTCGGACTCGATCACTTCCAACAGCTCAAACAGGTCCACCAGCGTATCGGTTACGTGTCCGGTGATATGGAGACCGACAATACGCTCACCGGCAAACAGTACCTGCGTTATGTCGCCAACTTGCGCGGAGGCGTCGACAAAGCGGCTATTAATAAACTGGTCAAGCGGCTTGATGCCGACACGGGCGTCAAGATAAAGCATCTTTCACGCGGCAACAAGCAGAAAATCGGTCTGATAGCTGCGCTCATGCATGATCCCGACCTGCTGATTCTTGACGAACCGACCAGCGGCCTCGATCCGCTCATCCAAGCGGAATTCAACGCGATCATTAAAGAACATAAAGCGCGTGGCAAAACGACATTCATCTCCTCGCACGTTCTGAGCGAAGTCCAGGCCATTTGTGACCGGGTTGGCTTCATCCGTGACGGTCAGCTTATCAACGTCACGACGCTGGAAGGCCTGTTGGAGCACACTCCACGCAACGTTATGATCCATTTCGCGAATACGGCTCCAAAAAAAGAAGTCTTCGCGCTGCCTGGACTTGAAAATCTCAGTCAAAAAGGCAAACTCGCCACCTTTACATACAGTGGCGACATCAACCGGCTGTTACGTCTTCTCGCAGGCCATAAGTTGAAGAGCTTGGATATCCAAGAGGCAGATCTCGAAGACCTGTTCATGAATTACTATAAGAAAGAGGCCTCTCATGTTTAAATCCGTGTATACGAAGACTTTGTTCAATCTCCGCTGGCAGCTGATAGGCTGGACATTGGGTGTCGTCTTTATCGCCTTTATCACGATGGCGCTATATAACTCCCTCAGTCAGAGTGGCATCAACAGTATCATCGCCACGGTTCCGGACTCACTGAAGCCACTTATCGGATCGATCGAGGATTACACGACCATACCCGGCTACATAGGTCAACAGATCTTCGGTCCGAACCTATACATCATCACGATCGCTATGTCCGTCATCCTGGCACTGGCCGTCACCGTCAACGAAGAAGATGACCGTCGCTTGCAGACACTTCTTAGCATGCCCGTTACAAGGACCGGGGTATTTTTCCAAAAATGGCTGGCAGTGACGACTGTCATCGTAATCGTCAGCGCGAGTGTGATAGGAGGCATTTATCTTGGTCTTCTCGTGGTCGATAAATCTGCCGATATTGGACGGATCATCGCCTCGGCCTGTGTGTTTGCTCTTATCAACATTGCATTTGCTACCATTACGTTCGCGTTCGGCATGTTCACCGGTAAACGAGGGCTGACTATGTCGCTCATGAGTGCCTATGCGGTCGCCTGCCTTGTCCTCACGACGCTCGCACCTGCAACCGATTCACTCAAGTCGATCGACAAAGCATCGCTTCTGCACTACTATAATAATCCGCAGATCATGCAACACGGTCTGACAGCGACGCATCTCGTCGCCTTGGCGTGTGTTTGTATTCTGGCGCTCGGTGTCGGCCTCTTCAGGTTCCAGCGCCGCAACATCGGTACGTAGGTTGCATATACAAAAATCCCGCTCACGAAAAAGCGGGATTTTTTTGTATTCCGAGGAAGATTATTCTTCAGTAGCTTCTTCCACAGCGCTTAGGAGGCTATCCTCGATGTTCTTCTTTGGCTTTTGCTCTGCTGGCTTAGGGGCAACGGCCGTCTCGATATCAAGCTCGTAGCCTGTCAGACGACTTGCCAGACGGACATTCTGTCCGGCGCGGCCGATCGCGATTGACTGCTGATCTTCATTCACGAAGACCTTGGCATTCTTTGCCTCTTCTTTGATCTCCACCCGTACGACCTCAGCTGGTGAAAGCGCGTTTCGGATGAACTGCTCAGAGTTTTCATCAAAAGTGATGATGTCGATCTTCTCCTGGTCGCCGATCTCGTTCATGACCGCTTGAACGCGCGTACCATGGCCACCGACAAAGGTACCGACAGGGTCGACACCGGGCACCGTGCTGGCGACGGCCAGTTTTGTCCGACGGCCGGCTTCACGAGCGATAGCTTTGATCTCTACCGCACCAGTCTCCATCTCCGGCACTTCCTGGGCAAACAGAAGCTCGACAAACGCTTCACTGCCACGACTTAGAATGAGCTGTGGTCCACGGTTGTCGCGCTCGATGTCCTTAATAAGGACTTTGATACGTGATCCGATGCTGTAAAACTCGCCCTGGATCTGTTCGCTCTGCGGAATAATACCGGTCGCTTTACCAAGCTCAACCCGAACGACACGCGGTTCGACGCGCTGGACCGTTCCGGTTACGATAGTACCGATCTTGTCTTCATACTCTTCCAGGACGACTTCACGCTCTGCTTCACGAAGACGTTGGAGCACTACCTGCTTGGCCGTTTGGGCTGCAACACGACCAAAGGTTTCAACCTGGTGCTCTTCTTCGATAATGTCACCGATAACGGCATCTTTTTTTACTTTCTTGGCATCTTCAAGGCTGATCTCGACGGCATCGCTACCGACCTCTTCAACCACTTCGCGGGAGACAAATACTTTTGCCGTACCGTCGTTGGTATTGAGTTCGGCACGGACTTCCTGGTCACGCTCACCGTTATCTCGACGCCAAGCGGCAGCGATAGCCTGTTCGATGACACTAAGAACAGTCTCCTCCGGGAGATTTTTTTCCTCCGCGATCGTACGGACCGCGAGTGTTAGTTGTTTCAAATTTAGTTCTTCCATAGCATCCTTTCTTTATGAAAAAATCCGACCTGCCGGCCGGAATGTACTAGGTTTATTATAGCAAACATTATGCGGCTCCGCAAGTATCGAGCACTCGCACCATCGCATCATGTTCAGCTGGCGTAACCCACAGGCCGTATTTATGCTTTACCTGTATTTGGCGTTCGACATACTGACAACGGAACGCTTTGTTCGGCGGCAGCCATGTCGCCGCATCGCCATCGCCTTTCTTCTCGTTCGTTGGTCCATCGACAGCTAAAAGCTCGAGCGGGTCGTTAGCAAGCTGTTCGCGCCGTTCAGCGGACAATTGCTGTGCACCGGTCTGCCAGGCATTACTCAGTGCAACGACGTGATCTATCTGGACAGCTTGACTGCTCGTCTCGCCACGAACAAAGCGGATATCCTTTCCGGTATATGGGTCATGTAGTAGGCCCGAGACGATTTGGCATCTGTCATTGACCGTCACATCAACCAGATCACGATGGAGAATAATATTGCGCGTATCGCAGCCCGCAGCCGTTGACCAACCGTCGCCAAATTGTGTCCGTTCGTAGCCCGTCTTTGGAGCACGTCCTTTGATAGCAATCCCATTCAGAAGGCCCATAGCACCGGTCGCCTCTTTGGTATCCACGACAGAAGGTACCACTTGTGGCTGATAGGAGGCGGGATGGAGCAGAACGGTAGCTACCGCGAGCAACACCATCACAATGGCTCCGACCAATCTTCTGCGGCGATACGACATAATCCTATTATAGCTTTGTTACAATAGATATATGCAGACAGTATCTCGACTTATCGAACAATTCACACCAACACATTACAACCTTTCATTGACTCTCGAACGTGAACAGCGTACTTTCAGCGGAATCGTCACCATCGAAGGCACTTCGACGGGAAACGACATCATGCTTCACGCCAAAGGTCTTTCCATTGCAGCCGTCACCGTTGATGGGCGGACGGCCACCTATATAGAGGAGGAGAACGATCAGCTGCGTATCAGTGGCGAGTTCAACACTGGCGAGCATATCGTAACTGTGACGTTTTCGGGCACCATCAGCGATCCGATGCATGGGCTTTACCCTTGTTATTTTGAACATGACGGCATCCAGAAAGAGCTGCTTGCGACCCAGTTCGAAAGTCATCATGCCCGTGAAGTCTTTCCATGCGTGGACGAACCGGAGGCAAAGAGCACCTTTGATGTAACACTCACGACTGAAGCCGGCGTTACCGTTCTTGGCAACATGCCCGTCAAGCGACAAAATGAAGAAAACGGCAAACTTGTTACCAGTTTTGAAACGACACCGCGAATGAGCTCTTATCTGCTCGCCTGGGTCGTCGGTGACCTTCATAAAAAAACCGCTTCGACGAAGAACGGTGTGGAAGTAAACGTCTGGGCCACACCAGCACAACCTGCCGCCGGTCTTGATTTTGCGCTCGAGACGGCCGTAAAGACGATCGAATTCTTTGAAGATTATTTTGATACGCCCTACCCGCTGCCGAAGTCTGACCACGTCGCTTTGCCCGACTTTTCAAGTGGTGCCATGGAAAACTGGGGGCTCATCACCTACCGCGAAGTCGCGCTCCTGGCTGACCCTGCTACGACCGGCATCAGCACCAAACGCTACGTCGCCAAAGTGGTGGCACATGAGTTGTCACACCAGTGGTTCGGTAATCTTGTGACCATGAAGTGGTGGAACAATCTCTGGCTGAACGAGAGCTTTGCAAACATGATGGAGTATGTTGCCGTCGACGCGTTGTATCCGGAGTGGGACATCTGGCTCGAATTCTCGGCGCAGGAAAGTATCATGGCGCTCCGGCGCGATGCGATTGACGGCGTTCAATCCGTCCAGGTTGAGGTAAATCATCCCGATGAGATCAACAGTCTGTTCGACGGTGCTATCGTCTATGCGAAAGGTGGTCGTTTGCTCCGAATGCTCCAACACTACATCGGCCAGAAAGCGTTCCAAGCCGGACTAAAAAGTTACTTTGCAAAATATGCCTACAAGAACACTGAAGGTGACGACCTGTGGCAGGAACTGGGCACTGCCAGTGGGAAAGATATCATCTCCCTCATGAATACCTGGATTTCGCAGCCCGGCTACCCGGTGGTCACCGTCAAAGAGGACGGCTTTTCCCAAGAGCAGTTCTTCATCGGACCGCATGAGCCGAGTACTCGTCTATGGCCGATCCCGCTCAATGGCACTTCGGATGATCTGCCTGCACT
>CAZVUH010000001.1:14141-42173 GCA_964629565.1 uncultured Candidatus Saccharibacteria bacterium | reverse complement strand
ATGAACCCGAAACGGATACCAAACTGCGGTCGACGATCATCGGGATGATGGCCTACAGCGAACGAGATGACATAATCCAAAAGGCCCGGCAGCTCTATGACTCCAGCGAACTGCAGAATCTTGATCCCGAATTGCGTCCGCTGATCCTGAGTGTCGTCGTGCGTCACTTTGATGATGCGCGCATTACCGAGCCATTGCTCGAGACCTATAAAACCACTCAGAATTCCGAGCTGCAGAATGATATCTGCGCCGGACTGACTTCGACAAAGAATACGGCTTTTATTTCTCAGTTGCTCGATGCGATGAAGAATTCAAAAATCATCCGTTCACAGGATGTTTTCCGTTGGTTCGTCTACCTCATCCGTAACCGCTATGGCCGCGATCTCGCATGGCAGTGGGTGCAAGATAACTGGGAGTGGGTTGAACAAACGTTCGGTGGAGATAAAAGTTATGATGATTTTCCACGCTACGCAGCCAGCGGCCTGATGAACCGCAGGCAATTGGAAGAGTACAAGTCGTTCTTTACACCAAAAATGAGCATTCCTGCCCTGAGCCGCGTTATCGCGCTGGGTATCGTCGAGATAGAAGGGCGCGTCGAATTGATCGAGCGTGACGGAGCGGCCGTCCGGTCAGCTCTCATCGAGCTCTAGGTACGTCTCGATCTGCGGCGGCTCACCCGCCAGCGTCACGACCGCCAGGCGTGTATCACCTGGGAACTTTCGCACCGCCACATAATACTCGGCTGCGAACTTCATCTTGCGCAGTTTCTGTTTGGTAATGGCGGCCAGTCCCCCGCCCTGATTCGCCTGCCGGCGATATTTTACCTCTGTAAAATAAACGGTCCCGTCATGCATTGAAATGATATCAATCTCACAGTATTTGGTCTTCCAGTTCCGTGCGATGATCTCGTGTCCGAGCACCATCAGGTATTTCATCGCGACATCTTCCGCCTTATCACCGATTTGTTTCGTCGTAACGGCATATGAACGCATGAGAGTATTCCCTGTTTCCGGTTCCACACGATACTTTTTGAGCGGCGCGAAACTCAAGCGATGGAGTGGTGTCACGCCATGTTCTTCAATCGCCTGACGGTGCCTGGCCGTTCCGTAGCCGACGTGTGCCTCGAAACCATATTCCGGGTACTTCTCCGCCTGTTCTTCCATGTAGATGTCCCGTGCGACTTTCGCCACGATAGAAGCAGCCGAGACACTTGGAACGAGCAGATCGGCCTTTTTCATCGTCGTCACATAGCGGCCCTTGCTCGTCTCTTTGAGGAAATTAATCGTCCCGTCGATGATGATCTCGTGGTATGAAGTCGTAACTTGGCTGACGGCCCGAATCGTGGCCTGCCTAAGAGCTTCCGACAAGCCAATAGCATCAATCTCATCAGCATGCACCCAGCCCAGACCCAAACCGCTGGCTTTTTGATAAATCTCTTCAGCCAGAGCCTCTCGACGTTTTTTCGATAGTTTCTTACTATCGGTCAATCCCTCAATCGTTACGCCGCCAAGGACCACTGCTCCGACGACCAAAGGTCCGGCCCATGGTCCACGACCTACCTCATCAATACCAAGTATCATAGCTTCATTGTACCAATTAAAAAACCACCTGCTAGGTACTGCAGATGGTTTCTTGCTTTTTATTCAGCTTTTTCGTCAGCAGGTGCTTCGGTGGTCTCCGGCTCTTGCACTGGAGCCTCAGCAACTGTGTTAACCGCTTCACGGTTGAAGTTCTGGGCGGCTAGTCGTGCGCTCTTACCACTACGGCCACGGAGGAATGAAAGATAGTTGCGGCGAACCTTAGAACGACGTACGATCTCCACCTTCTCAACCAGCGGGCTGTGAAGCAAGAAGCTTTTCTCTACGCCGACACCACTTGCAATCTTGCGGACCGTGATGCGTGACGTATGAGATTTCTTGTTGTCGGTACGGATGACGACACCTTCGAAAACCTGGATACGTTCCTTGTTGCCTTCTTTAATTTTTTGGTGAACGCGAACGGTATCGCCGCTGCGGACATCAACGACGGCATGCTTTTTCTGCTCGTCATTTACCTTTTGGATTAGTGCAAAACTCATTTCTCTCTCGCTTTACTCATTTATATGTACAATCAGCTATTTACTATAACATACCCGATTCCTTTTTTAAAGAGGTCCGACCGGATTTATTTTGCTATACTAGAAAGATATGAACTACGACGACTTGGCCCTTGAACTGCACAAAAAATATAAAGGGAAAATCACCTCATCCCTCCGTGACACCGGTGAACTCGACAAAGAAAAGTTGAGCGCATACTACACCCCTGGTGTGGCGGCCGTATCGCGGGCTATCGCCGATGATCCGTCACTGCTCAAAACGTATACTTGGACCAATAACCTGGTCGCGGTTATCTCAGACGGTTCGGCCGTTTTGGGACTTGGCAACATCGGCCCAAAGGGCTCGATGCCCGTCATGGAAGGTAAAGCGCTGCTTTTCAAGCATTTTGCTGATATAGACAGCGTGCCGATCACACTAGATGTACACACACCAGATGAAATCGTCGCTACCGTGAAAGCTATCGCGCCGAGCTTTGGTGCAATCAATCTCGAAGACATCGCAGCGCCAATTTGCTTTGAAGTCGAAGAACGACTGAAAGCCGAGCTTGATATTCCGGTTTTTCACGATGATCAGCACGGCACGGCGATTGTCGTACTGGCTGGCCTCATCAATGCCATGAAAGTGACTGGCAAGAACCTGGGTGATTGCAAAATCGTCACGATTGGTGCCGGTGCTGCCGGTACGGCCATTATGAAACTTCTTCACAAGTACGGTGTCGGTTCAATTGTTGCCGTTGATTCACGAGGCATCATCGGTGATGCCCGCGACGATCTGAACGACGAGAAGAAAGCACTCCTACCTTATCTCGACACATCACACACCGGCTCACTGGCCGACGCGATTGACGGTGCAGATATTTTCATCGGCGTTTCAAAGCCCGGACTTCTCACACAAGACATGGTGCGCAAAATGGCGAACGACCCGGTCATCTTTGCGCTCTCAAACCCCACGCCCGAAATTATGCCGGATGAGGCGAAAGCAGCCGGAGCAGCCGTCGTGGCGACCGGTCGCAGCGACTTTCCGAACCAGGTGAACAATGCCCTGGCTTTTCCAGGAATATTCCGCGGGGCGCTCGATAACGGCGTCAGCAAGATTACCGATGAACATAAGATCGCAGCCGCGGAAATGATCGCTTCGCTCGTAGCAACGCCAAGCGCGGACGAAGTTATTCCGAGCGTGTTCGATGAGCGGCTCGTACCAGCTATCGCAGACGTTATCGTCTGATTAGATCACGCGACCGATTTCGTCGAGTGTCGTTTCACCACGCAGAGCCGCGAGGACACCGACTTGTTCTAACGTCAGCATACCACCCGCCCTGGCTTCCTTCTCAATGATATCCGTCTGAATATCTTCGACATCGCCCCGGACAAATTTCGAGATATTTTCATTGACGACCATTTGCTCCATAATCACGACCCGGCCTTTGTAGCCAAAAGGTGCATCATCTGATGCGACCGGACGCCAGAGCTTGAAGTTATCAAGATCGGGCTTATTCTCAAATGAGTCTGGTAAGTCTTCGAGTACGCGACGAACATACTTCTTGGTTGCTTCGTCAGGCTCGTACTCTTCTTTTGTCTCGTCGACCAAGCGGCGTACGAGCCGCTGGGCTATCACCAGCCGAATCGCAGTACTGAAGATAGGATTCACCCCAATCAGATCGATCATACGGCTGAACGCAGCCGAGGTCGAGTTGGCATGGAAGCTGGAAAGGACTAGGTGGCCGGTAATCGAAGCTTGAATCGCCGTCCGGGCCGTATCCTGGTCACGGATCTCACCCACCATAACGACGTCAGGGTCGAGACGCAGTACCGAGCGGAGACCATCGGCAAAGCTCTGTCCGCCGGTGGTATCGATCGGTATTTGGGAGATGCCGGTCAAGCCATACTCAATCGGGTCTTCAAGTGTAATTAATTTACGATCTGTGGTGTTGAGAGCATTGAGAATACTATAAAGCGTCGTCGACTTACCGGAACCGGTCGGTCCTACCATCAGCACCATACCACGTGGGTGGCTGACCACTTCGTCGATCTCCTTGCGCTGCCTATCAGGAATACCGAGCAAGTCCAGATTCAATAGGCTCTCATCAAAATTAAACAGACGGATAACGGCATCCTGGCCGTAGAGCGTCGGCACGGTCTCGATACGCATATTCAGAAGGTGCGTCGCTCCATCACGCGTGATCTCTTTTTGCATGTGACCGGATTGAGCTTCTTTGGAGGCGGATGAAATGTTCGCCCGTGAGCTGAGCGCCGCCATAATGATACGGTAACGCTCTTTGGCAAGATCGGCGACGGGATGCAGGGCGCCATCGACACGCATACGAACCCGTATGGTCGTTCGCTCGTTTTCAATGTGGATGTCGCTTGCACCAAGTTTGTCCGCCTGATCGATGAGGTAGTCGAAGACTTCATCGGTGCCGACCGAATTCAAGGTTTGGCTGACCTGCCCCAGCGTTTCACTGTCACCTTCTTTGGCAATTTCAATATCATCGTAAATTGTTACTTTCGGCGGATCATACCGAGCCATAAAAGCACGGAAGGCACTGTTACTGATAAGTACGAACTGGATGTTGTCACCGCGATCATTGTACTCGCGCCGCATCGCTTCCATGAGCGACTGTGGCGTTTGCGTGGTCACACCAAAACGATACGGCTGTCCGTCGGTGCTCACGACAAGCGGCACGAGATGTCCTTTATACATCTGATCGATCGTCAGCACACCGTCAATCAGAGGTAACGATTGTTCGAAATCGCGCGTATCAATATATTGCAGCCCTAGAATTGCTGCACGTTGCCTCGTCGATTCTTCGTCGTGTTGACGACGGCCCGCCTGAATCTTATCTTCGTCCATTACCCTCTATACTATCATAAAAAGCATAAGAATTTATGGATGCTATAGTAGAGAGACAATGGCCGAGATTATCGTCATCGCACACAATATCCGCTCGACACATAATGTCGGTTCGATTTTCCGTACCTGTGAGGGATTCGGGGTCTCAAAGATCATCCTGAGCGGCTACACTCCCTATCCTGTCATTACGAATGATGCTCGGCTACCGCACATCAGAGATAAGTTAACTAATCAGATCCACAAAACGGCACTCGGTGCGGAAAAGCTCGTGCCGTTCGTGTATCAATCCGAACCGAACCTTGAGGAATTAAAGTCTGCCGGCTACCGTCTGGTCGCACTGGAGCAAAATCAGAAGAGTATACCGCTATCGGAGTACGAAACGCCCGAGAAAATCGCACTCCTGCTTGGAGAGGAGGTGCATGGTATCGATGGTGACTTGCTTGCCAAGTGTGATGATATTCTTGAAATAGCGATGAAAGGTGCGAAGGAATCCTTCAATGTCAGCGTCGCAGCTGGCATCGCCCTTTACGCGCTCACTATTTGAGCACGACGCTGTCTTCACCGAGCAGTTTGACGAGTTTGCCCAGCAGGACATCGCTATGATCTACCCGGAACGGTAGTTTGATAGCCGATTTCTTTTCTTCACCCAAGACCAAGACGATGTCGGCAAGCCCGGGATGATCGGAGCATGTCTGTTTCAAACCAAGCAGTGCGGAGTGATCGTCAGGATCCTTGATGTGCACGAATAACTTCTTCAATGGTTGCTCTTCAAGCGGACGGACCGCCGCCACTTCGGGCTGCACCTCTATGGACTGCTTGGAAATGCGTTCGGCTTTTACGCGGGCGCTGGCTTTGGGTGCGTCCATCTTGCGTCCGGTTGACTCATAATCACGCAGATCTTTGTCTGTGACGATGACAATCTCGTCAGCGATAAGCTTCGCTTCATCGCCCAGGTTTCCGTCACGATCACGGGCGCTGACTTTACCGGTGGCACGGATGACAACATCCTGAGCTAATTTCGCACCTATTTCCGCATACAGATTAGGAAAAACGATGACTTCACCTTCATGCGTCTTATCTTCGATACCGACGAATGCCATCTTGCTACCTGTCTTCGTCACAATACTTCGAACTGATGTGATGATGCCACCGACGGTTACTTTTTTACCATCGACATCCGGTCTCATTTTAGCAAGCGAAATCGTCTGTTCTTCAAAATAGGTATCGTAATTATCGAGCGGATGCGCGCTGATATACAGACCGAGTAGTTCACGTTCCCACATAAGCTGCTCTTTCTGGGTATATTTGGTGGGAGCTTGCTGCAATGTCATCGAGGGCTGTACCGAGCTGCCGGACCCAAGGGCTGAAAATAAGTCAATTTGGCCGCTCAAAGCTTCTTTTTGCAACTTCGAGGCGAATGCCTGGATGGTTTCAAGATTAAACAAAAGATCAGACCGTTCACCGAAAGAATCGAAACCGCCAGATTTAATCAGCGACTCCCAGGCTTTTTTATTGAATCTTGCCGTATTGACGCGCTTGGCAAAATCCTCGATACTGGCAAACTTACCCTCTTCCCGGGCGCGCAGAACCTCTTCGACCGCACCGACGCCAACGCCTTTGACCGCAGCCATACCGAAACGGATCTGCTTCTTACCTGGTACTACGGCGAATTCAACGAATGATTCATTGACATCCGGTGCTAAGACCTGGATACCCATATGCTTACACTCGTTGATCTCGATCGCCAGACGCTCGATATCGTCTTCGTCGCTCGTCATGAGGGCAGCCATGAACGCATCAGGGTAATGTGCTTTCAAATACGCGGTCCAATAAGCGATCAGACCGTAACATGCGGCGTGCGACTTATTGAAACAGTAATTGGCGAATTCTTCCAACTGGTCCCAGAACTTTTCAGCTACTTCTTTTTTGGCGTTCCCATGTTTTATGGCGCCTTCCACGAATTCGACTTTCATCTTGCGCATCAGGTCGATCTTTTTCTTACCGACCGCTTTACGCAGCGTGTCTGCCTGTCCGCCGGTAAACCCGCACCATTCCTTTGAAATCTGCATGAACTGCTCTTGATAGACCAAGATGCCGTAGGTAGGACTCAGCGCGTTTTCCATGCCTTGATCAAGATACGTAATCCGCTCCTGCCCATGCTTACGACGAATGAAACTGTCGATGAACTGCATCGGACCCGGACGATACAACGCCACCATCGCGATGATATCCTCGAACACGGTCGGCTTGAGATCACGCAGATAACGTTTCATGCCCGCCGATTCAAGCTGGAAGACACCGGTTGTGTCACCCCGTTGGAAGAGCTCATAGGTTTTGATGTCATCAAGCGGCAGTTCAGAAAGATTGATGTCATCGTTGTATACTTTTTTAACGATACGAAGGGCATTATTAATGATCGTCAGGTTACTAAGCCCAAGGAAGTCCATCTTGAGCAATCCGAGTTCTTCCACTGGACCCATCGGATACTGCGTGGCGACGACGCCTTTTTGAGACATTTCGACGGGCGTGAACTTCGTGATGACATCCGGTGCGATCACCACGCCGGCGGCATGTACGCCGTGAGATCGAATCGTTCCCTCGAGCCGGATAGCGAAATCAAATACCTGTTTGGCCGTCGGATTGGTCTCGTACTCCCGTTTCAGATCCTGGTCATCTTTCACGCTAACCGCTAGAGGAATGTGCCGTCCCTGTACCGGCGGTGGAATCATTTTAGACAACCGGTCGGCCTCAGCATAAGGCACTTCCAGGACACGTGCGACGTCACGGACAGCGGCTCGGGCGGCCATTTTACCAAAGGTAACGATGTTAGCCACATGATCCTCGCCATATTTCTCAGCACAATACTGAATGACTTCGTCGCGGCGCGTATCCTGGATATCGATATCAATATCCGGCATCGAAATACGGTCGGGGTTCAGGAAACGCTCAAACAGCAAATCGTACTTCAACGGGTCAAGATCCGTAATATTAATGGCATAGGCAATGATGGAGCCAGCCGCCGAACCGCGGCCTGGTCCAAACACGATGCCCTGGTCTTTCCCCCAGTTGATAAAGTCCTGCACGATAAGGAAGTATCCGTTGAAGCCCATATTATCAATCACCTGCAGCTCAAACTTGGCCCGTTCAAGAATCGGTTCAGTCAGTGTTTTTTTTGCGTCATCGATCGACAATGCTCTTGCCTCATCCTGACTAATATTTCCATAGCGCCATGCCAGCCCCTGGTAAACCAGCTCGTGCAGATAACTCTTCTCGCTTTGACCTTTTGGCAGTGGGAACTTCGGAATAAGGATACCACCGAGTTCCAGCTCAAGTTCACAGCGGTCGGCGATAGCCCGTGTATTGGCGACCGCTTGAGGGTTAGTCTTTTGCCACCTGGAAATGATCTCCGCAGGGTCGGTCACATGCAGTTCAAAATCTTTCAGGCTCATGCGTCGTTCGTCGCTCAAGAATGCGGCCGTGCCGACACACAACAGAATCTCATGCGCATCCTGGTCATCGTGACTCAAATAGTGTCCATCACTACTGACGACACAGGGAATATCCAGTTCCTGCGACAAGCGCTCCAGGTGGGCATTGATACGGACCTGAACGTCCCACTTGCTTGGACAATCCGGGTGACCGTGGTCCTGAAGCTCCAGGTAATACCGGTCACCGAAAACGCCCTTGTACCAACTCGCGATCCGTTTGGCTTCTTCGTAGTTATCTTCACGCAGATTTTCACCGAGCTCGCCGCTGGCACAAGCACTGAGCGCAATGATGCCTTCATTATATTCTTCGAGCAGGTCGTGATCGATGCGCGGCTTATAGTACATGCCCTCGAGGTTCGCCTTGCTCGATAAGATCATCAGATTCTTGTAGCCCGTCTCGTTCATGGCAAGCAGGATCAAATGATAGCGAGCTTTGTCCTTTGCCGGGTCCCGATCGAAGCGGCTCCGTGACGCCACATACGCCTCGATACCAATGATTGGTTTGATACCCTCGTCTTTGGCGGCTTTGTAAAACTCGATCGCGCCGCTCATCGTGCCGTGATCGGTAATTGCTACCGAGGTCATGCCGAGCTCCTTGACGCGAGTAACCAATTCGTCTACTTTCGTCAGACCATCTAGGAGGCTATGGTGGGTATGGTTATGCAGATGCACGTAATCAGACGGCGCCAATTGCACCACAGTTGCCGTATCTGTCGCTTGTTTTACCCCCATGTCTGCTCTCTAGTATAGCGAAAAAAGACACAGATTGCTGTAGTAAAAAGGTACTTAGCGTGATTGGTTCATCGATTCGACGACGTTCTGGACAAAGTTTCCAATGCCACCCGGTAGATCCGTAAACAAACTGAGTAGCCAGGCGATCAATGCGATGACCACCGTCGCACCCAAAGCACTGCCGACACCGAAGAAGATGCCCCGCACAAAGTTCATTTTGTAAACTTCCAGCCGGCTACGGTTAAAATCATAGAATAAGTCTTCGAGAACGGCTTTACGGGCGCCGTTCTCGTTGTCGTGCTTTAGCTTGCGAGCCACTTTCTTCATAAAGTGTTTCATAGAGGAAATCGAATACTACGGTTTCTTGTTGAAGCCTTTTTTCGCACCGTCAAATGCGCCTCGGGCTGCATTCTCGCTACGCGCCTTGTATTCCTCGGCCGTTTCACGCAGATCCTGCGCTTTTGTCTCAGCTTTCGCTTTCAGGTCGGCGGCGGTTGCTTTCGCCTCGGCAGAGGCCTGTCCGGCTTTGTCTTTTACGACTTCGGCCGTTTCTTCGGCTTTAGCCTTGGCCTGTTTCGCCCGCTTACTCACTTCATCGCCAAGCTCTTCGGCTTTGCCGAAAGCCTCTTTCTTAGCATCTTTGGCTTTGGCTTTCAGGTCTTCGCGGGTTTCCTTGCCACTTTTTGGAGCAGTCAAAAAACCGACGACGGCCCCGATGATAACACCGATTACAAATTTACCTTTTGCCATATATCCTCCTACTTTGATTTCTTATACTTCTTAATCTGTTTGCCGACAAGTTTCGCCAGATAGACGGGTGATGTCACGTTCGTAAAACCGACGACGGCTTTTTCAACGCTTTCTGCAGTTCTCTGTGCCGAACCAGTCACGGCTTTTATTTGTCTCGTCAACTTAATGAGAATGACCGTCAGGATGATCGCAAGCAACAGGAACAGTGCTAGGAATGCCGACAGGATGATGACGAGTATCTGTGCCCAATCCATGGATGAGCCTCCTTATTTATGTTTGCCTTGGTGGCAGCTTAGGCCACATATCCAGTATAACGCCTTTTCCGGTCATGGCGCAAACCACCTTTGCTAGGTGCGGTTCATGCGGCCACTGATGAACTGGCGGAGTTCTTCTCCGAGTTCCCCATTCGAAAGACCGAAATCGATCACGGTCTTTAGGTATTCGAGCGGATTACCGGTATCATAGAATGTTCCGTCAACGATTTCACGGGCATAAAACTCATAGCCGTCATTGATCATCTGCTGGACCATCGGTTGGAATGTAAACTCTCCTTCAGTGTGCGTGCTGGCGGCTTTCTCGATGTACGAGATAAGCGCGCCCGGTAGCAGATAACCGCTGACGCTGGCCAGATCGGATGGAGCGTTATCCTTGCCCGGTTTCTCTACGATTTCCGCCATTTTCAAAACGGAATCACCGACGGCTTCACCGGCCGCGATACCATACTGGGCATACTCGCCGTCCTGGATGACCTTCTTACAGGCGAACACGCCACCGCCATACGTGTCATACGTTTCAAGCAGTTGTCTGACTGCACTGGTCGGTGCCATGAAAAAGTCGTCTGCCCATTTATAAATGAACGGTTCGTCCGGCGCGATCAGGTGGGCGGCACTGAGAATCGGTGTGGCATTACCATATGGTCCTTTTTGCCTGACATAGACGAAATTCGCCATGTCGGCAATCGCCTCGATCGTATCAATATACGGCTGCTTTTTCGCGCCACCCGCCCTTAGGTTAACTAGCAGATCTTCACTTGGTAGATCAAAGTGGTCCTCGATAGCACGCTTATTGGAGCTACCGACGATGATGATATCTTTAATACCCGCTTCGACGAGTTCCTCGACGACATATTGGATGATCGGCTTGTCGATAATAGGAAGCATCTCCTTGGGCATCGCCTTTGTCTGAGGCAAGAATCGGGTGCCGAAACCGGCAGCCGGAATGATTGCTTTGGTGGGTCGTTTCATGATTTAGAGCCTTTCTCGTATTAGTTTCTGTGCCATGGCAGGGTTGGCTTTACCGGCGGATTTTTTCATGATTTGCCCGACCAAGAAGCCGATCGCTTTGTCATTACCAGCTTTGATATCCTCGACTGCTTTCTGGCTGGCCGGATCGGACAACACTTCGTCGACGATGGCCGCGATGGCATCCTCATCACTCACTTGCAGCAGATTACGCGCATCGGCCAGTGAGCGCGGATTGGTTTCACCATTCATAAGGGCGTTGAAGAGTTCGGTCGCCGCGTTGGACGTTATTTCCGCCTGATCGGTCATAGTGACAAGCATGAGCAAATCATCGACGGAAGGTGTGTGCGACACCGCAGTTTCTTCTTCTGTCGCGAAGCTACTGGCGATCCAATTCGCCACACGCTTGGCGGCGCCCGCTCCGCCAGCCTGAAGCACCGATGACACGATCAAAGCCGATTCCTGATGAGAAAGGATCTTGCCAACGACTGAACTATCGACGCCAAGGTCTGCAAATTCTTCACGGTATTCGGGTGGTAATTTCGGTACGGTCGCTTGAATCTCCGCTATTTCGTCATTCGTCAGAACGATGGGTGGAATATCGGCATCGGGCATATAACGGTAGTCCTGAGCGTCCTCTTTGCTGCGCTGGGAATTCGTGACCTGTTTGGCATCATCCCAACCACGGGTCTCCTGTACGACCTGTTCACCTTTTTCTAGTAGTGCAACTTGACGCTTAAACTCATATTCAGCTGCTTTTTCAACACTCCGGAACGAGTTAAGGTTCTTGACTTCTGCACGCTTGCCAAGTTCCGTGGCACCCTTTTTGGCGATCGATATATTAACGTCGAAACGCATGTTGCCATGATAGAGATCGCCGTGGGTCACGCCGGCATACGTCATGAGGCGATATAACTCGGTCGCGTAGGCTCGGGCTTCCTGCGGAGAATGTATGTCGGGCTCCGATACGATTTCGATCAAAGGCGTGCCGGCCCGGTTCAAGTCGACCAAAGAGTAATCACCGTAATGCGTCAGCTTGCCCGCGTCTTCCTCCATGTGTGCATGGTGTATCCGCACCCTGACCGATGACCCGTCTTCAAGCGGCGCGTCGATATATCCTGCCAGAATGATCGGCTGATACATCTGTGTCGTCTGGTAACCCTTAGGAAGATCCGGATAGAAATAATGCTTGCGATCAAATCTGGAAACGGTTGCCACGGTCGCATTCAGTGCCTTGCCGGCTTTAATGGCAAGATTGACCGCCTGACGGTTAAGTACCGGAAGCATACCTGGCAAACCATAGTCGACAGGACTAACTACGCTGTTGGGCGCTTTGTCACGAGCATCATTATTTGCCGTGCTGAACAGTTTCGTGTCGGTCGCGAGCTGCACGTGGCACTCGATGCCGATGGTCATTTCATAGTCATTCATCATATTGCTCCTACGTCTTTTAGCGCCTGTTTGAATGCCACCAGGGCGCGTTTGGTCGTTTCATAATGCAAAGTGAATTCGGCCTCATGAGCGATCTGATTACGTATCTTGTGAGCCGTCCAGATATGATTGGCGTTCGTCCATATCTTATTGGCTGATTTCATCCGCTCACCCATCGTATTACCGGCAAAGCCCCGCTCTTTGAGTGCCTGATCGAGGAGCTTGTCTGCATTTAAGATAGCGAGCTGATAACTCGACGTGTCGTCGCGCTTGAGCTGTTGCTCGACAGACAGCCACTTGACCCGGTATTTCTCGACATCAAGGTATTTCTTGCCGCCTTTGTTCAGTGACATGATAAAGATAAAGACGCCACCCAGTACGAGTACGATCGCAAACAGAATAATCACTTTGCCATCCATCAGTTTGCCTCCAATGTTTTTGCGAGTGCCAACAATTGCGCATCGCTACGCCGTGGTCCGGTCAACTGCACGCCGATCGGCAGGCCGTCGGCACTGACGCCAGCCGGTACGCTGATAGCCGGTAGACCCGCCAGACTGGCAGGAACGGTCATGACGTCCGCTAAATACATTTGGACCGGATCAGCCGTATGCTCACCGAACGCGAAAGCCGGCGTCGGCGAAACTGGACTGATAAGCACATCGTATTTTTCAAACAATGCATCGTACGCCTGGACAAGCAGCGTCCGTGCCTTTTGGGCCTGTTGATAGTAGGCATCGAAGTAGCCACTCGACAGCACATAGCTGCCGATCATAATACGGCGCTTATTCTCCGTGACGAATCCTTCATCACGGGTCTTTCCATATAATTCGGCCAAGGTTTTGGCACTTTCAGCGCGGTGACCGTAACGGACCCCGTCATAACGGGCGAGGTTACTTGAGACCTCGGCCGGGACGATGATGTAATACATGGCCAGCGCATGTTTTGCGATAGGCAGTTCAGTCTCCTCGACGCTATGGCCGGCCTGGCTGAGGCGATCGACATACTCGTTCGTGCGCGCTCTCACGTCGGCATCGACATCATCCGTCATAAAATCTTTGAGAACCCCGATACGAAGCGGATTTGAATTACTGGCCGGTTTGAAGAAGTCAGGCAAAGTCGTCATGTCCCGTTCATCCTTGCCAGCCATGACGCTGAGGACGAGTTCGGCATCTTCACTCGACGAAGTAAAACAACCGATGCAATCCGTACTGCTGGCCATGGCGACAACGCCATACCTGCTCACGGTTCCGTACGTCGGCTTAACGCCTACGACGCCATTGAAGCTGGCCGGCTGACGGATCGAACCGCCCGTGTCGGTCCCGAGTGCGAACGGCACGATATCAAGCGCCGTCACGACGGCCGATCCGCCGCTGCTGCCACCGGCAACCTTGGTTGGATCGACCGCGTTCTTTGTCGGACCAAAAGCCGAGTTCTCCGTACTGCCGCCGTGAGCGAATGCATCCAGATTCGCTTTGCCGATACAGATCGCGCCTTCAGCCTCCAGCCGCTGCACAGCAGTCGCCTGCAATGGCGCATTGAAATTCTCAAGCATCTTGCTGGCGGCGGTCGTCGGTGCGCCAAAAGCGAGGAAATTATCTTTCACGACGAATGGTACACCGGCGAGTTTTCCGGTTATCTCACCGGCATCCACTTTCGCGGCACGCTCCAAGGCGCGGTCTTCCGTCAGACTCAAAAGCGCATGATAAGACTCATGCTCCTTGGCGGACGCAAGCGCCCGTTTCACGTTTTCAGTGGCTGATGTGCCGATATAATAGCGTATCTTTACCATGCTTACAAAACTTTCGGTACTTTCACTTGATTGTCTAAATTCTCGGGCGCCAATTGCACGAGCTGCTGGCCGCTCACATCGCTCTCGACCACTTCGTCTTGCCGCCAGACATTCTCAAGTCCTGTCACTTGGTAGGTAGGTTCGACGCCATCGGTGTTCAGCTCGCCAAGTTGTTCAACATAACCAAGAATATTGGTGATATCATCGCGCAGCGCGTCGATCTCATCATCCGCAAGCTGCAAGCTAGATAGCTGTGCCAAATGCAGCACATCATCACGAGAGATTTGTGTCATGGTATTTATTATACCGTACCTTTGCCGGATTGCAGTAACTAAATCGATGGTGCCGGTGGGGACGGTGGAAGCAGATGTGCATGTTTTTTATTCAAGTGGACGACGGCGAAGACAATGCCGGCGATCAGTATGGCGCCGGTGATCAGAACCGCGAGCAACATCATGATGAGCGTCATCTTTGCTTGACCGGCACCCGACGTATCCGTGTCGCTACCAAGCTGCTTGCGCGCGTCCCGAGCCAGTTCGGGCGCCAGATAATTAGCAGGGTACGCTCGTTCGGTTTTTTCGAACAGCTCCAGGGCTGTCTTATAATCCCCGGACGTATAGCTATCGAGCGCCTTGTTCCAGTCCTGCTGGATACTGCTGGCTTTTACGGTCACGTGCTGATCATCAAGCAGCCTTTTCAGATCCGCGACATCACGGACGGTTCCATTGCCGAAACACTTCGCGTCCGGGCACGCAATCGCCCCGTAGGTATTCAGCCCTACCTGTTGACCTTTGTCGTCGAATGCCGGACCGCCGCTATTGCCCTGCGCGATCTGAACGGTCGTTCGAATCACTTGGCGCTCACTGCCAGGAGCATCAGACTGAATGCCGAGGATGCTACCTTGGGTAATCGTCGGAATGGTCTGAAGCTGGGTCGTCGCCACATTACCATCTATATAACCAGGAAACCCGATTGCCGTCAGTTGGTCTCCGACCGTCAAACCCTCAGTGCTTCCTAGCGTTACGGCGGGATATGAGCCGCCGACCTTCAAAAGGGCGACGTCGGAGTGAGTAAAATTACCTCTTCCTTTTAGCGCAGCATTAGAATTCGCCGCATCGTAATCCATTCCAATGAGCGTCGCGCTGACAACAGTATCGTTAAAAACGATGCTTCTATCGCTACTGCTCAGACGAATCGGCTGATTGCTCAGCTGGACACCATATTGCACATCCGGATTATTGATGGAGACCGTATTATCGGCAATCAGACCCGGTATACCGGCAATGGTCTTTTTCGCACGAGGGTCGTTAGACGTCACGTCTTTGAGGAATGTATCGGCTTCATTGCGACTGACGATACCCGCTGCTACAAAATAGGCGAACAGCTTCTTTAATTGTGTCTCCGATTGTAGGACCGAAGCAATGTAGGCGCTGGGCGGTAAACTAACGACATGACCGTTTGTCGCGATATAACCGTCCGACGAAACGATCGAACCGCTGCCGACTTCCCCGGTACAGACATGACTCAGTGTCGCAGTGGCGCCGTGCGATCGCAACACAACATCGCCGCACGACCGCGTCAGGATACGGACTACCGCCGGCTGGTTACGCACGACGACATCGAGTAGTGTATCTTCATCTAATGAGCTGGGTATGTTCGATGTGTCTTTTGGCAGCTCGATCGTCTTACGGGCAACCGTGACGGCAGGTACATAGCCGACCAACCCAGCCTGCGGCCTCTGGTAACGCACGGAAGCGATTACCGATTTCAATGCAGTTTTCATATTCAGATCAAGCGACGTATTCGACAAAACGATCCAATACGGACGATCGTTTTGGACCGTCACATAGTAGCTGTCGCCGACTGGCGTATCAATGCCATAGCGCGAACCGTCGTACGTAACATCAATTTGTTTGTAGGTGACTCCTCCAAGCATCACATTTTTCGGCGTCGAGACGGTCGCGCCATCGCTTTCGAGTGGAGCCGTCACGAAATCAATCAGTGCGTCAATTTTGTTGGTGAGAGAGGGACTAATCCGCTGACGTTCAACCCAGAAATTTTTACGGGCACTGGTTGAGATGCTGAGGAGCGGCCCACCACCAGCCGACGAACTACTTCTTGCAATCATCAGCGATTCATAACTCCGCGGCGCGGTAAGCTCCTGGCCGCTAAAGCCCGGCCCGTCCTGATTGGTCGTAGCCTGAGCATCGAACATATCGGTATCATAATCAACCGTAAATCCAAGCGTCGATACGACATGACGTGAAGGTGATTGTTGGATAGCCGGGGCCTGGCCTACGTTTTGCGCCGCTTTTTCCCTGGCGGCATGTTCGATATCTGCCAGACGCGCACTTTCATATATTGTCTGCACTGCCATGATAGCCGTAAGCGCAGCAAGACTGACCGCTACGAAAGTTCCAATACCGATAAGCAGCTTTTTAAGCCTGATCACATCACGGGATAATTTTGCGTGCGGATGCTCATCGTGATGTGTCTGGTGCTTCATAGCGCAAGTGTACACGACAACCGTAAGCAAAACAAATGAACAAAGATGTGCCACTTTCTGTTACAATAAAGCCATCCTATGTTGGAGCGACGAGGTATTATCCATATGGGTGGGAGCCCAGGGAGCGGAAAATCGCGCCTTGCTTCAACGTTAGCTAATACACTTGAAGCCGAAGCTGGAATCGTCACCGAACATTTATCACTGGGCAACCGTCTGCGTCATATCGGCCGCGGGGTCATCGACTCGGTTTATCGTGAAGAAATCGCTGCCCACCTGTCGGATCCCAGCTTGGCAGCAAGCAAGTTAAGGACGGAAGTCGTGGAACACGTCCTGCTCGATGCGATTGAAGACAGCAACCGAAAAGATATCGATGTCGTCTTGCTCGACGGGTTCCCGCGCACTCCTGAACAAGTCGAGACACTCCGTTTTCTATCCATCATTACCGAACGTGCACTCATGGGTTCGATCACCACGGTCATCGATCAAGATACGGCGCTTGCCCGGATCATGAAACGCAGCCGTGATCATGCGGATCGCCGCATGGACCACGCGACGGCACGCCGGAAACTGGCCAACTATTATGAGAACGATCCTCCGACCCTCACCGCTCTCCATGAGATCTTGCCTCCGCAATCGATGTATTACGTTACGAGCAACCTTGCGCCGACGCATACGGCCGAGCTCGGTTACAAAGCAGCACTTGAGATCATTCATCGGTACGACGAGAACGCGTCTTCCGACTGACACTTAAATCTTCGAACGTATCTCAGCTATCAGGTCGCGCAGTTCGGCTGCTTTTTCAAATTCCAGATTTGCGCTGGCCAGCTCCATCTGCCCGGTCAGATCTTTGACCAGAGATTGATACTCATCCTTTGGAATCTTCTTCAGATCAAGCTTCGGCTTCTTATCATCTTTCATCGGAATGATCGCCCGCAGGCCCTCACCGATTTCCTTGGCGACACTCGTCGGCGTAATGCCATGCTCCGTATTGTAAGCTTCCTGAATCGCGCGGCGTCGGTTCGTTTCGTCGATCGCCCGTCTCATCGAATCTGTTATCCTGTCGGCGTACATGATAACCGTACCGTTCTCGTGTCGGGCGGCACGACCGATGGTTTGGATAAGCGCGCTTTCACTTCTGAGGAATCCTTCTTTGTCCGCATCCATAATCGCAACCAGACTGACTTCAGGCAGATCAAGGCCTTCACGCAGCAGGTTGATACCGACTAGCACGTCAAAAACGCCGCTTCGAAGATCTTTGAGGATGTCACCACGCTCCAAGGTGTCGATATCACTATGAATATAGGCCGTCTTAATATCAAGATCGATCAGGTATTGGGATAAATCCTCGGCCATGCGCTTCGTCAGTGTCGTCACCAGGATTCGCTGGCCTGCCGATGTGCGTTCACGAATTTCAGCGATCAGATCGTCAATCTGCCCGTCGGTTTTGCGAACATCAATCTGGGGGTCAAGCAGTCCGGTCGGGCGGATGACCTGTTGGGCAGGTTCCGGGCTGCGCGAGGTTTCGTATTCACCCGGCGTTGCTGAGACATAGATCACTTTGTTGATATGGTGTTCGAATTCATCAAAACGAAGCGGGCGGTTATCCATCGCGCTTGGCAGACGGAAACCATGCTCGACCAAGACTTCTTTGCGAGCCCGGTCACCGTTATACATGCCCCGCACCTGGGGAATCGTCATATGGCTCTCATCGATCAGCATCAGAAAGTCGTCGGGGAAATAGTCAAGCAAAGTCGCCGGCTGCTCACCCGGCTCACGATTGGTCAGATATCGGCTATAGTTTTCGATTCCTTTTACGAAACCGGTTTCTTCAAGCATCTCAATATCATATTTCGTGCGCTGGGCGAGTCGCTGAGCTTCAAGCAATTTGTTGTTCTTTTCAAACCACGTCACCCGCTCATCAAACTCTTTCTTGATGTTTTCGATCGCCCGTTCGAGCTTCTGCTTGGGAGTTACGTAGTGACTGCTCGGGAAGATATTTATCTGTTTCGGCTCGCCAAGAATCTCACCGGTCAACGGGTCGATACGGGTAATACGGTCGACATCATCACCAAAAAACTCGATCCGATACGCGACGTCGCTTCCGGCTGGGAACACGTCAACGACATCACCTTTGACCCGGAACGTACCGCGATGAAAATCGATATCATTACGCTGGTATTGGATGTCGGTTAAGAGCCGCACGAATTTGTCCTGCTGACGACGCTCACCGACCGTTACGCTGATCGACATTTCCGCGTAGTCATCCGGACTTCCGATACCATAGATACAACTGACACTCGCCACGATAATGACGTCGCGGCGCGTCAGGAGGGCGGTCGTGGCGGCATGGCGCAGACGATCGATCTCATCGTTGATTTTGGAATCTTTCTCGATGTACGTGTCGCTCGAGGCGATGTACGCTTCAGGCTGGTAATAATCGAAATAGCTGACGAAATAATGGACCTCGTTGTCCGGGAAGAAAGCTTTAAACTCACTGTAGAGCTGTGCTGCTAACGTCTTGTTATGCGCCATGACAAGTGTCGGGACTTGTCGGTCCTGGATAATGTTCGCCATCGTGAACGTCTTACCCGAACCGGTGACACCAAGCAGTGTCTGTTCCCGCTCCTCCTTCTCCAGGCCCTCGATAAGCTGGGCGATCGCTTTTGGCTGATCACCGGTCGGCTGATAGTTTGTCTCGAGGCGGAATTGACTCATCTTCTTATTATAGCAAGAAGCTCAGCATTCCTTATCCCCAGCCGGTTGTCCGGGCTGACAACTGGCTGTCAGTACCATCATCCTGGAAGTCGGCATATTTGGCATCGAGCGCTGCGATGACTTTATCGACAAGCGCTTCGGGGTCGGTTTCGAAAATCACATCGTTGGCACCTGGCGCTTGGACGTTGGCCAGCAGCGTCTGGACATAGTCGGCTAAACCGCCGCTGCCGAGCAGTACGCCGCATACCTTGCGGCTTTCGAGTGCCGTCGATAACTCATGAAGGCTGCCCATCCGTCCACCGACCGTAATCACAGCATCGGCGCTCCTTACCAGGTGTACGTCACGCCCGACATATTCCATGCCGGTGAAATTGATGTAATCGAATTCTTTTGTCGGCAACCGATATGTCGCGACATGTTCCCGGAAGGAAGACGCGGGCGAAAAACCGATCGACACGCCTTTGCTGTTCTTGACGCTCATAAAGCCCATAGCTGCATAATGCGGTAAACCGACCGTTGCTCCCGTCAGTAGCGTCTTGCCTTTCTGGGCGATGAACTTGCCGAGTTCGTGGGCGAGTTGGTGTGATTGTTTGACACTTTCACCACTGGCGGCGCCGGATACACAAATCTGGTATTTCACGCGCCGAGCTCCGTCGGTTGATACCAGTCTGGTGCTTCATCAAGATACTTTTGTAATTCATCCCGGTTCAGTAGACCTGCCTGGGCGCCTAATTTCTGAACGACGCTCATGCTATTGATCGGTGCCCAGCGCAAGGCCGTCTCAAGGTTCTCACCCAGAGCCAAGGCCGCGGTGATCGTCGAAGCGAAGGCATCGCCGGCTCCCGTGCGGTCGTATGGTTCCGCCGGATCAGGGTAATTGGGCATCGACAAGACTTTTGTCCCATCGGACGCATACGCACCATCCGGTCCATCGGTCACAACAGCGACCCGGACACCAAGTTCATGAAGAGCACGAATAAGCGCCTGCACATCGCCACGGTCCACGCCGGTAACCTGTGCCGCTTCTTCACGATTAAGAATGACGATTTCGGCCCGCTCGTAGAACGGTCTCATCTTCTCGGTTCCCCACATCAGATGATACATACCAGGCTGGAAAACTAGTTTAACATCAGGATTCTCACCTAGATAACGAAGCATCGCCTCATGGAGCGGCCAGGTTTTTTCACCGAGCACGCCGAGATAGAGCCAATCAGGTTTACGCGCCGGCTCACGCCACTGATAGGAATAATTCTCAAACCGCTGCAGCTTCGTACGGTCGGCACCGTATCGCAGTACATAGTGATAGTTGGATTTCATGCCCGGTTCAACAACAAGATCATCAGTTCCCACACCCTGCTTCTGCAAGTAGGCGGTCATGCCTTTGCCCGGCTCATCATCTCCCAGCCACGACATGAGGCTCGTACTCAGACCCAGACGGGTCATCGAGACGGCCGCATTTGGGCTGCATTCGACGGCTTCAACTTTCTCAACGCTTTCATATGGTAATTTCGCGCCGAGCTCGAAACTGAGGCGTTTGTAGCCTTTTTCGTCCGTTGTCACTTCAGCATGATCTTCTGACAGCTTGATGAAATCATCAGTAATAATGTCGCCGACTGCAAGTACGTATGGTTGCATTGTCTTGTCCTCGTCTTCTGTTTGTATTTGATTGGTATTAGGTTTAGTATACCACTGATCCCGCTCCGTTAATAAACCGGTATCGAGCGCCAGTTGTTGCGTGACCGATTCTTCAGTCCGCGGATGATCGGTATAGCGGGCTATGATTTCACCGCGCAATGAACGTTGTCCATGGGCGACCAAGCGTTTCTCAAACCCGAGCTCATGATGCGCGTTCTCGATGACATCGATCAAATTGAATGAGACTACTTCGCCTTCGATGTTAAGCAGTACGTAATCGGCATCAAACAGGACTTCTTGACTGTCGGACTGGTGACTGTAGGCGTTCAAGGCAAGGTAGAGCTCGCGTGCCGTCGTATCTGCCGGATCCAACCCCAGTGTGCGCATGATGTCGTGTGCTTTATGCGTGATATCGGCTATCAGCCGAACATCGACGCCATCATGACCGGTGCTTTTCTCGAGCTGATGCATCGCGAATGGAAACAGCGGATCGTTTGTCGTCAGTAAATCTTGTAAGAATCTGGCCATCTAATACTCCTTTTCATGCAGCGGCATATCGTGTAACGGCGCGCCTTTATGTAAGATACCGGCTTTGGCACCGATTTTCGTCACGACGGATGTGGAATTGGCACTGGCAAAGACAACGGCTTGCTTCAGGCTTTTGCCCTGCGCCCATTGGCTCAGGAATCCTGAACCGAACGCATCGCCGGCACCCGTCCTGTCAATAACGGGAACATCCTCGTACATACCGGCCCGGACAATCGTCTTGCCATCAGATGCCACCACTCCGTTCGGCCCGTCGCTCACAATGACGACCGGAACATAATGTCGTGAATGCCGAACCAGTTCTTCGAGTGTCTCTCCTTCGACGATTTGCTGAGCCTCTTCTTTGTTGACCGCCAGGATCTCGACGTCTTCAAGAATAGCGCGTAGCTTCTGCGGATGCGCAAGCTCCACTCCGGCCGGGTTGAGCATCACTTTGACGCCGTTCTTTTTAGCAGCCGTGACGATTCGCTCCAACAGACGGATATCGCCAAGTGATGACAAATACAGCCAATCGGCTTCATGGAGAGCGTCAAGCGAGAGCGGGCCGCCATTGCTCGGCAAGACCGTGCCGTGGTAATTCAGTATCGTCCGCTCGCCGCTACCGGCCAGGATGATCGTCGAATAACTTGCACGATAGCTCTCATCCTGCACGACGCAGCTCGTATCGACGCCCTCGGCATCCAGGGCATGGAGAATGGTCTGGCTGGCGATGTCGGTGCCAAGCGCCCAGACATAGACGCTGTGGAGGTCTTGACGCGCGAACGTCACGGCGGCATTTGTGACATTGCCACCCGTCGTCACGATGACTTCGTCTAAATCTAACTTTTGTCCGAGAGGTAGTCTTTCATACAAAACACCCTTATGTTTGTACGGTTCAAATACTTTGTCACTCTTCAGGAACACGTCTTGGGTCGCTTTACCGACGGTAATGATTTTTGGTGTTTGCCCACTCATAGTGGCCTTATTATACCACTTGTGGTTATGCATTCACACCTGTTTGACCGATTTTGTAAGCTAAAGAACTTATTTGTGATCAGGGAGATGGATATTCCGAAATCAGCTAAACCACGGCCTTGCCGGCAGAACCGAACGCGCCGATCTTATCTTCAACGACCACCTGGACGGCTTCGTATACTTCCGGCATCAGTTTGACGACAGCGTATTCATCAGGATGCTCGCGCAGGACTTTTTCAAGCGTATCGCGGAAGACGATGCGCATATCGGTATTGATATTGATCTTACTGACTCCCTGTTTTGAAGCATCTTCGAAGAAATGAAGTGGCGTACCGGAACCACCGTGCAAGCTGATCTGGCAGTCGAGAGCCGCGCGGATACGGCCAAGCAGCTCGAGATCAAGCTCTTTTGGCACGTCGTATTTGCCATGCAGGTTGCCGATGGCAGCAGCAAACGTATCAACGCCGGTCTTTTCAACGAAGTCCCTGGCCGCTTCCGGCGTACTGAAAGTCTTTTTGATCTCCTCATAATCGATGCCCTCGTGATGGACATTGCTGCCGCCGGCGAAATAGTGCGGCTCGCTCTCAACCAGTGCACCGGTAAATCTGGCATATTCGACGACTTCTTTGGTCTTCTCTATGATTTCTTCGGTTGTCGCGTCGTGATTGGCCTGCGAAATGTCGATATGGATAAACTCGTAGCCGGCATCGATCGCACGCTTACAGTCATCTACGGTCGGACTGTGGTCAAGATTCAAGTACATTTCGACGCCATATTCGGCTTTATAGTTATCAACGAGATCACGGATATTCTCAAGCCCCATCGCCTTGACTTCGCCGTCGCTTACTTCCACGAGTACGGGTGAATTCAGTTTCTGCGCGGCACGAGAGACCGCGATGAGCGTCTCCTGATTATCGATATTGAATGCTCCGACAGCAAACCGCTGGGCGCGTGTCCGCTGATATAAATGACGTGCCCGTGTCGTATTGTCGCGTATCTGTTTGATTGTCAGTCCCATAATATCTCCTTAAAATCCTTGGTGGTATTTCGGCGTGTTGTCGATAAAATCCTTGATAACTGGCGTCATCTTTTCAGCCGTCAATCCAAAGTGGTCAAGCAATTCGTTTGGCGCACCGGATTCGCCAAAGCGATCCTGCATACCAATACGCTTGAGTGGCGTCGGAAGCTTTTCGCCGAGTAATTCCGCGATTGCACCACCAAACCCAGCAGCAATTTGCGCCTCTTCGGCGGTCACCGCCCGGCCAGTTTTCTTAATACTTAAGAGGATCGTCTCCTCATCAAGCGGTTTGATCGTCGGCACATGGATTACTTCGGCATTGATGCCTTGCGCTTCAAGGAGATGGGCCGCCTTTAACAATTGATACGTCATCGTTCCCGTACCAAGCAACGTGATGTCGTGACCCTCTTTAAGGACATAGGCCTTACCGACTTCGAAGGGAGAGTCGGGTGTGCTAAAGATAGGTGTCTTTTCGCGAGCTAACCGAATATAACTCGGCTTGCCATTTTCAGCGATCGCCTGCGTAGCTTTTTCAGCCTCAACGCTGTCTCCAGGTGCCACGACGACCATATTTGGAAGCACCCGCATAAGTGCGATATCTTCCAGCATCTGATGCGTCGCACCGTCCGGACCCACGCTCACGCCGGCATGCGAACCGACGATCTTCACCGGTTGATCATTCAGCGTGATAGTCGTGCGAATCTGCTCCCAGTTGCGACCAGGACTGAAAGCGGCGTAACTTGACGTAAATGGAATTTTACCCGCTCGCGCCATACCGCTCGCAACCGTCACGAGATTTTGCTCGGCAACACCAATTTCAACGAATCGCTTCGGAAACGCCTCCTTGAAATGATGCATCTGGGTACTTTCGGTCAGGTCGGCACATAGTGCGACAACTGCTTCGTTCTTTTCACCGGCCATCTTAAGCCCGCGGCCAAATCCGGCTCGCGTTGGCTCCTGGGCGATATCATCAGAGAATAAATTATCTATTAATGGATATGAACTCATACGCCCTCTCCTTCATGGCTGATTTTTCCATCAAGAGTACGTAACTTTTTGAGTGCTTCCTGCGCTTGCTCATGATTTGGCGGCATACCATGCCAACGATAATCGTATTCCATGAAATCAACACCTTTACCAGGAATCGTGTGTGCAATGATAATGCTCGGCTTGTTGGTAATGGCACGTGCCATACTGGCAGCATCAAGGATACTCTCGATATTATGACCGTCCACCTCCTGGACATGCCAACCGAAGCTTTCCCATTTACCACGCAGGTCTTCGAGCGGCATGACAGCATCGGTACTTCCGTCGATCTGGATATTGTTGCGATCGACAAAGCCGATCAACTGGGAGAGTTTGTTCTTACCGGCGAACATGGCAGCTTCCCAGATATTGCCTTCGTCGAGCTCGCCATCTCCCGTTACAAAGTAAACGAAACGGTGTTTGATATCATCCATGTACTGTAATGTGTACGCATAGCCGGCAGCTTGTGATAGTCCGCTGCCAAGTGGGCCGCTCGTATTTTCAAGTCCGGGCAATTTGGTACGCTCGGGATGACCTTGCAGACGACTACCGAGTTTCCTGAGAGTCAGTAGCTCTTCTTTTGGAAAGAATCCACGCTCTGCCATCGCCGCATATTGTACTGGGACGCAGTGACCGTTGCTGAGAAAGAAGACGTCACGATCCTCCCAATCGGGATTCTCGGGTCTGATGTTCAGAATACGAAAGTAGAGTGCACTGAAGATATCCGCAAGGCCCAGAGGACCCGCGCTGTGGCCGGAGCCGGCCGCCTCGAGCATATGGATAATATCTTCGCGGATATCATTCGCTTTTGCTTCAAGTTGCGCTATCGTCAACTGCCCACCCGTTTGCACTAAATAACCCCCTGCTTGTTGATTTCTTCTACCAGTTTAGCATAAGCGGCAGCCGGATCATCACTCGTCGCGATGGCGCCGCCGACGTTCAAGACATCGATGCCGCTCTTTGACAAAGTGAACGCATTGTCGAGATTAACACCGCCATCCCACCCGATCTCAACCGTTTGGTTGATGGCTCTGATAAGCCCTACTTTATGGAGCTGGATCATACTTGCCGTGCCGCCGTATCGGCCAAGCGTACCGCTAAAGATCATCACATGATCGGCCGCTTCAATGAGCGACGCCACCGAGCTTGGCACCGTCGAACGTTGCAGGGCAATACCAACTTTGACTTCGTTCTGCTTGACATATTGCATGATCGGCAACAGATCCTCTTCGACTTCGGCATGGAATATGATCAGATTCGGCTTCATGCTGACCAATGTCTGCACATACTGCGAAGGCTTTTCAACCATGGCATGCACATCGACCATCCACTCGGGTGGCCACCATAATCTGTCCGGAGCGGTCAGAAGGGTCGGCGTGAAGATGCCATCGCTCGTATCGATATGCACCCGTTTGGCAAAGGGGAATATTTTTTCTGCGTATTCCTTATAGGTCGCTTCGTCTTCGACGGTGATACATGGCGCTATCTCTGTCATCGTTAAAACTCATCTATCTGCGCGTTACGGCGCTTAAAACGGGCGGCTGCGGCAAAAGGCGTATTCAGCCAGGTCTCAATGATTCCCTGCCATTTGGCATCGTCATCCTCAAGAATGCGCGACGGCAGACAAAGAATATTACTGTCATTGTCATTGCGCGTCATTTTCGCTTCGAAAGCATCCCAGATGACACTGGCACGGATACCGCTAAAACGATTTGCAGCCATCGCCATGCCCTGCCCGCCGCCACATAGCAGGATCGCCCGTGGGTCTTTACTGTCGTCGCCAATGACTTTCAGCGCCGCCATTTGAGCGAATTCAGGGAAGTCATCTGCCGGGTCAAGTTCGTTATCGCCAACATCCTCGACATCATAGCCATGTTTCGCAAGATACGCGAAAACTTTTTCCTTCATGGCAAAGCCATTATGATCCGCACCCAGATATATCTTCATAGTCCAAGTATAAGCGGTTTTAGGCTATTTCTGCAACTGCTTACCGACGTCCGCCACCAATTCGACAAGGCGGTTTGAGTAGCCCCACTCGTTGTCATACCAGACGCAGACTTTTACAAGATTGCCACCGACGACACGCGTCAACGGCAGATCAACCGTACCCGAGTGGCTATTGCCGATGTAATCCCGGCTGACGAGCGGTTCGTCACTGACGCCAAGAATTCCTTGGTAGAACGGTTCGGCGGCAGATTTCTTAAAGAGATCGTTAATTTCCTCGACAGTTACGTCGCGGCTAAGCAACGCCGTCACGTCGCTGATCGATACGACCGGTGTCGGTACGCGCATACTGATGCCATCGAATTTCCCTTTCAAACCGGGAAGTGCCTGGGTAACGGCGACCGCTGCGCCCGTGCTGGTCGGCACGATATTTTCAGCCGCATTACGGCCTTCGCGCAAGTCTTTCTTTGGTGCGTCCTGCAAGGCCTGGCTGGCAGTATAGCTATGCACCGTTGTCATGAGTGATTTCTCGACGCCGAATTCGGCATCCAGGATCGCCATGACGACGGCAAGTGAGTTGGTCGTACAGCTGGCATTGCTGATAACCTCAGTCGCGCCGGGAATACCGTCTTCGTTGGCGCCAAGGACGATCGTATCGACACCATCACTTTTCGTGGGACCACTGATAACGACGCGCTTCGCACCAGCCTGGACATGTTTGCTCGCACCGTCCTTGTCGGTAAAGAACCCGGTCGATTCAATCACCAGATCGACGCCCATATCTCCCCATGGCAGCGCAGTCGGGTCTTTTTCGGCCAGAACACGGACCGGCTGATTGTTAACGATGATATTCTGATCATCGCTTGAAACATCATACTTATATGTACCATAGTTGCTGTCGTGCTTTAACAGGTACGCCAGCGTTTTCGTGTCAGTCAGATCGTTGATCGCGACGATTTCCAAATCGCTGCGGTCAAACGCGATCTTGAAGGCATTCCGACCGATACGGCCGAACCCGTTGATAGCTACTTTCGTTTTTGCCATGTGTGCCCACTCCTTTTTTTCGTAAAGCATTAGCGTATTCTGTCTGAATTATACTAGCTCACCCACTAGGATACAAATTATTGTGTTTCGTGCAAAAATATGATATAATATAATAGTACCTTTACAGAACATCGAAAGCGGCGATCAGCAGAGAGATTCTGTCTTCTTATCGCCGTTTTCGATCGCCAGCCTACCAGAGGCCAGCGAACGGCAGCACCAGAAAGGAGTCCAGCCAATGGCCAGACTCTACGATGCCCCGTTCGGGCA
>CAZVUH010000001.1:9264-14041 GCA_964629565.1 uncultured Candidatus Saccharibacteria bacterium | reverse complement strand
GTCTGACCTCCCGCATCCAAGACAAGGTCGCAGACCTGGCTGCACAGAGCGAAGATGAGATTCGTCGTCGCTACAGTGGCACTGTCGGTCAGCTGATCATCGACTGGATCAATGAGAACTACCGCCCCTGGATCGGCTGAGTACAACCCGGCGGGAGCTGGACGCGTTGCGTCCGGCTCCCGCCAACACCACTTCACCTCTCCAAGAGGTGTTTTTATTTGTATAATAGACCTATGAACAAACATGAGCTGCTTGACAAAGCCACCCCAAACTACACGGAAGAGCAGCTGCTCGAGCTTGATCATGCCATTGACGTGGCGACCAAATCCCATACCGGCCAAAAGCGCAAAAGCGGCGAAGCATACATCGTCCACCCCCTCTCCGTCGCCGCTATCCTGGTCGAGTGGGAAATGGATATAGATTCGGTTATCGCCGGCGTCCTGCATGATACCGTCGAGGATACGGACCTAAGTTTGTCACAGATTGAAAGCTTATTTGGCGCCGATGTCGCTTTTCTGGTCGATGGCGTGACAAAAGTCAGCAAAGTCCGCAGCGGTATGCGCGACCTTGAAAGCTATTTGCCGGCAACAAAGGACAATCTGACAAAACTGATGATTGCCGTCGGCCAAGACGTGCGCGTTCTTATTATCAAGCTCGCCGACAGACTGCATAATATGCGGACCCTTGAACACATGTCCCGTGACAAGCAGAAAAAGATAGCCCGCGAAACCATGGAAGTCTTTGCGCCGCTTGCCGACCGGCTCAATATGGGCCGCACCCGCGTGCAACTCGAGGAGCTTAGTTTCCGCTATCTGACGCCAAAAGATTTCGTCCGGACAAAGGCCTTGCTCGATAGCCGTCTCAAAAAGAGTGAGAAAAAATTACGAACGGTTCGGCGGGAGATTGACCGCAAGTTGCACGAAGAGAAAATAGATTTTAAAATGGACGGCCGAGTCAAAAGTGTTTACAGTCTCTACAAGAAACTGGATCGCGTCGAGGGTGATATCGACCGTATCCATGACCTGATCGCCCTGCGGATCATCGTCAAGGATCTTGATACCTGCTATCTCGTACTTTCCGCACTACATGAGCTGTATACACCGCTGTTCGACCGCATCAAGGATTACGTCGCCAAGCCGAAACAGAACGGCTACCAGAGCCTACATACTACGGTCCAGACGAACACGGGTCAGATCATCGAGTTCCAGGTACGCACCCAGGAAATGCATGAATACGCCGAGCGTGGTCTGGCTGCCAGTTTCCACTACAACGAACAGAAGCTGACCGATGCGTACCGTAAGGGTCATATCGCCGAACTCCCTGAGCATTTGTCATGGATCAAAGATCTGCAGGTGACTGCCGCCAAGACCAGCAAGAAAAAGACATTCGACTCCGAGAGTTTTCGAATGAACCTCTTCAACGACCGCATCTTCGTGTACTCACCGAAAGGTGATATCTACGATTTGCCGCGTGAATCGTATCCACTCGATTTTGCCTATCGCGTCCATTCTGACGTGGCGGCACGTGCCAGCGGTTTTAAGATCAATGGTGTCATGAAACCGTTCAGCCATCAGTTGCAGCATGGAGATATGGTAGAAATCCTGACCAGTAATTCCGCCAAACCGAAGCAGGAATGGAAAGAATACCTGACAAGCGCACACGCCAAGGGGAAACTTCGTCTTCAGCTGTCACGTCAGAAACGTGGCATCTTAGGCGAGATGACCGAGCGTCTGCGACGGAAACGAAAAACTTAGACTTCCGACCACAGACCGTGATCGTTCACATAGTCGACGCCCGTCTGGTAAGGCCGCTCGAGCCCCTTCAGTTCCGCAACTGGTACCCAAGAAAAGCGGTCGTGCTCCCAACTAAGCTGCACATCAGGACTGGACTGGTCGATCTGCAGGCCATAGAGCAGACGGTTGATTGAGATGCCAGGGATGGCGTCAAATGTCATGGTATAGAGAAGTCTTAAGTCGGTTTCTGCCGCGGTGATCCCGGTTTCTTCTTGCAGTTCACGCACCAGACCAGCCTCGATCGTCTCATTCTCTTCGATCGTGCCACCGGGAATATCCGCATCTAGCGCATAACGCGGATGCGTGCCGCTTCGTCGTAACAGCAATGCTTTGCCGTCCGCATCAATCACGACGACTTTCGCTGAACGAATAATTTTCATGTTGGTTTAGCGATTGTTCCAGCGCTCGATAGACTCGTGAATGACTTGCTTTGCCTCACTCACGTCGCCCCAGCCCTTGACGATAGTCGATCCTGGCTTCTTCAGGTCTTTGTAGTGATTGAAATGATGTTCTATCTTTTGCTTCCATTGTTCATGCAGGTCGGTCATGTCGGTAATCTGGTTGCCGGTATTGCGATCGTCCGCCGGAACGGCGATGATCTTGTCATCGACTTCGCCGTCATCTTCGAAACGGAGCACGCCTACCACGCGGGCTTTCGAGAAGACACCGGTCGGTACCGGTTCGTTCGTCAGGAACAAGACGTCGAGTTCGTCGCCATCTTCATCGAGGGTCTGCGGAATGAAACCGTAATTGACGGGCTTCGGGAACGTGCTTGGTTCTACGCGGTCGAGTTCGAAGGCGGCAAGGTCGCGGTTCCACTCGATCTTCAGTGTCGACCATTTTGGAATTTCAATCACGACGTTGATCTCGCCGTTATCAACGTTACCAGGTGTTAAGACTTTATTAAAATCAGGCATAGTACCTCTCATATTGTTATGTTGTCATTACTAATAAACCCATTTTAACAGTTTTTATGTCTTCGGTGTAGTTCTGCTAACGACCAGTGGTATAATGAGTTCAATTATGTCACCTAAAAAACCTGTCCTCTTGTTACCCCGTGAGTATATCCATGATGCGGCGAATGCCATCAAGCGAGCTAAACACCGGGTATCTTTTTTGTGTATGCTCGTGACTGATGATGAGGCGACGGATGAGTTGATCGATGCGCTTTGCGAGACAGCTGAGCGCGGCGTCCAAGTCGACGTTGCGGCCGACGTCTTTACCTATGGCGAGTTGTCAGGTCATTTCATCCCGACCCGCTATTTTACGAAGAAGACGCGCGCCACGACAAACATGATGCGGCAATTCGAAAACAGCAAAGTGAATTTCAACTGGCTGGGCCGCTTTAGCAATACTCCTTTCACTGGCCGGACCCACATAAAATGGTGCGTGGTCGACGACACGGTTTACTCTTTTGGCGGGGTTAATCTTTACGACACCGGCATCAGCAGCAACGACTATATGTTCAAAGTGCATGACCATGATTTGGCGACGATCCTAATCAGTGAATATGATCGTTTGGTAAAGGCGGACAGCGGCCATTTCGCCTACCGCAGCCGCAGTATTACCACTAAGACCGGTATCACCCATATTGATGGCGGCCTGCCGTTTGATTCGATCATTTATCGTCGCGCCTGTGCGCTCGCCGAAGAAGCCGACAAGGTCACACTCGTTTCACAGTACTGTCCGACGGGTAAATTAAGCCGGCTTCTGAGACGCACGGATGCACACCTTTATTTCAACCCATGGCGAAATGCCGAAGGTTTGGACCGGCTGGTCATTCGGAGTGGCATGGCCTTCAGTCACCAAAAGACGCGCTATACGCACAAACAATATCTGCATGCCAAATTCATTCTGTTTGAGATGCCGGACGGCAGGCGGATCGCTCTGACCGGTTCGCATAATTTCGTCCAAGGCGGTGTTCTCTTGGGAACCCGTGAAGTCGCTCTGGAAACAGAAGACGCCCGGATCTATTCAGCACTCGAGCGTTTTCTTAAGAACCACGTCCTCTAAGAATCAGGCCGTGCGCTTCATGGCGTCGAGGTGTTCACGGATCGCCAAGGCCGCCGCGGCGCCTTCACCTACTGCGCTGGCTATCTGTAGCGTCGCCCCGCTGCGGACGTCACCACTGGCAAACACGCCGGGCATCGAGGTCTCAAGACGTTCATTGGTCTTGATAAGTCCATGTTCATCGAGCGCGATCGAACTTCCCTGCAGAAACTGCGTGTTCGGCTTCAGTCCCACGAAGACAAAGACACCATCGGTCTCAAAGCTGACGTCTTGGCCGTCTCTCTCGGCCAACACTGAAGTAATTTTGCCTTCCGTGGCACGAATCTCTTTGGTATTGACGCCAAGGTGAATGGTTATCTTGCCTTCATCAACGTACTTCTGGAGCTCATGTTGAAGAATCTCACTGGCCTTTACGGTACTACGGACCAGCAGATCGATATGGGACGTAAAACGCGTCAAGAATATCGATTCCTGGACCGCTGAATTGCCACCGCCGATTACTACCAGCCGTTTGTCACGATAGAACGCGCCGTCACATGTGGCACAGTAATGCACGCCGCGGCCATAGAACTCCGCTTCGCCCGGTACGCCGATCTTGTTGTAGTCGCTGCCCGTCGCAATCAATACGGTTTTCGCCATGACGTCTTTCCCGTCGATCGTCACGACTTTCACGTCATTCTCGCTACGAATAGCCGTCGCTTCACCGAAATCTATATTGGCTCCGAAGCGCTCCGCCTGGGCCTGTAATAGCTCGGCCAGCTTCATGCCCTCCACGCCCTCCGGGAAACCTGGATAATTATCAACCCGGTCAGTTATTGCCGCCATACCACCGATGACGCCTTTTTCGTACAATACCGTATCGATGTCTTCACGGGTCGTGTAAACGGCAGCCGCAAGCGCGCTTGGACCTGCACCGATCATTATTACGTCTCGTATCGTCTCGTTCATGTTATTCTTTCGTTTTATTACTATAC
>CAZVUH010000001.1:7348-9164 GCA_964629565.1 uncultured Candidatus Saccharibacteria bacterium | reverse complement strand
AGTGTAATAATCCAAATAAATATACGCTGACTTCTTCGTGTCGCCATATGTCTCCCTATTCCTCAATTTACTTGTCTTATTATACCAGTAAACGGTTATTTGTCTTCAACGTTGGGCGTGAAGTAATCATCTTCCATGACCTTTTGGGCGTGCCAGACGCCGAGTGCCTGTCCAAGCGGTAGAATGTCGGAATAACCGATCATATCGGCCGCTTGACGAATGAGCGATGCCAGCCAGCCGCTTAACCGCAGCTTGTGCCATTCGAATATCGCCCAATTCTCACCTACCGGCACAACCACGGGAGGCAAAACGGCCTTGTACAGTTTCCGCTTCTTACCATCCTGTTTGCGTTGCAGGTTACGCGCTACGAAAATGCCGTCATGCAGCGCCGTCTGCGCCAGACCGCTATACGGCGTAAAGGCATTGTCACCAATCACATGCACATCTTTCAGTGCGCGCATATGCTCGTCGACGACGACTTTGCCGTTCTTAGCAAACACGAAATGTTCGGCATTCGCTTGGAAAAACGGCGAATTCGCTACGCCGGATGTCCAGATGACCGTATGGCTCTTGAGCGGCTTGCCGTTCACGATAAGCGCGTCGGCTGTCTGCTCTTCGACCTTCTGATTGGTCATTACATGGACACCGAGTTTCTTAAGCCGCGCTTCGACTTTGCGGCTGGCTGCTTCCGACATCCGTGGCAATACGCGCGGTGCCGCTTCGACGAGATTGATGCGGACTTTTCGTTTCGGTAAGCGATAATCTTCACGCAAACGCTCCAGGTACTCGTGCATAGCCGAAGCCAGTTCGACACCGGTCGGACCGGCACCGATGATGACATAATCCTTGTCCATCTTGCGCTCTTCGAACATCGAATGATACAAGTGCTGCTTCAGCTCACGGATTTCCTCCGCCGACTTGATACCGAACGAGTACGTATCCAGGCCTTTGATACCGAAGTAGGTCGTTATGGTGCCGAGCGCCAGAACGAGCAGATTATATTTGTAAGTAGTACCCGAGTTACCACTGATTGTCTTGGTTTCCGGATCAAGCGTGACGATCTCATCGATGATCACATCGACGTTTGGCCGGTTCGCAAAAATCTTACCGAGTGGTACCCATGACTGCAAGTGGCTGCGGCCCGTTGCAGTGCCGTAGAGTGCAGGATAATATTGAAAATCAGGTTTGTTGCTGATCAGTGTCACATGGTTGCGTTTGTTTTTAGCCAGTTCAAGCGCGGCCTTCACTCCACCAAAACCACCACCTACAATCGTTACGTTCATCGAGTCGTATCCTTTTTTATCTCATTTTAACTTCTGACAGTATACCATGCTTATGGTAACACCGGACCGACGGCCAGCATCACGCATAACACCAGAATCGTTACCATCGAATACTTGAACATTTGGCGCGCCCAGGCGCTCGGCGCCCGTGTCGTCAGACCCTTGCCGGCAAGCCATATCCAGTAAGCACCGGTAGCCGACATGACGATGAAATAGGTCAAGCCGACATAGGCATAAAACATCAGCAGTAAGGTGCTTAATACATACAATACCGTATAGATATAAATCTGAATCGTCGTCGAACGGACACCTTTTACGACCGGCATGACCGGTATCCCGGCGGCGGCGTACTCTTTACGGCGATAAATGGCGATCGAGTAGAACTCCGGAAATTGCCAGAAAAACAAGATAAAGAATACGATGATCATGCCGGCGTCGACTCGGCCGGTCACTGCCGCATACCCACCAATGATCGGCATCGCGCCGGAAATACTGCCGACCAACGTGCCGTGAATCGAACGTCGTTTCGACAG
>CAZVUH010000001.1:1464-7248 GCA_964629565.1 uncultured Candidatus Saccharibacteria bacterium | reverse complement strand
ATCGTATTTTCCGCTGGCTGCCAGTAAAAATCCCGCAGCAGCCGTCAGGACATTGCCGTACAACACTCCCGGTTTTGTCAGTTGGTAATATTCACGGACTGAAGCCATTTAGAATCCTTTTTTACTTTCTTTGAGCATATATTCGTTCATTTGTTCCGGTGTCATCTGCATGTTGTAGTTTAGGTTGTTCATAATCCACAGCGAGCCGACGACGATGATACTCACTAGAATCACCATGAACACGAACGCCGTCAAGTTCCAACGCGGTTTCGATTCGCGGCCAAGGTGCAAGAAGAAAACCAATTGGATGACAAGCTGTATGACCGCCAGCGTCATGATGACGCCCAGCGCCAAACCGGTATCGTGGACCCAGTGCTGGGTAATCGTTAAGTAGGCGGCGAATGTCAGGACGAGCGAAGCAGCGAATCCAAGCGTATACGAGGCTATCGTACCGGGGTATTTTGCTACGCTTACATGTTCGGTTTGTTTCATACGAGTCCGCCTCCTCCCATAAGATAGACAATCGTGAAGATGAAGATCCAGATAACATCAAGGAAGTGCCAGAACATGCTAAAGAGCGTCAACCGGCGTGCCGTTGAGCGGGTGATCCCACGATTCAGCAGTTGCCAGAACAGTACAACCAGCCAGATCAATCCAATCGTGATGTGCAGTCCGTGCGTACCGACCAGCGTAAAGAAAGCCGATAACGATGCGCTGGCCGTAAAGCTGTGCCCTTCCCGTATCAAATCGCCAAACTCATTGAGCTCAAGCGTCAGGAACGCGATACCGAGCACGAAGGTAGCGCCGAGTAACGTGATGACCCGTCGCGTCTGCTTCTGGTGCAATGACATCATCGCCAGGCCGCAGGTAAAGCTACTGGTAAGCAGAATGAGCGTCTCGGCAAGAACAAACGGCATATGGTACAGTTCCGACTCCGCCGGACCACCAAAGACATTGCCGCGTAGGATGATGAACGTCGCAAACAAGGCGGCGAACAACATACAGTCGGTCATCAGGTAGATCCAGAACCCTAGGGTTGTCTTCGAATCATCCGTATGCATAGCGGACGTGGTAACCTGGCTCATACTTGCGCTCCTTTCCGTACGTGCCGATGCTCATGATCGAGCTTGCGTAATTCTTCGGCTGTAATCGTATATTCGGTATCATCATCCGATCCACGCACGGCAACGCCCACGACCACACCGACGAGGCCGATAACCACCAGCCACCATATATGCCAGATCAATCCAAAACACGCCAGGAAGCCGAGGCCGGCGATGATGATACCCAGGCCGCTGTTTCTTGGCAGTTCGATATCGACATATTCCCGGTGCGGCAACGGCTTGCCGTCTAACAGCTTCTGTTTGTCTACCCAGAACTGGTCCCGGTCCGTTACAACCGGCGTGATCGCAAAGTTATAATGCGGCGCCGGTGACGGTACCGACCACTCAAGCGTCCGGCCGTTCCATGGGTCACCTGTCGAATCGATGTTTTTCTTGCGCTGCCAGATACTGACCCCTATTTGCAACAACTGTAGCCCGATGCCCAGACAGATTATCATCGCTCCGATACCGGCGACGATAAACAGACTTTGCCAGCCGGTCGATGCGTCGTAGTGGTCGAGACGCCTGGTCGCGCCCATCAGTCCTAGGGCATAGAGCGGCAGGAAGGCGACCATGAAACCGAGGCACCAGCAGTAGCTTGCCAAACGCCCCAGATAATCATTCAGTTTGAAGCCGAATATTTTCGGGAACCAATACGTCAGACCGGCAAAATAACCGAAGACGACACCGCCGATGATTACGTTGTGGAAATGAGCCACCAGGAACAGACTGTTATGAACCTGGAAGTCGATTGCCGGTATTGCCAAGATAACGCCGCTCATGCCGCCGATCGTGAACGTGATCACGAACGCCAGGAACCACGTCATCGGGCTCTTGAAGTCGATCCGGCCGCCATACATCGTAAACAGCCAGTTGAATATTTTCACGCCGGTCGGAATTGCGATGATCATGGTCGTGATACCGAAGAATGCATTCACGTTGGCTCCGCCGCCCATCGTGAAGAAATGGTGCAACCAGACGACGAACGAAAAGAACGTGATGGCAAACAACGCCCAAACCATCGAAGTGTAGCCGAACAGCCGCTTTCGCGAATAGGTGGCCACCACCTCCGAAAAGACACCGAATGCCGGCAGTACCAGGATATAGACTTCAGGGTGCCCCCATCCCCAGATGAGATTGATGTACATCATCGGGTTCCCGCCGAAACTCGAGGTAAAGAAATGCATGCCAAGCAGTCGGTCGAGACCCAACATACCGAGCGTCGCCGTCAGAATCGGGAATGCGAAGATGATAAGGATCGTCGTAACCAGCACGCTCCAGGCGAAGATCGGCATCTTCATGAGCGTCATACCAGGTGCACGCATCTTGAGGATCGTCACCAGGAAGTTAATACCGGACAGCAAGCTGCCGACACCGGCGATCTGCAATGCCCATATCCAATAGTCGACCCCGACGCCGGGGCTGTATGCCAGTTCCGTCAAAGGCGGGTACCCAAGCCAACCCCCGGGCGAGAACTCGCCAATGATAAGCGACATGTTGACGAGCACCATACCGGCCGCGAACAGCCAGAAACTGACCGAGTTCATGAACGGGAATGCCACATCGCGGGCACCGATAAGAAGCGGTAAGGCCCAGTTGATAAGCGCGAACATCAGTCCCATGGCGACGAAGAAGATCATAATGGTACCGTGCGCCGTGAAGACCTGTTGGAATGTGTCGGAGTCTACCAGCCCTTTGGCGTCACCAACGGCCAAGGCTTGTTGCGTCCGGATCATCAACGCGTCAGCCACGCCACGCAGCAGCATGATGATCGCCACGATCGCATACATGACACCTATCTTCTTGGCATCGAGTGATGTCAGCCATTCTTTCCAAAGCCACTTCCACTTCTTAAAATACGTGATCAGCGCGACGATCGATAGCAGACTCAACGTCATGCCGACAGCGCCGCCGATCGTAATCATGTCCTGCGGAAGAGCATCGAGGCTCAACCGGCCAAGCAGCAAGCTGCCAAGTGCCTGTATCATTTCATATCTCCCATCTCATGATGCATTGATTCCATCGACGACGGCGTCTCATACGTACCGCCATGGTTATGATCACTCATCGGTCCCATGTATTTCATGACGATTGAATCATACAGTTCCTTATCATCAAGCCGGTAGTAGATGACGGGGCTTTTGTCCGGCAAAGCGAGCTGTTCGTACTGCGACTGCGCGAGTGAACGATCTGACGAACGGGCCCGGGCCACCCAGTCATCAAATTTTGATTGCGACATGGCAACGGCGTTAAACCGCATATCGGCAAAGCCCTGGCCGCTGATGTTGGCGGATGAACCTTTATACGTGCCCTCTTTGTCGGCCTGAAGGTGAAGTTTCGTCGACATGCCACTCATGGCGTATATCTGGCCACCGAGGCTTGGAATCCAAAACGAGTTCATCGGCGCATCGGCGGTAATCGTGAAGTTGATCGGTGTCTGGTTCGGAATCGGCAGCTCGTTGACGCTCGCCACGCCGTAGTCCGGATAAATGAACAGCCACTTCCACTGCAACGCCACGACTTGTACGTTTACCGGTTGCTTGTCCGATTCGAGCGGTTTGTACGGGTCGAGCGAGTGACTCGTAAACCATGTCACCGTCGCCAGGATAAGAATAATCACGCATGGTATTCCCCACCAGATGGTCTCGAGCCACTTGTTGTGATCCCAGTCCGGCGTGTACTTCGCTTTTTTATTGCTCTCTCGGTACTTCAACGAGATGAATCCGAGCAAAGCAAAGACCGGTATGACGACGACAAGGCTCAGGCAAAGTACGAAAACCAGCAGATTACGCTGCTGGTCGGCTATGACACCTTTTGGATTGAGAATATCAACGTTGCCGCCTAAAAGCAGTCCTGTTACTAACAAGCCAGCCGCTGCAACAACCCCGAGAACAAGGACCAATCGTATTATCTTTTTCATAGCGCTCTTGCTTACAATCATACACCGGTTAAAGTGTTTCGACAAACCGCCGAGCTAAACGATAGTGGCGCTGATTTTGGCTGCCGTCTTATCAGCAGCCGTGTCGACCGTACGGGTAACGTCTTCGCCACGCAATGTCGCATCATCAGAAGTCAGTGTCACGCGCAGCGTAACGGTTTTCGTGGCGGCGTCGGGCGCTTGGTAGATGGAAACCGGATCGATCGTCGTACGGACGTCTGCCGATTTCGTAGACGTGATTTCCGACTGGAACGTGCTATAGACGGTATCATAAGCCGTTTCGGTGGCAAGTTCGAACGATACGTCGCGGGTCGTCGACGGATACTTCGATAGTGGTGCGTAGTCCGGCGAAGGAGTAGTGATCAGGTCGGCATGCAGTTCAAAACCGGCCGTAAACTCAGGCAGCTTGAACGCTTTTCTGACGCGACTGGTGAACTCACCGAAGACACCCCATATCTGACCGTCTTTTACGATCAATGCCGAACGTGCCGGCTCATATGGTGCCGTCAGTTGTGCACCCCATTCGTCGGTTGTGAGGTCAAAATCACTCAGCGCTACGAGTTCATGCTTACCGAGATCGGTCAGCTGCTCAAGATATTTCTTCGCGTGATAGAACGCCGCGCCGTCGGGCCGTTTCTTATCACCATACGACAACACGAAAGCCACATGCGTATCTTCATTCGGAACTTCCGGTTCGTCCGGATCCATCTCACCTTTGAAATGCGTCTTGTTCATTTCGAACAGGGCGAATGCCTCATAACCGGCCTTGTTATTCATGTGTACTTTGTCGAGCAGGCTCGGCGTCAGGCTCAGGCGGTAGTACTGCAGGTCGGGGCTCAGGGCGTTCGACAGACGGAAAGCATGTTTGGCATTCTGACCGGCACGCGACAGGACTTTCTCGTGGACGAAACTATATGTCAGGACTTCGTTCGCACCGGCACGTGACAGTTGCTCGCGCACGAATGTCTTTAGCTCGCGTAGCTGATTCTTCGGAGCGGGCTTCGTGCTGCGCATCGGCAGTTCACGCGGCAGTTTGTCAAAGCCATACAGACGGCCGACTTCCTCGACGACGTCTTCAGGGAGCTCGATGTCAGTCCGCCAGAACGGTGGCGTGACACGCAGCGTTTCATCACCGTCCACTCGGCATTCGACGTTCTCGAGCAACGTTTTTACTTGCCCGGATGTCAGCTCGAGCCCAAGCCGTTCATTGATGAACTGCACACCGACTTCGACCGCCGGCCATGACTGCACGTCACCAGTAAGGTCGATGACACCGCTTGCCTGTTCGGCCGACGAGACATCTTTGATGCTCATCATCAGAAGATTCAGAATATGATCGTTTTGCAGTGGCGACTGGCCCTTGTTGAAACGCGTCAGCGCATCGGTAAATATACCGTGCCGCATACTCGACTTGCGGGCCGCGTACATGTCAAACGTGGCGACCTCCAGCACGATATTCTTCGTCTCAGCGGAGACTTCACTGTTGCCGCCGCCCATGATGCCACCGAGACCGATCGGGCCTTCACCGTCGGCGATGACGATGTCTTCATCGGTCAGTTCATAAGATTTGCCGTTCAGCAGTTCCACTTTTTCACCTGCATGAGCCATCCGGGCACCGATCTTGTGGCCACGGAGCTTGTCATAGTCATAGGCGTGGGTCGGCTGTGCGCTCAGCAGCATCACATAGTTCGTCACGTCGACGATATTGTTGATCGCCTTGCTGCCCATCGCCACGAGCGCGCA
>CAZVUH010000001.1:0-1364 GCA_964629565.1 uncultured Candidatus Saccharibacteria bacterium | reverse complement strand
TCCACGATGCCCGCATGGTCACTGCCGATCGCCAGTTCGTCGGCCGCCGCGAGCATACCTTGGCTCAGGACACCACGCAGCTCACGTGCGTCCAGTACGAACGGTTCATCGTCTTCAAAACTTGCCGGTACCGTACTCTTCGGCGGCAGCCAAATGGCGAACATGTCGGCATGCACGTTCGGCGCACCGCAGACTACTTGCACCAGACCGTTCTCATCGCGTGGGACATCCTTTATCGTGCCGCCGTCATCAATCTTCGTCACGTTCAACCGGTCGGCATCAGGATGTTTTTCACATTCGACGACTTTCACGATCACGGCATCTTTGTATTTTGCACCCAGGTCGATAACCGCTTCCACGCCACCAAGTTGCTGGTTGATTTTTTGCACCAGCTCATCGACCGGCACGTCCACGTCGGTGTATTGTTTTACTGTATTTAAACTGACTCGCATACTTTCTTAAATTATACCGCAATTTCCTGGCACTTTCCCATTAATGCGCCCCGCGCGGCACCGATTCGCTTTTTACCCCTTACTAGGGTATACTGGATGGTAGATGTGATCGCACACTAGAAAGGCGTAACATGGCCAAAGGTCAGAATAAACGCAAAGAAATCAAAAAGAAGAAATCCGTTAAGGTAGCAATCTGATGGAATTCATGACTTTCGAAGAGATCAAGGCAAAGCTACAGTCCCTGGAGGACGACCCAAGTATGAAAACGATCGGTCGCTACAGCCCTATCGCCGACGAATGGCCGGACAACACGCTGCCTTTTAGCGAAATCCACCTGGCGTATCTTCGAAAGAACAAGGCGGTCAACCCTAGCCACTATATTTCCAACCTCGAATTAATGATCAAAATTCGCAGCTAATCGCTCCATTTTTCCTATGACGACACTACGGCATTACGGCTGGAATGAAAGACTGGCGCGTGAATCGCAAGCAGACCACACACCTGGTCTGATGCCCGCCCGCATCATTGCCGATTACGGCAGACAGTATAAGATCGCCTTGCCAGACGAACGTATCGCCCGGCTTGCCGGTTCGTTGACGCATAAGCTCAAAGTCTCTGAAATGCCGAAGATAGGCGACTGGGTCATAGTCGAATCGTCCGACGACGAGGCTGTCACTATCCAAACTATCTTGCCCCGCACCAGTGAAATCGTCCGCGGCCACGTCGGACGCCTGCTGGATAAGCAGGTCGTCGCGGCGAATGTCGATGTGGCATTCATCATGCAGGCGCTCGATAACGACTTCAGTCCCGAGCGGCTCGAACGCTACATCTTCCAGCTGACCAGCCAGCATATCAAAGTTGTCATTCTGCTCAACAAAGCCGACCAGGCGGTGGATATCGACAAGAAGCAGG